>JAYSPL010000123.1:0-15555 GCA_043722085.1 Candidatus Altimarinota bacterium | reverse complement strand
CTTGATCCCAAGTCCTACCGTATCATTGAGCGTGAATGCCTTCGTTCCTACTCAGAGTACCATGCGATTATCCTCGAATGCCACCTTTCATCGCTCGTTATCGAGCCAGTTATACCCTAGTCGTTGCGCTTTAGCCAGTACCGGAATAGTCATCCAGAGACCCGTAATCGGGTTAGCGGCAGGATTGGTGTCTAGTTTTAGCTTGCACTCTATACTAACTCATTGTATATTCTTTTCTCCATGTTGACCACACCATGTTACGCCGATGACATCACATTCTTCTCCAGGAGAAGAACCCAGTACTCCATCTCCACAGTATCAAGAAGTATAGCTACCTCCTCTACCACCCCCTGGGCCAGCACAAAGGAGTGACTGTGCCTGGCACATGTTGATTCCAACAGCATCAGCGGCATAACAGAGTGCCGCCGAAATACCATCATTGGTACACGCCGTGAGGCTATTATAGGTAGCACAAGAGGCTACTCCATTGATACA
Organism: Candidatus Altimarinota bacterium; assembly: GCA_043722085.1. GTDB lineage: Bacteria > Patescibacteriota > Gracilibacteria > BD1-5 > UBA2023 > JABFSX01. Next base: position 15,060 of record JAYSPL010000123.1, on the reverse strand, counting down.
TTTTTTACCAATATTGGAAGTTCCTCCACCTCCTCCACCTCCTCCTCCACCTCCGCCTCCGCCCCCAGGAACAGACAACACCGCTGGATCAGAATTCGACGTATCGAGTGTACAAGTAGCCGAATCAGTAGCAGGTAATCCTCACGCGAGGATACATCTACGGAGCTCATTGGGATTATCTACAGCGGCGATATTGGTAACGGATAGACTCGCTCAGATAGTCACTCGAAATGGAATCGTAATATCTGGATAACTTGCCCCTGTGCCTACGACCTGAATAGAAGTACATCGAAGGGTTCGAAGTGTCACGATACAAGTCCATCCTAATCCAGTCGCTGCGGTATCATACTCCACCCCAGCAGGGAGAATATCCTGAACCGTAGTAATGCCAGAGGATGGTACGGTACTCGATCCGGAATTCGTCACACGGATCACGTAGTTCAGAACAGCATTCGTCGTGGTAGAAACACCTCAAGCGACGGTCTGGGCATCATTGGTTCCTATATATTTCTTGAGTGAGAGGTCAAATCCAGGTATAGGAATGATAGGCACTCATACGGTGATCACTGCTGGATCAGTATTGTTGACAGGATTGGTATCACCTGGATTGGAGACTCTTCCTATATTGGTCAATGTTCCCGTACTACTCGTTGTGATAGCATTCACCGTGATAGCCGAGAGAGTGACACCTGATGCAATAGTTGCACTCGTTGTACAAGCAAATGAGTTTGTTGCAAGATTCGCCGTACATGCCCATGGAGCCACATTTGGAACAGAGAGAAGTGTGACTCATGCTGGAAGAGTATCAGTTACGGTAGTAGTTCCTATAGCCGTGATTGGACCTTCATTTTTGACTTGGAGTACGTATGTGAGGCCAGTATTGGTTACTATATTCACAGCAGTGGCGACTGTCTGTGCATCATTTCCATTTACGAATTTCTTGAGTGAGAGGTCAAAGCTAGCTCATGGAATAGTTGGAATGATACGTATCACTGCTGGGTCGGTATTATTGGCGGTAATAACATCATTTGGATTGGATACTTCAGCAGTATTGATGAGAAATGTACTATTTGACGATACTCGTACTGCAACCATAATAGTTGGGAAAGAGGCGCCATTTGCGAGTACTTCAGTTCGAGTACAAGAAAATGAAACCGACCCACTTGCCCCAGTACAGAGCCATCATGTTCCAACTGGAGTAGCAGTCAATGTCACTCCTGCTGGCAAAGGATCGACCACGTTCGTTGTAGAATTCACGAGTACTCATCCACCTACATTTTTGACGTCAATCGTATAGCTATATGCGGTATTGTTTAATATATCCACTGCGGTGGCTACTGTTTGTGCGTCTGCTCCATTTACGTATTTTTTGAGAGCAAGATCCGGTGAGGTCGGAATAGAAGGAGTATAATTAGCAGAACATTGGGAACTAGTAGTGGTGCTATTGGTGCAACTCCAAATATAGTTTGTTCTTGGTCATACAATAACTGTAGTGAAGCTGTTTGGAGTGAGTGTTCCAACATCACAGAGTCATGGTGTAACTGAGCTCACTGGAAATGTCTGTGTGCCTGTTATAATACTACTACAAACAGGGGTCGCTGGAGGAGGAGACACTGTAATAGTCTTCGTACAAGCTGGACTCGTGATGGATCCATTAACCGTACAACGTGGGGCAAATGTACCGCCAGAAACATATCTACATACTGCCGTAGTAGCAAGATTCGTGGTACCATTTCCACAATCAATATGATACGCTGTAGCATTGGTCGCATTACAAACAACTGATACATCCAGTGGCGCAGCTCCAGAGATCGGAGTAGCGGTCATACTATCACATGTTGGATTGGGTATCGTAGTGGTACAGCTGAGATTACATTTTCCTGGTTGACCATTCTGAGCACCGTCATCACACACTTCCCCATGAGTTATAAGTCCATCACCACAAAAACGAGGAGAGACGAATGCACATTCCTTATGATTCATTACTGGACCAGATGCCATTGATGTTCCGAAATCATACTTCTGAAAATTGACTATATATTCGTATCGAAGTGCTGGCTTATTCGGATTGGCTCATGGCCCAACAGCTGTAAACAATACTCCACCACTCATACGGGCGATGGGGGTAGAAGTACCAAAAAAGAGTACCGCTACATCTCAACCGTAATCAAACCATACTATATTAGAGGAAAATGAAACTCCATAGTCAGCACTAAGTCCTACCGTAACGGCAGATTGCAGAGCTACTGGTCAGGCAGATAGTCCACCTGAACGCCTGATAATGACGTCATCAGTGGCTGAACTATTGATAAATGTATCATCAAATGCCTTGGCTGTAGTATCTCCTACATAGTCTGTTCATCAGTCAAAACACTGATTACAAGAGAGTGCATCATTTCAATAAGTTGAGCATGATACCTCAGTCGATCCAATCACAGCTGCATAAGCAGAAGTTATTAGGAAAAGTGAGAATGAAAGTGTGATAACAGATGTACGTATGAATCGCATAAACAAGGAATTAACGAATAGACTGAACGTAAGAACCCGAAATGGTAGTAATTGTTTTGTTACCAATATCTACTGTATTTGATTCTATTTTTGGTTGTAGTGTAACTGGTGTATTGGTGCTTCCACAAGAAGCCAAGAGAAACACTGAGAGAAATATAATAGGAATGAGTTTCATAAATGAAAATTAATAATTAGAACTCAGAAATGTGGTAATTATTTTGGGAGATCACCTGCAAATTTATGCTCTGAATCTGCAAGTAATCGTCCGAGTAACGTCGATATCTCAGTTGCTGTGATAGTGCCCACTAGAGCAACAGCTTCAGGAGCACGACTAATAGCTGCTCATGTGGTAACTGTCGTGGTTGGTACCTGTATATTAACAGAAACGTTCAGAGTTACAGATTGTCACCCTGAGAGAGCTATAGCTTGAGGCCGAGTAAGACTCGACAGTGGGATATTTGTCTGCGTACCTCCCGTATTGACTACGATGACTCGATTCCCATTGATTGTCTGGATATTGTTTGGTCATACTTGTACATCGCGCGTTTGTATCTCTGTACGATAATTAGTCTCTGTTGTTGTTGGTACATTTGTCTGCGGATCTCGTCCCTCATATCATACTCCGATATTGACTCCTGTATGTCGTGTACCGAAGGCAGTAGTATAATTATCTACTGTTTCTATTCTGACGACTATTTCACGTGCTGATATATCTACTGACGATACCACCTTTTTCCCTGGTATTTCTGGAGTGGAGATACTGCCTGCCTGCATCGTGATGCCTGGATTGGTACAGTCACCATAGGCACAGAGTCAGAACTTCTGTCATTCCATTTTGATGATTCGTTCATTGATAGTTGCTATACCCATGACCATGAGATCCTTGAGATTGTCGAATGTCACTTGCTCTATCTGAGTTCAGAGAATTTTTGCAATATTAGTTCTGAGACTCAGAGCATCGAGAGATGTAGGACTCAAAATAGTATCAAACATCTTGGACTTTTGATCTGAAGATGCTGACACAGAGATATCCTTGGCGAACTCCTGATCTCCTGATTGTGCAAATCTCACGGTACCAGCTGGCATACGAGCCATATATGGAGTACCTGTCTTGAGGGATGCAATAGCACCCATGATTCCTGGTTTCGGTGCACCGAGAGTGATCTTATCACCACTTCATACTACCATACCAGCGTAGTCAGCAGCACTGATACCTATCTGTTCAAAGAGTGATCTCATCTTTGAATTATTTATCATACCATCAAATCGTTTCTGGGTATTTTTGATTTTTTCTGTAACAAGAAGAGATCCATCCTTGGACCTAGAAACAGTATTCGCCTGATTCTCATCCATCATCATGCCTCACCGAATATCAAATAATGCTGATTGGAGTAGTTTTGCATCTGTCATTTTCGCAAGTACCTGCACAATTCATGAGAATTCTCTGATAAGAACAGGCTTGGTAACAAGTTTGACGAATGCATCTCGTGCCTCTGCGATAGATCCACTATCGCCGATATTTTGGAGCATATTCGCAAATGTATTTGCTTGAGGCTTTCGAGTAGGATTATTCCACAGATGAGAGAGAGCCTTACGAAATTGAGGATTGGAGAGGGCCTTACTAATACTATCGATACGAGCAAGGGACTCTATTTCGACATTTTCTACCTTGATGGCATCATTACCTTTCTGTGACTCTCACACTACTATTTTTTTTGTTGTATCATATTCTACCTTGTACTTACCATCTTGGAGTGTAACCTTGAGTCCATAATCCTTGAGTCCTGATATAGTAGTGGGTTTGTGATCTGCTGATGTGTCCCACGCAGCCCCAGGAGGCAATGCAATAGCTCACTTATTGATTTTGTCATTTTTGAACTCTACACTATACTCAGTGGTTCCATCTACCATCGCTGGTGTACCAAAGAGTGTAGCTTTATCGATAGGGGTGATAATCTCACCTACTTGTTGAGTAGAGGTATGTTTGGTGATACCCGTGATCATATCAGTGCGAGCTATTCGGAATCCTGGGAGGATATATGCGAGTCCAGCGAGCTGACCGAAGTTGACTCAAGCCTGATCGAGTACCCATCCCATATCATTCTTTTGACGATAGAGACTCAGGAGTTCGATATTCATAGCCTCCATGATGGATGACTTCATCACTGTCTCTTTGATGAGATCTGGAGAGGCAGGATCATATTTATTCTCTGTGAGGAATACTTTGAGATTCTTCGTCATAGATTCTGCAATATCTGTGTTTGTGACAATTCACTTGAGATCGATAGCATCGATACTCTGTATATCTTTAACGAGTCTAGTAATAGCCTCTGCCGATTTTCCGACTTCTTTTTGGAGACGAGCATCCTGGTCTCTATTGGTACCGAGTCTGATACCTGCATAGACATTGGCTCCGACTGGACTCATCGTGATAGCGGCGAGGATATCCTCATAGCGTCCATGTACTCCGAGAAATGGTACGAATTTGCTCGCATACGATACTCCATAGTGTACGCCGAGTTCTGCACTCTCAGAGGCAAATATCTCCTTGGTAAATGAGAGAGCAATGAGAGATCCGATCTTTCATCCGAATTCTTTCGAGAGAGAACCCGTGAGTGCTACACTATCTGCAAGCGTAGAGTGCAGCTCTGTACCAACAGATATTCCTCCTCCGATACGACGATTGGTGACAGCCATCGCTGACTCGATCGATAGAGCAGTGAGTCTATCTGGAGTACTGAGCTCTGCGATGACTCGGTCTATCTTCGCTGTTATTGATTCTTTCTGTGCATCAGTGATTTTTGGATCTTTTGCTACAGCATCTTTGGTAGCAGTAGCATTGGCATCAAGTGCTGATTTGACAGCAGATTGCATCTCAGTAGATTGCATATTCTCTATGAGTTTTTTGCTTGTATCGGTATTGAGTCCTGCTTCGAATTTACCCGTTCTGAAAAAAGCAGATCGATCATTGGAGAATGCCACAATATTGAGTCACTTGATGTATGCTGCTCGAGTTGCGGGATCTCTTTTCATAGTATCTGCGAGTCCTGCAAGAGTAGTGGCGGTCGATGCTACACCTCCGATCTTGAGAACCGTATTGAGACGAGAGAGGAGATCCCCCTCTGAGAGTCACTTGAAATAGGTCGAGAGCTCTCCTGGTGCATATGGCGTGAAAAATGATCGATCCTTGGAATCCACTCTCCCATTCGCATCAAGAGTATATGTTGTACTCGCACGATAATCTGAGAGTGATGCGACAAATGTATCCTTATTATACGGAGTTGTATCTTGTGAGTTATGTACTGCCAGAAGGAAATCTTCAGTAGTCTGCCCAGCATCATAGAATGATGCAATCTTCTTCGAAAGATTCATAATTTTATCCTTATCTCATGAGGTGCCGAGTGTTTCTGCGATCTTTTGGAGTCCTTTGGTTTCCCCATTGTCCATACCGTTTGATGTATAACCAACTGGAGTGAGTCCATTGGTACTCATAGGCATACCTCGAGCCATCCATTTGATCATACTTGCCACATTCATACTCGAGAGATTGACATATGCATCTCCATCATTGCCTGATCCAGCGGTGAATCTATTGAGCAATATTGTGGCAGTAGGGTCAGTAGATGCGAGGAGCTTGAGTGACTCTATGAATGCCTCTGCTTGGCGAGCATTGTTATCTTTGTCTTCGACGTTTGTCTTGAGTCATGCTCGCTTATTCATAGCGTCGAACTGGATTTTGTCTTGATTTTTTGTATATGCTTCTGTCGCCTTCTGTAGTCGACTTTCATAGTCTGTCTTGAACTGTGCATATTTTTCTTTTTGATCTCGTGGAGCCTTCTTGCTCGCCTCATCTATCGACTTGATGAGTTCTGCTTTCTCTGTAGCACTCTCCTTCGCCATACGATCGATATACTGCTGTACTCACGCATGATCATTGGAGTCATGTCGTTTCTTCATTTCATGGAGGTATAAGTCACTGTCGTACTTCACTCAGCGAGAGATATCACGTCAGTCTTGATTCCACTTCATCCCAGTTTTCCCTGCCGTTATTTTCCGGATATTGAGTGTAAACATATGCGTATAACTTTAAAAAATAGATTTACTCTATAACTCTATCCTATATGCAATAATAATGCAAATTTCTGAAGATGTTGGTACTATTGCCCTATTTTCCCATCATATAACACATTATGTATTCAGAAAATACACTAATGCTTTTTATTTTATTATAAATATATCATTAGTCAAATAAATTTGACGTTTACAAAAAAATCCCCCCTCAGGGAAGAAGTGGGAATATGATAGGACTATCGTGTTATTGCTACTCTCGGGTAACGAGTCCGCACGACCGTTGGTGTCGCCTTGGTCACCAGTGTATCCTTGAGCTCAGCAACCTGATCATATGCCTCATATATCATCCCTCTTGTGGCAGCTCCATCGGATCTGAGCTCAGTACGGAGATCCTCGATAGCGCCGAATGCCTTATCATTCCAAGTTTCTATACGAGTGAGTTGTCACTTTACAGATATCATATCTGACTTGAGTTCAGAGACGTCTGACTTGAGCTCAGAGACATCTGACTTGAGTTCAGAGACGTCTGACTTGAGTTCTTTCATCATTATGAGCATTTCGGTTTCAAAAGGGGTATATGTAGACATAGTGATGAAAGAACAAAATATACTAACAAAAATAGTATATACTACTTATCGCAGAAATCAAAAAAATCGAGCCATTTTGACTCGACTTGTTTGCTATATGTACTATACAATATATACAATATATATACAATTAATCTACATATATATATCCATCAATACTCGGATTATCGATCGCCACCTTTCGTATCGTGACCTCATAGAGTCCACGATAGTTCATGTCCTTCACGATGATATTGCCATCTTCGATACCCGAGACAATACCAACGTGTCCATAGTACCGATTGTATCCACCTCCAGAAAATTGAACAATTGACCCGATGATAGGAGTTGATCCGGTTTTTACACCATCATTTTTCGCATTTCGCATCCATGAGATCGCATTCCCTCGCCATGTCACATTCTTATTTTGGGCCACATACCACGTACAATTCCCTCCAACAAATCATCGTCACATTCCCGTATATTTTACGATATATCGATCCTTCAGTCCTGTTTTAGAGGAGATCGTCGTGGTGTCTTTGGCAACAATTTTCGCGTCACTACTATCGCGCACCTTGGTAGCTCATTGTACGAGATTCACTTTTGAAACAGGGGTTTTTGTGTTTTCTATGACGGGAATACTCTTTTTGATAGCACCCGGGATCATGAGGTCCATACCAATACTGATACTCGCACTATCTGCAAGCATATTGATAGTGATGATATCAGCCGCGTCAACATGGTATTTGCTCGCGATTTCCGAGATTGTATCTCCCGATACTACACTATGGATCACCCCTGAAACGGGAGGAATTATGAGTACTTGTCAGATGGTAAGCTCGTCATCTTCCGAAAGATCATTGGCCCAAAGTATTGCATCTGTACTAATTCTATACATATCTGAAATACTACGAACACTCTCTCTTGATTTTACGATATGTTTTTTACTTGTTTTTTTATTGGTTCAGCCATCCTTCCCAACCGTTGTGGGAGTAACCGCATTCGATGATGTATCTCCTCCAATACGAATGAGTCCCATATCTGAGATATAATTGTCCTGACCACCATTGCCAAAGTCATTGTACGCGGTAATAATACTAGATTCGTCATAATCTCACGCACGAACAATCCCTCCCGAACCAATGAGCGAGAGAGAGGGATATATAGGAAAAATTACAATAAGGCCAATAGTAAACCACTTGAATTTACGAAAGGTATCAGCTACTGATGGAACATCAATATTTGATCTTCATGCTCGTGCGTGACGAGCCTTATGATTTGGACGTATGGGCAATCTCGTATTTTAGGGATAAAGTCTCGCAAGTGAGATATTCTACTTTCTATAGGCCTGTGATAACAGACTACGCGATAGAGACTACCGTGAGGCGAGTCTGATAGGCTCGGAAGCCTTGCGTTCGCATGTACCGTTTTTTTGATTTGATTTTAAATACTCGGATCTTATCTGCCTTGAGGTGTTCTTCGATCTTGAATGAGATCTGTGAACCTTCTACAGTAGGAGTCCCTACTCTGACCGTTGTACCGTCTCCACTCGCGATCAGGAGCGCTGGGAGAGTCATAATACTTCCAACATCACCAGCTTGACGATCTACGATAATAGATATATCTTGTTCTACTGTGTGTTGTTTACCACCGATTTCTACTACTGCAATCATAAATGGAAAAATTAGGCTCATATGAGGGATTCGATTTGAAACGAATACTTGGAAAACCTCATAACGAAGCGAGATAAAGACTGGATCATATCCAGAAACAATCGTTTCTACAAAAAACTGTTTCCGTGACATGAAGTTCGCATTGTATGGAAAAATATATAAAAGTCGAGAAAAATGACTTGACAGTTACATAAGTGACCAATTGGGATAGAAAATTGTATACATAATACATGCAATTTGCATAATCCACATGTATATGGTTGGGGTGGTAGGATTCGAACCTACGCATGGCGGAGTCAAAGTCCGCTGCCTTACCGCTTGGCGACACCCCAGTATTCTGGTCCGCCGATTATAGCGAAATGCGTAAAAAGTCAAAACTTTTTATTGTATATAAATCATCTAATCATTTATTAGTCAATAAATGACACTTCATGGTTGATTATAGGAACGTAATTACATAGGTCAAAAACTCATATAAAAACTTCGCTTTTTTCAGGTCTTCTATATACTCATATGGAAGATTTTTTCTATTACCTATTTTCTCGTTATGCCCACACAAAAGATCACCGTAGAACTCCTCCAGGACCTCGCTCATGTTGGCCGCAAATGAGCTATTATCGATATCTCCGCACCCCAGGCTCGTAATTCCCTCATTCCCAAAGGGATCGCCAGAGAAGTCACGCCTGATCGTCTTTCGAAAATTGAAGGCGATAAAAAACGAGCTCAAGACCAAGCGAGATTCAGGCTGGAACAAGCATTTGAGATACAAAAACAGCTTGAAGGACAAGTACTCGAATTCTCACTGAGAGGAAAAGGGAAAAAAGTGTTCGGATGACTCGATGAACACACGGTTGGAGTGAGAATCGCTGAAAAATATGATATCAAGTTCGAGAAAAAGGATATCAAGCTTCCAAATAACACCCATATCAAAGCGGCCTGAAGACATATGGTATACCTCCATATTACGAGAGATACTCTTGCCAAAATATTTATCGAAGTTATAATCGATGAATAGTATTATTAGCATCGACTACGGAACCCGAAAGTCAGGACTTGCCTACTCGGTTGAGGGCTTTTGCTTTGCCTGGAAAACGGTACTTACCAAAGATCTCCTCACAATCCTGCCAAAATGGATAGGAGAACGGAAGGCAGAGTTGATCGTCATCGGTATGCCCTACAATATTGACGGCACTATGTCCCAGCATGGGAAACGAGTCTCTGGCTTTATCAAACAACTTGAACCAATTGTAAAAATACCTATAGTACTCCATGATGAGAGGCTCACCACGAGTGAGGCTATCCTCGGATTCGATGAATATGGAGTCAACGGAGACATCGATGCAGAGGCAGCAAGGCTCATTCTAGCTGACTATCTCAGTCAAAAATATAAATAAAATTTTCTACTCGCAAAGATTTGCAATTATCAAAATAATCTATATATTGCACTTCCTTTTTTATTGTAACTCCTTCATTTTTCTATGCCAGAATCTCGCGTCACCGAACCTCGTAAAAGATTTGTCGAACTCCTTGGACAAAATACTCGAATCACTTTCTCAGATATGAGAAAGGAACTCGTTGGGAAAAAATGAGAACCCGGTATGAATCTCGCAACACTCTACCGAATCGTTGATACCTTTGTAGTGCAATGATTGATCCACGAAATGACGATTGCCGGAGAACGAGTAATATTCGCATGTCAATGTACTGATGGTCGACAGGACGATGCTATTACAATTAGTTTTTGTGAAAATTGTGGTGCTATCTATGATACGCATACTCGTCTTTCTGGACAACTTACCATATCCAATAGCTACCAACAGACGAAGTCTTGCAACGCGTGTCTCATACGGTAGTATATATCAGAACTCACTGTTATGGTGAATTTTTTGACTTTTCAAATACCTTGTTCGGTATATAGCTAACTTACTCTCAAAAAAAATATATCGCAAAGTGTCACTCGAAACACTAGTTATTTACACTATATTCTATGTTTTTACCACTCATTATTCTCAGTCTCATCTCGGCCAGTGGACTCCTGCTATTTGTCTTCAAAAAAATAAATAGAACCATACTAAACCTCCTTATCGGTCTTGGCGCTGGATCGATGCTTGCTGTTTCTCTGGTACACATATTCCCAGAGGCACTAGAACAAACGCCCTACGCGGTCTATGCCTTTATACTTGGATTTCTTATGATTTACATTATCGAAGAGATCCTTACCCCCCACAATCATGATCAGGGCCATGGGGATCATCATCATGAAAATCTACACGAACACTATGATCATGTTGCGCTCGTTACATTTATTGCTATTTTTGTGCATACACTCTTTGATGGGCTCTGAATACGAGCTGGATTTGGAATATCACCCGAAATTGGCTATACAATTCTTGCTGGGATAGCTATACATCAAGTACCTGTATCACTATCTCTTGCTGCGATATTTCAAGAAAGTAAATTTCCTAAAAAAATTCAAATTCTTTTTCTGGGTTTATTTGCACTCGCAGCTCCTGTAGGATTTGTCATATCCGATCTCATACTTTCAAATGTTTCAGTGGTATTTACTGGACTCGCAACGGCTTTTGCTGGAGGATCACTCCTCTACGTCGCAACGGCTGATCTCCTTCCGGTAATCCATGCCCAAAACAAATACAAATTCGCAACCGTGGCTCTCTTTATCATTGGTTGTGTGGGCATGAGTGCTGTCAAATTCTATGAATAAGGTCCGAAGGTATTTATTAAAAAATTCGCTTTCAGGAAGATTTTTTATATACTTATTCTATTCATACATTATCATTTATCTCCTATGTCACAAATATCACGACAAGAATTCACCGATAAAGTACAGGACTATATCAAGCGAATCAACCAAATCGCAGAAGAACAAGGATATTCTGTTATGATGGCGTACTATATCGAGGGGACTGAGGAAACTCCCGATGACTTTATCATTGATTGGAGAAATATGAATCTCAACGATAATATCTACGCGCTCTCCAGGTGGAATCAGGATATTATGAACAACTTTGATGAGGATGCTGATGAAGATCGATTTGATATCAGAACACCGAGTTTCGAATAATTGCCTTAGTACTGTTCCCAAAAGATAGACGTACTCATAATTCCAAGTGCTTCGAGTTTCTCTCGGGCACTTTTTACCATGATGAGTGAACCACACAGATAGAATTCTTCATATTGTTCGATATTTTCTGGAGTAATCCAATCAGTAACATATCCCATAATACATCATTGTTGCAATTCACGAGAGAGATAGATCTGAGATTGAAAATGAGGGAATGCACGATGTAGCGTTTCTATTGCATCCGTATAAAATACATCTCGAAATTCACGAACTCAAAATATAAATGCGGTAGGATTCTCTATACATCATCATTCTAGGGAAGCACGCAGCTGAAAATAGAGCGGTGCAAATCCAGTTCCAGTACCAATAAAACACTTTGATCCAGCTGTATTGCGCAGTGTAAAATGTCCAAGTGGGATAATTCCTGAAAACGTAGTGCCAACGACTGCATCGCAAATGATGCAGCTTCACCTCCCTTCTGGAATTTTTTTGATTATCAGGGTAAAAGTATTACCGAGTATTGACGCGATTGAATAGGATCTATTGAGTCCTGGTGCGAGCTGAAACATCATATATTGACCCGGTTTTGGTACATTCTGAGTTAGAGCGTCACACACATAGACGAGCTCATAGACGTCATGCGTAAGGGTATTCTTGGTGATGAGAGTAAATTGTGTCTGTATCATATAATTATAATAAAAATCTCCTTAGATTATGAGGAGATATACAATTTTTACAAGAGTATTTAGGCTGATTTTTTGGACTCTATATTGTCATCGTTAGCAGCGGCTTGTGAACGGAGATCAACCAAATGGGCAGCGTGTTCTGCTGGTGATCATTCGAGATCGATACCAAGACTAGCAAAACCACTTCTAAGGTATGCTATTACCCCCTGAGAGGTCATGCCAAATTTATGAAATTCTTTTCGTGCATTAATAGAAACAAGCCTCATTGCCGCCAACCTTGTTTCTTCTAAAAATACCGGGTCATTAGCTGACCTGGTATTATTGATGGTTGGTAATGATAGATTTGATTCAGCCATAGAAAATATAATACTGGCATTGTATCATACTTTCTAGGTATTGCAAGAAAATGTCTACTTCTTTGCCGCTCGAACCGCTACTTCAATCTCTTTCATAATAATCGGATTGGCCTTCAAGAACGTACGAGAATTATCTCGTCCTTGTCCAAGTCTGGTTTCCCCATACGAATAGAATGCTCCGGCCTTTTTGACCACTCCACGATCCGAACCGATATCAAGGAGCTCTCAGGCCAGTGAAATCCCTTCATTAAAGAGAACATCGATCTCCACTTCACGAAAAGGCGGTGCAATCTTATTCTTTACGACCTTCACTTTTACACGGTTTCCAAAAGCTTCTTTATCATCCCCGGTTCCTGATTCAAGTTTTTCTTTACGCCTGATATCGAGACGTTGTGATGCATAAAACTTGAGCGCATTACCACCAGTGGTCGTTTCTGGATTTCCAAACATTACACCGATCTTCATGCGGATCTGATTGATAAATATGACCGTTGAATTGGACTTATTGATGACTCCCGTCACCTTGCGAAGTGCCTGTGACATGAGGCGAGCATGGAGCCCCATAAAACTATCTCACATATTTCCTTCGATTTCTGCCTTCGGCGTGAGCGCTGCAACAGAATCAACGACAATCAAGTCAACGGCTCCAGACCTAACAAGTGCATCAACAATCTCGAGCGCTTGTTCTCCATAGTCAGGCTGTGAGATGATGAGCTCCTCGATATTGACACCGATTAGTGCCGCATATTTTGGATCAAGAGCGTGTTCTGCATCGACGAATGCCGCGGTACCGCCATTGCGTTGTACCTCAGCGATTGCGTGGAGTGCGAGTGTCGTCTTTCCTGAAGATTCAGGACCATAGATCTCGACGATACGACCCTTCGCGTATCCACCTCCGAGGGCATCATCGAGCGCTATAGAACCAGATCCAGTCGTTTCGACCTCCATATTGACCTTGTCTCCCATCTTCATCACCGAACCAGTTCCGAACTGTTTCTCGATCATAGCGAGCGCGGCAGCGAGGGCTTCTTTTTTGTTATCAGTCATAGCGTGAAAATTAGGGTATTAAAATAGGAGAGAGGGAGAATTCTCGGTGCCGTAGTGGCAGTTACGTATTCGATAGTATTGAAATCGTGAAAGAAATCAATGTAAGAATTATCAGAGTAAAAAGAATGCGGTTAAAGTAGATAATCATGTGATGTGGGTGGTAAAAGTATGTAATTATGCGAATAGGCCTCCTGGGAAGACCCGAACGAAGACTCCCTGAACTGAGAAGTTATCCGAAAAGTCACCGAGTATTATGGGACGATGTTTGGGATTATCAGAATGAGGAATCAAGTAGGCGAAGTCTCATTGATGACGAAATTCCTTGAGGGTAGCCTCATCATTGATGAGTGCTGCGACGATCTGTCCATCACGAGGAACATCAGTACGCTCGATCAGAACGAGATCTCCGTCATCGATTCCCTTCTGGTTCATAGAATCTCATTGCGCTCTGAGAAAAAAGTACTGTTTCGAAGCCGACACGAGTCGAGTCGAAACCGGAATCTCTGTTTCTATATTTTCTTCAGCGAATATCGGCATCCCACAAGCGATCGTTCCGATAAGTGGAATCAGGCGAACATCAACACTATCTGATCGAAATGTTGGAGATATACGAAGCTGTTCTTGATTATCTCGGTAGAGGTACCCTTTTTCCATCATCTGATCCAGGAGGACGGATATCGAGCGAGGAGATGCATATCCGAGGATCACCTGAAGGGTGCGTATGGTGATCTTCTCATTTCGAGAGATGAATTCTCTGATCTGTTGGAACAAGAGTTGTTCCTTGTGGGTAAGGTTTTCCATAGTTTGAATGAAGTGGAGAAATAAAATTTTGTTGTGTGTGAGGGTAATTCGCAATCAAGAGATTGCGCCTCATAGGAAATAAGAGAAATACAAATACATACAATGTATACAACTATATATATTCATAAATTTCTTGAATGCAAATCTTTTTATATGAAATGTAAACGAAACTTAGTAATCACTCACACTACCCACATTTCCGCTTGACAAAATTCCAACAAAAACCATATCTGCTC
This sequence comes from Candidatus Altimarinota bacterium, assembly GCA_043722085.1. Lineage (GTDB taxonomy): Bacteria > Patescibacteriota > Gracilibacteria > BD1-5 > UBA2023 > JABFSX01. Next base: position 34 of record JAYSPL010000123.1, on the reverse strand, counting down.
TAGGTTACTCTTGGTAAGACGAAGCAGGTACTGC
>JAYSPL010000122.1:0-6046 GCA_043722085.1 Candidatus Altimarinota bacterium | reverse complement strand
CATTTCCGCTTGACAAAATTCCAACAAAAACCATATCTGCTCTAGGTTACTCTTGGTAAGACGAAGCAGGTACTGCGTGCCTTGGGAAGAAGAAAAGCGGATACAATGCCCGAGAATCACCGCAATTCAATGGCATTTTGAGTAAAAAGAAAAAGAAGATCATCATCTTCATCACGCATCGTATGAGTACGATCTCGAAAGCTGATCTCATATATTGCCTAGAGTGATCGACTATATCTCAGTCATGAAAGCATAAGGACCTCCTCGCACATGGAGAAAATCCCTATGCTCGATTCTATAGGGCTCAGGTAATGCATGAGAATATTATTTAGTCTAAGCATATTGACTGTCACTTTTTGAAAGTGGTTACCTTATTTCTTCAAGTCTTTCAATATATCCTTGAAAACGAAGATACCCGTAGTCTTAGAGATGCTGAAGAAGAGACTCTCATCATGGTAGAACTATAGAATTAAGATATCTTCTCAAGTCTTCAAGAAGTTGGATTGTCTCTTCTTTTCTTCCGATTTGAAACACTCTTTGTAGTTCCTCCATGCGAGTATCATATCGACTGATAAAAAGTCTGCGGGCATCTGCATCGAGTATTTTGGCTACGTTTGGATAAATCTCATCCGATCACCATATACCACGAAATCATCGAAAGAATTCTGTATATTTATCTGCTTCCCATTCACCATCTCTTATTTTCTCCGCTCTCGTGAGCCCATTTTCGATGATTATCCTTGTTCCATTGATGAGTCTTGCTCCGGAATACTCGATTCCAACTTGAAAGATTCCAGATTCTTCGGAATGTGTCTGTGGATTTATTCTTTGAGTCATGAACCCATTTCTTACACTACAAGAAATCCCATTTTCATAGAGTATATCACCTTCTCTGAGCAGTCCAAGTTCACCAAATACTCATGTCATCTTCCGTACTCATTTCATATTTTTCTCTCATGAAATGAGTTCTCCATTTTGGAATGTCCCTTCTTCTGTCGTATCTGTAAGTATGCGAGCAAGTGTCTTTCGTACTTTAGCAAATAGAGGATCTCAGTTTGATGATGGTGAATTAATGGGTGGTTGGACAGTGATTCGTGTTCCATTTCCATGAGGGTTTTTTTGTCCATGTATCTCTTGATACCACCCAGTATAAGTGACTCAAGGAGAGAGCTCGATGTTATTTGCGTATTTGAGACGAGGTTTATTAGTCGCTCATCCGTCATCCAGTATCCCAATGGCAGCGGCATGAGTGGTTCAAGCTTGCTGTCCTGCCCTTGAGATAGTACCTACTGGAATGAGAGATTGTTGGTTGGATTCAGATTGATCGATCATAATAGTATAGTTGAAGATAGGAATATCGTAGCATTCTTTCGAAGAAAAGTAAACATTTATGAACGTTTGTTCTTCATTTTTTTATGGAGTCTTCGCATTCGCTGGAGTGTCAAAGGAGAACGAATAAGCGCAGTATAGCCTTCGATGCTGAGTGGTCGAGTACGATCAAGAGCTCACATGAGGATTGTATCATCAAATAGAACTTGATCTATTTCTCCTTCGGGAAGCTCCCCATGGATAAATAATCCTTCTATCACTATTCTATCGTATATATGAAGATGATTTAGCCTCCCCGCAATATACTCCACGAGATCCAGAACAGCTCATCTTGGGGTCTTTGTATCTATTCATTCAGTATTTTGTCATTCATGGATTATAGTAGTTGAATTGGTCATAATTTCTAAGATTTAAAATAAAAAAGATATTCGTATTAGAGATTTTCTATAATTGAGAGAAGTGATGCCTAGATTTATTTTTGAACTATTTTGAGAGCTTTCATTTGGAAATATTGTCTACCTACCGGGATGAAGGAATCGTGGACATCTTTTAATATCTTCTGGGAGGGGAAAGGAGATGTTATCACAGATACCAGATATTCTGTCATATCAAATATAGCAGCGATAAATTTTTGGATTACTTGAAATTGATCTTCTGAATACGTCATCCAGGCTCATTGATCTTTGGTAATCTCTTGATGAACTCATTCCATAATCTCCAGATACGTTGCGAGTGAATTGCTGAGTCTTTTCGAATCAATTTTAACGAGTGATGATCTGATAAAATCAATCTGTACTTTGAGTGATTCTGCTAGCGCTGGTATTACTCATAGATTAGAAGCATTTGGTACTATAAGAGAAATATCTCAGAATCTTTCCTGTACTATCTTGGTGACTATTTCTATTACTCAGCTTCTATGAGATCATTGTGAGACTATTGTTTCATTCGGATTTCGGGATCTTTCGTTATCTAGCATATAATATAGTTTAAAGATTAAGTTTTAATAAGTAGTAAATTCAGGGAAATCATCTACAGTAAGCCTTACTGCAGGGGTACTCCTGCGTCAGCCTCACACACTTGGATTGTCTTCCATAGTATCTTGAAGCTTATTTACAGCACGCTGGAATCAGCTTATTACCGATATAGCCTCAGGGGTGAGTCATATCGATTTCTGATATTGAGCATGTACTTTTTCTAGGTTTTGTGATAGCTGATACCTCATTTCATATACTCTTTCTAATTCTTCACTCTTAGTTCTCAGAGTTTCTTCGAGAGTCGATTGTTCTTGTGAAAGATTCACCTTATCTTCAGGAGCAGTTGTTAGTCGTAGTATCTGCATAATTACACGAACCCTTTTTCTTATAAGTATCATTTCAGCATCTACTTTTTCACATTCTTGTGATAGCAGTTCACTTTTAGAATTGTTTCACTCTAAATCTGAAATATATTTTTTTCTTGTCTCGGATGGACCAGATGATGCGGGTAGAGTAGGTTTCATAGAAATATTTAAAATATAATTGACTAATAAGTCAAAATCATTCTATTGTAATTCAAAAGATCGACAAAAATGTATGTACTTACGATTTTTTTATATTATATTATTATCATTGTAGTAATGATTTACTTTATGAATAAAAAAATGGCAACATAAGTTGTCGTTTTTCTGAAAAAATGATATACTATTTTTCCAATCTCTATTTCATATATATGAATCATATACAACAATTTCTCCAAGACTTAGGACTCTCAGAACTCGAAGGGAGAATCTATAATATGGCTTTGGGGATAGGTACATTTGCGGCGGCAAGCCTATCTACGAGACTCCATGCACCGAGATCGACTCTACGGTATAACTGCGATCTTCTCGTCGAGAAGTGACTATTTACAGTCGCAAAAAAATGAAATACAAAACTCTATACCGCAGAGAATCCGACGAAGCTCTATAGTTTCCTCTATGAAGAAGAAGAAAATCTCAAAAGAAAAAAAGAGCAACTTGTCCTTACTGTCAAAGATCTTCAGCAGGCGTATAATCCGAATGCGAAACTCCCGCAAGTGACCTTTTATGAATGAGTCGATGGCATAGAGAGGATGTTCGAGATGCTTCTCTCTCACCCGACAGAGATATTTTCTTTTGGAGCTGGGGATTATTTTCTCGCGAAAGAACCCAGGTTTATCGAGAGTTTTCGAAAAAAGGCTTTCAAGATATATAAGGAAGTCTATGTTCTGCGTCCATCCAAATATCAAGCGCTTCATACAAATGATCCCAAAAATCGACATAACAGATACTTCAAGCATATCGAAGAGCTCAAGATCGATATCCAGATCATCGATGATATGATCACGATAGCATCTCTCGAAGGATCTACCCCTATCGGCGTAGCTATTAAACATGCCGCTATCGTAGAAGCATTCAGACAGATATTTCTCGAACTGTGGGGGAATAGTGATAAGAATGATTAGGATTTTTTCAATTTTTGAAAGTTATCTTTTGTGAGTTTCATAAGAAGCAATGGTTGTTTTTTGGCTGAGTCTTTTCAGTATGGAATCTCCTGAGGTAGTCCTAGCTGTACTGGTTCGAATCAGAGGGCTCTCCATACTTTCTCTGCAGGACTATCTGGAACTGTATCGAGATACATAGTATTATGCGATATAAATTGCATTTCGGCACTTTCCTCAAACATATATCTCAGGAGTGAATATCATTGATATCATTCTGCGATATTTACCGCTCATAGGTATACTGATCTGCTTAGTATTCAAGAGCTAACATCATAGGGAGTAAACCGAAGAAATCATATAATATTCTCACTTTCCAATAAACTCGCATGCTTGAGTTTCGTATCGAATCGCAGAATGGCAAATTCATTCGTTCATTTGAGCGATTCTCGGAATTTCCCTACGAGATATTCTACCCATTCTGGATCGAATCCTTTCCAATTCTCTCGATAAATTTCTTCTAGTCTGCTGATCTCACTGTCTTGAGAAAATTCAGAAATTCTCCTCCCATTTGTAAGGTGAATATAATGCTTTCCTAGGAGTTGCATAAAGGTATCTTCTGATTGTATAGCTGCTTTTATTTCTGTAAGTGCTTGGTCTATACGAGCTTGCTTGTCGGTATCTGTTTCCTTTTCTTCTCCTTCGAGTCATCGTAGGAGTCGTCCTGCTATATCGAGTCCATCCATTTCCCGAAAAAACTGTAGGTCATCATGAGGTCGAGCAAAAGGATATTTACTCAGATTTATGCCCAGACGGCTCTCTAATTCCATTTTCCTCTTATCCAATGCTCTTCTGCTCTCCTCGAATCTCTTATCCAATGCCCTTCCACTTTCCTTCATTCTCGCATCTAATGCCTTCCTACTTTCTTCCAATCTCATATTTATGTCTGCCATACGATCCTTGGATTGGGCAACCAGCGAATCAAGTATATTAGTACTTCTTTCTTCAATTATACACAATAAACTGTCTGCTCATTCCATAGATTCTCGTTCTTTTTCTGAATCAGGCAAGCCTTCTCTTATTTGGTTGGTTTCTTTCATCATATGAAGAGACAGTTTGAAATAATTATACTCTAGATTTTATGATAGCATATTTCCCTCGAAGAGACAAAAATAAGTACACTTTAGAAAGTGATATTCTCACTTTTTGCTATAGCTACTACGCTATGTTATAACTTACCCTCATATTCCCGTCCTTCATCTTCACTTTCCGTATCGTCACTTTTCCGATCTCTTCAGAGCTTCGTATATGTGTCCCCCAACATCCACACCCATCGAATCCCCTCGACCGTCCGTCATACGATGGGAGATGATATCGATGCTGCATGTGGTCAGCTCGCACTGAAGGAAGAGTGAAAATCCCTCGCCGAAGAGGAAGGCAAGGGAATGAGGAAACTCGTGGAGGGGTATTGGAAGAAGGAGGATTAATCAAGAGAAGAGAATTTTGTATACGATTCTTCCGGTGGCTCCGATGATGACCAATGATCTATAATAGGTATCCTTCAGTCTATTACACTATTCAGAGAAGCAATAACACGCGACATAACTCTCGATCTTAACTCATGTGTCATAATCGACTCTACTTTTTCTATTGGCACTCGGAATGTATGTAGAATACAGGCAACACTCTGTTGTACTACTCGAACATTTCACATAACAACTTTAGCTGTATCTGGGTGCATTTTCGGTGCAGTATCGGCAATATATCAAGCCTCTAATAGAAATACTGCACTACTATGTAGGAATTCTTTATTACTCATTCTTAGGATTTTTGTATCAGTCAACTTTCGACCATCTTTTCATGGAGAGCTTTGACTGCTGCCTCCATTATTTGTGTAGTATTGAATCAATGATCTCATAATACTGCTTCGATGTCTCAAAACTGAATTACTGTATCACGAGTCGCTCGAAATGATAAAATTCTAGGTGGTACAGATGGTTTACTTCTTAGTTGCTCCACAACAAGTCTTGTTCTCTCTGTTAGTCCAGCAAGAGACTGTTTAGGAGACTGTCATGATGGAACTGTTGTAGTATCTTTGGGTAATTCAGTCGTAACATTCATAGAAAATAATTAATATGAACGTTATCATATGATAATATAATATTATGTCAAACTAACTTGGTGTAATCACTCACACTACCCACATTTCCGCTTGACAAAATTCCAACAAAAACCATATCTGCTCTAGGTTACTCTTGGTAAGACGAAGCAGGTACTGCGT
>JAYSPL010000121.1:0-1538 GCA_043722085.1 Candidatus Altimarinota bacterium | reverse complement strand
CAAGTATTGCTTGGGAATATCTTCTTACAAATGTGGTTTTATCTCGCCTATCTGTAATCCCTCTATCATCTAAAATTTGTTCTACTTTTGGCATAATATTCGCACTAAAAGCGCGAGACACTTCGTCACGAAATGCCTCACTTTTATTGATACCCCATCTTCAATTTGCAAGTGCAATTTCGAGAATGTTATAAAAAAGTAGCAAGGTAGGAATCAAAGACTTGTTTTGGTGTCTGGTATCCGAGGATCTTTCGTGGTCGGTTATTGAGATAATCGACCACCTCTTGTATCTGTTCATCACTGACGTCATCGAAGTTCGTTCCCTTTGGAAAGAATCTTCTCATCATTCCATTCGCATGTTCATTGGATCCTCTCTGCCAAGACTTATATGGCTCTGCAAAGTATATTGGTATACAGAGTTTCTGTGTAATTTTCTCATGCTGTGTATGTTCACTTCAGTTATCCCAGGTTGTACTTTTTACGGCTCATGTAGGAAGAGGTGAATAGATAGATAGTGTTGCTTCTACTGTATACTCTGCCGTTTTTCTTGGTATCCTTCTGACGAATAAGAATCGACTCTTTCTTTCGAGCTCTGTCCTGAGCGCTGAGTATGTTGTTCTCACAGAGAGAATAGAATCTCATTCAAAGTGGCCAAATTCATCACGAGTATAGATGAGTATTGGATCTCCTGTGACTGTATCTCTTTCGTTATGGGATACTTCGCATAGTGGATGATCAATTTTTCTCTGAGAAATGTCTACTCTATTTGGTATCTTGCTTGATTTCTGCAGACTTCGTCCTGTTTGTTTCTTCCGTCTTTTGTGAGAACGCAGGAGATATTGTTTGAGTCATTTTTGCTTTCCATCAGATCCAATATCTCCAAGTTCATGCCCGAGCTTGGTATAGATAAATTGGTAGATACACTCATGGGATATATGCATACTAGTATCTGTTGGATAGAGGAGCTTGAGGTCTCCTGCGATAATATCTGGACTCCATCAGAGTTTGAGATGTTTGATGACATGTTGGAGTATTTCTGGTCTCTTGAGTGGGGATCTCCAGTTTACTGCCTTGCATCGTACTTCACTTTTTACTTGAGCAGTATCTGGGAGATAGTGGTAGTGTTCGGGCTTCTTTTCTTTGAGTCCATTGAGGTTGCGAGAAAGTACTGTGGAATTGCGAGTAATCTCACGACCAATAGTTGATGGATCTCGAGAGAGGGCACGAGCTATTTCTGCTGGTTTCTTTTTTTCTTTTAGAAGAAGATAAATAGTTTCTCTTTCTTCTAAGGAAATCTGTGTATACTGTTTCATGGTAGTAATGTGTAAGGAGGTAAAGGTACCTACATATTACTACTTTTTTATTGCATTCAAGATGTTAAGGAAATTGCACTTCAACTTTGAGTATAGGGGTTTTTAAAAATAGAAATGTCGTAAGAAGATGGATTTTACGTGAGTGTTGGTTGCCAATGTGGATCGAATTTTGTATATCTTGTGTGTGTTTGGTAGAATTGTTGTCGTAAGAGAGAAAGTGTACTT
>JAYSPL010000120.1:0-6433 GCA_043722085.1 Candidatus Altimarinota bacterium | reverse complement strand
AATAAACCTCAGGCACTTACTAGTATTGATGACTTTACCTTTACGATATCGGTACAACCAAATGCACAGTCTCCAGCTGGAAACTATACAGATACGGTCGAAGTCAGCGTTGTTGGAACTTTTTAGTATATCACAAAAAAAGCAAAATGTCCTCACGATCTTGTAAGGACATTTTGCTTTTTATATGAAGATGGATATATTTGCACTGTAATATACCCTATGCATAAAATTCTCCTTTCGTGTTTTCTTTTTTTTACGATCATATCAAGTACACTGGCTGCAGCATCATGAGATCCCCTAGAACTTGCCATAACACCAATCAGAAGTGATATTATCGCAACCATAGGAGGAACAGCTACGGGTGTAGTGACCCTATATAATAATTCCAATAAAGCCCACTCATTCTACATGAGTGTGGAAGATTGTACTACGAGTAGTAACAATGGGACTCCCCTCTGTACTGCAGTTACTACGAGTACCATCACCCCCAATTCACTAGCAAGCTGGACAACATTTGATACTCCTGGATTATTTAGCATTCCTGCCAAGTGAAAAAAAACAATTACCTATCAGATTAATACGCCCGTAAATGCAATTCCCGGTGGACACTACTGAGCCATATTTTTCAATACGCCCAACACGAGCGAAGTGAGTGTTTCCATGAATCGTAGAATTGGCACACTACTCCTCGTGACGGTACCAGGCGATATTATTGTTGCACCAGAATTTTGAAATATTACAGTAACTGGTGGTGGCTGATCGAGTAACACCGCGATGAGCGGATCACTTGGAACTAATAATTTTTTTGATTTTGGACAGACGGGTACTCTGGCAGAGAAGATAACAGAAAAGTGAAAAAAACTCCTTATGGTATTTGGTGATCGAGCTAACCAAGATAGTATTATTACTTTTATCAATCCATTCTGGAGTGCACCGGAACTCGATCCAAATACAAAATTTATCACAGATATTACCTTACCAATACACAATAAGGGAACGATTCATATTAACCCTGAAGGGAAAATTACCATTCATGAACTCAATGGAAAACAACTGACAAGTATTGGAAAAGAACTCATAAAAAACCAAAATGGAGCTGTTATTGGAGAAGAAACAGCTGATTATCTAACGATCAATGAAGAAAATGGCAATGTGCTTCCGGGAACAAATCGTATCTTTACCATGAGTTGGAATGGTTTTGCCCGGAAATATGTTACAGCTTCTGGTGCCATCGCTATTAACTATGAAGCGCCTGGAATCTACTATTCCAGGATAAGTAAGGAAAATCAAGGATACCTCTATCCTTGGGAAAAGCTCGAAATACACCATACAGTAAAAAACCTGAGTGCACGAATAAATGTCAGTTATATAAATCCCGTAACCAAAGAAGTAGTAATCAAAGATTCTGAAATACCCCTAACCGTCGAATACGACGAAATTATTAAAACATGGAATAGCGGACTTATTGCGACTATCCTGATCGCACTCTCTATCTATTTGATAGTAACACGTCGTCGTCGAAAGCAAAAGATGAAATCCATAGATACAGGATATCTAAGTCATGAAATACACGCACTAGAACGAGCACGAGCCATGCACTATGATAAGAAAAAGGATCCTTCGATACGGGATATGTTGAAGCAAAAAACTGCAATAAAGATTCCAAAAAAATCCATTGAAATCATTGTAGCGGTGAGCCCAAAGAATACTAAGAAAGTGGTTACGAAGACGATAGCGGTTCCCGTGAAGAAAGTGGCCAAGAAGGCGATAGCGGTTCCCGTGAAGAAAGTGGTTGCGAAGACGATAGCGGCTCCTGTGAAGAAAGTGACCAAGAAGGCGATAGCGGTTCCCGTGAAGAAAGTGGTTGCAAAGACGATAGCGGTTCCCGTGAAGAAAGTGGTAGCGAAGACGATAGCGGTTCCCGTGAAGAAAGTGGTAGCGAAGAAATCATAAAAACATTAAGAAATAAAATACTCCACAAAAAAAGTCTACCAATATTTTGGTAGACTTTTTTTAAAAAAATTATTTCAAATCTCATACATTTCATATCTTGGTACATTCCATTCCCTTTGGGATTTTTCATTCATAACTCGCCGGAATAACGGCATGGGTAAAACCGAGTTTTGCAGCTTCCATGAGTCTACGATCCAAAAATAGAACATTCTTAACCACTCCAGTGAGTGAAACTTCTCCCAAGTAGATACTCCGTCCGAGGGATTTTTCCTTTTTGCTACTCGATATTGCAGCAATACAGGCCAGATCGACTCCTGGCTCAGACACCTGAATTCCACGAGCAATATTGAGATACACATCATGACTCTCGAGATCCGATTTAGTAAACTTACTCATGACCGCAATCAAGAGATCAAGTTTTCATTGTGCAATACCTCGCGCGGAACGCTTTGGATAGCCAAACTTGGTGTACGTAGTCAGGGCTTCTATCTCGATGAGAATAGGCCGATTTCATTCGATGGTGAATGTGAGTGCAGATCCCGAGAGAACCGTGCTTTCTTGATCGATAAACTCCAGGCCTGGATTGGGGAGATCTATGAGTCATTTTTCTTCCATACGAAACAGTCACACACTATCAGTAGGTCAGAATCGGTTTTTTAACGCCCTGAGTATACGATAGTTCTCTGTACGAACTCATTCGAGAAAGAGTACCACATCCACCAAATGTTCGAGTGATTTTGGTCATCAGATGGATCCATCTTTGGTAACATGTCCAATCAGTACGATAGATTTTTGCATTTTTTTTGCGATATTCATACACATCTCGGTCATGATACGGATCTGAGAAATACTCCCAGGGGAACCATCAATAGAGGATGATGAGAGTACTGAGAGTGAATCAACGATGATGATAGTCGCACTCGATCGTTCGATAGTTACAAAAATTGAGTCAAAATCAGATTCCGTAAGGAGTGATATATTGGCGTGACTCACTCAGAGCCTCATGGCTCGTGCACTAATCTGTCCCATATGTTCCTCTCCAGATATATAGAGTACGCTCTGATTACGACTCGCGTACCACTCACTCATCTGGAGTGCCAGTGTCGACTTTCCAATTCCGGGTTCACCCGATAGGAGTACGAGTGATCCAGCAGAGAGACCACCTCCCAGAACTACATCGAGTTCTCCTGATGAGCTTGCATACCGTTCCATTCCTGTATACACATTATTTGGATCAATTCATTTGGTTTCGAGTATCTTGCCATTTCCGAGCTTAGACTTTCATTTTTGAACCGCTGACTCCTGGAACGTATTCCACTCGCCACAGATAGGACACTTCCCTGTCCATTTTGGTGATGTAGCAGCACATGATGAACAGATGAACATATAAAAAAACGTTAGTTAATTTGATTTTTGATATCCGAGTACGCAAATCCCTTTCGCAAAAGTGATGCAATCATTTTTTCTCGAATCTTTTTATCCGCTATATTGTATCGATTTTTATATTTTTGCACTTCTTTTTGGAGGTTCTGTAGGTCATCAGTATCACTGAGCAGTTCCATGATTTCATCTCGGAAATAGGAATATCTGGAAACGAGGAGAGAAACAATCATACGACGAGATTTCCCGCGTTGTTCCAGTGTCTGAATCTGCTGCACGATACTCACACGATTCCCTTCCCAATCGTGTATCTCACTATCAAAGGACTCTAACTTTTGGAGAATCATTTCTTTTGGAAATTCTTTTTTGGTGAGTTTCATGCTCATTTCTCGCTTTCCCTTCCCCAAAGAGACCAATGAACGCATCCATATATCACACATCATCGATTCATCATAGCCATGAGTCACCAGGAGTGAGGCTGGATCTTCACATTTTTTTTTCTCCAAATAAGAGAGCAATTTGCGTCGAGAAGGTGCATAACGACTGATATAGTTAGCAAGACGAAGTGTGATATTCACAGTAAAATTGACGAAGGATACAAGATATGATATACTGTACTCATATCTCATAAAAATACAAATATGACTACTGATATTGCCCGTATGGGGCCACATGCTCTCGCATCATACCATTCTCGTACACTCGCACTTGCTTCATTCGGTGTTAATCCTGTTGCTCTGAGTCTCTATAGAGATCAAGATCGGTCACTCGCGAAGCAGAGTCGGTCGAAGCGAGCCCTCATGGTACAAGAAGAACATCAGGTAGTGATACTCTAGTTGAGAGTATTTCTTTTCCTATCAGGATTACTGATGGGATTTTTTATTTAATTTGCTATTTACTATACAATAATTATTCTTCTTAAGAATATATAATTATTTAAAGAGAGTAACTTACTTAATATATGAACTACAATACTATCTCAGCGACTAAAAATGGATGTCCTTACATTGCTGGATCACAAAAAAATCCTATTAATGATGGCCAATCCACCTATAGAGATAAGTACTTATGATTACTTTCTTTATCTGAAAATAGCCCCCCAACCTACTGATGATATTGCTATTAATGAAAAAAGAGATTTATATGAATACTATAAGAATATTTCTGACAGACTTTGGCTGTATATCAAAGATAATTGATGAATGTATAGTTTTTTTTGAGAAACACCAAGAAATATTCTGATATTCGACCCTAATGAGGAAAGTTTAATTATCCATTTCGAACAGTATTTCAAAAGAGCAAAATGAATTAGTACAAATTCAGTACAATGATTTTTTAATACAAACAGTGATTTATTAAATCCAAAGTATAATTCTTCAAGATATAGTATTAGTGATAGATTTGAAAGATCGATATCAAATGTGCACTTCGTTAGTCTACTATACTTATATTGTTTTTTTAAATAGTATAAGTTGAAATTTTGAATATTTCCATCATTAAATATGTCTCAAGTAGATAATTTACTTAATAAAACAAAAAAGTTTTGATTACTAATGGCAGGACATCTAGAGATGTGAGTACAAATGTCATTCCTGCGAACTTTATTTTGATCACCTATATCTGAATGAGTCTCTAAAAAAATAAGACAAGATGACATGATCTTTCCAGTTATAGATGGTGGCTCTTGATGATTTAAACTTTCGACCCTCAATGACTACTTAGAAGTTACCGCAGAATGTATTCCAGAAACAATCCAAAGATTGGAAGTATCGATAAGTCTCAATCAGATACCAAAAACTGGCGAACAACTTTGATGCCCGGCATTTCCATGATTAGTGGCTGAAATTTCAAAATTCATAGCACCTGATTTGAAATTGATTATAAGTAATTTCGCACCTAAATCCGAATAACTTCATATGAAACTATTATTAATTACATGACCTTCTGGCAGTGGAAAAAGTACCCTACAGTCTAATTTAATACAGCACTATAGTAGTATATACTCAAGAGTAATATTAACAACAACGAGATCTCCTAGGCAAGATAAAAATTGAATAGATATAGAAACTAGATGACAGGATTATAATTTTATAAATGCAGAAAAATTTCATAAAAACGACATGTATATTTCTTTGCAAGAATGATTTCATAAATACGGACTAAGTAAACAGGAATACTGTAGATTATCTTGAAATGATAAAATCAATATCATGGCATGATGACTCAATTTTAGGCAGATTCTAGGTTGAATAACGAATATCCAATTATTAATAATATTCATGAATACATGATATGAAGAATGTGGAATTCGTATGAAAAACAGTAGATGAAAAGATTTTGATATAAATTCAAGGAATAATTTATTTGAGCAAGAATCTATGTCAATTGAAAGTGCAGATATTACTATAAGTCAAACCCTGGGAATTATAGAGATACATAATCAAATCTCGAGAATTATGAATCTAAAGCATCCGTATTATTTTTAAGATAATTTATTGCATTGATCTGTATATCAATTTGTATAAAGGGATATGTAAGATTTTTAGGTTGCATAGAAAAAAACCTATTTCTTCAATTTCTGAGTCAGGTTTTTCTCATATTTCTAATACATTAGCCAAATATACATATCCATAATATTTTATTCAAGTATTTAGCTCAGTAAGACTCCATGAATTAATATGAATCAACTGATAGTTACTTACTCATGTTTCTTCGTAAAGCTCTCTTTTTGCACATTCTTCTATAGTTTCTCATAATTCCCTATGTCATCATGGAAGTTCCCATGTATCTTTTCATTTTCATTTCACATATATCCATTTTCATTCGTACAAAGCTACAATATTTGTAAATCAAATAAGGTGATCTTCTATAAAAAAATCTGGATCAAAAATGAAAGTTTCAAATTGCATTATCAAAAAGTATTATGTTTCAACTATTGGATAAAACTATCCTATTAAATATAATATTATACACAAGATACTTATATGCAAGATAAAAAAAATGTAATCACTCACACTAACCGCAAAGAAGGAACTACACCGTAGTTCCTTCTTTTTCTTTTGTTTGGTTCCTGAGTTCCATGAGGATTATTTCATCAGCC
>JAYSPL010000119.1:0-18114 GCA_043722085.1 Candidatus Altimarinota bacterium | reverse complement strand
TTATCAGTCAATCAAGATGCAATACGAGGGATATTGCCAGATATCGTGTTCTATATGGATATCGATGTGGAGACGGCACTCTCTCGGACATTTGATGCTATAGGCGACAAGTGGGAGAAGATGGGTAAGGAATTTTTCCAGTCTATTGCTCGTGGGTATGACAAATGTGGAAATTTGGATATCATGAAAAATCTATTCATCCGTATTGATGCAAGCGGACCCGAGGAGGAGATATTTGAGAGAATCATACAGGCTATACATACTCTGTAATACTAATGTATCCTATGGAACTGCAAACATTCATAAGCTCTCTGCATCAGTATGGAGAAAATGGTATACCTGAGAAGAAACTTTCGGAGAAGTTTATAGAATTGCTGCAAAACCATGCACACGATGCATTTAAAAACCAGAACTGGTGAGGGCATATTACGGGTTCATTCCTCATTATCAATCCTGAAAAAACAAAGGTCCTCCTCATGTTTCATAAGAAGTTCCAGAAATGGCTCCAATTTGGTGGACACTCCGATGGAAATTGCGATACACGTGCAACCGCAATTCGTGAGTTTCATGAGGAATCTGGAATCGAGATGGAACCAATACTCCTTGGTGGCATATTTGATATTGATATCCATGATATTCCAGCCGATCTCAAGTGAAGGCCTACTCACCAACACTATGATATACTCTATCTCGGAACAATTCCAGAAGACACGCCATTCACTCGACAAGAATCAGAAGTGGATGATATTCGGTGGTTTGATATCGAGTGAATCTGAAAATATATTGCAGAAGAACGAATGCTCAATATGCTCAAAAAAATAAAAACACTTCCTCATGCCTAAAAAAACCCTCTTCATTATCGATGCGTACAATCTGATTTATCGCATGTTTTATGCGATTCCTGAGATGAATACTCGTCAGGGAACTCCTGTGAATGCTATATTTGGAGTGGCTAAGTTTCTCAAATCCATTGCTGAAGAAAATCCAGAAGCCACGATGGTTGTAACGACCGATGTCGGCAAGAGCTTTCGTGCGGATCTATTTACAGAATATAAGGGAACTCGTGAACGTATGCCCGATAATCTCAAATCTCAGATCGAGTGAGTTTTCGAGCTTTTTACCGCTGCAAACATCATGACGCTGTCTCGCGAAGGATATGAAGCCGATGATATCATTGGTTCCATCGCACATCAACACGAAAACAATGGCTATCAAGTCGTCGTGATATCATCTGATAAGGATCTCTGTCAATTCGTCAGGGATGGACATGTTCATATATATGACGCTATGAAACGCAAGTTTCTCAAAGAATGTGATGTCCTCGAAAAATTCGGAGTTCCCGTACATCAGGTCTGTGATTATCTCTCGATTGTCGGGGACGCCTCTGATAATATTCCAGGTATTTCTGGATTCGGACCCAAGAAGGCCGTCGATCTCCTCTCCAAATATAGTTCTCTCGAGTGAATCTATGATCATCTCGACGAGCTGACTCCCAAGATGCAAGAGGTACTCATAGCTCAAAAGGAAAATGCGTTCCTCTCACAGCGTCTCGCATCGATCATCACGGACCTCGAGATTCCTCCTCTTCCAGAATTACCATTCGCGCTCGGAGTCCAAAATCAAGGATATATTGATCTATTGAAGCAGTATGAATTCCGCTCACTGGTGCCTATAGCACTCCTGACTCCTCAAAAAGAAGCCGTACAGGTAGCGGTTACGACTATAGAAACCCTCGATACACTCGATATACTGCAATCGGCTATTGAGTACCAGTCCTCGGTTATTATATCGACTGATGCCCAGGGGAAGATTGTGATTGGACTCTCTGGAATGATCTATAGTATCGACACTCGGAAGATGGACTGTAGTAGACTCATCTCATACCTCGTTGACTCAAGTATTGAACTTATCGGGTATGAGATCAAAACAGACCTCAGAAGACTCCATAGTATACAAAAACCCCTCCAGAATTGAGTTCCAGAGGGGCAGGGGAGACTGTTTTAGGCTGTTTTGGCTATAGGATAGTATGCATATCCCACAAATCCTGTTAATTTTCTATAGTTATCAGGATCTTTTTCATTTGTTGCAGCTGATCCACCAGCCCTTGTTCCTTCGTAGTATGAATAGTATTTTCCATCTGATCACTTGATTTCTACATGACCGAAGTCTTTGTTCATGTTACTTCATTGAGATCCAGTGCCATCATATACGAGGATAGCTCCTGAACTTGCTTCACTCGGATGTTTGATGGCAACTTTTTTGAACTGTCCATTGTTTACTCTTGGCTCGAGGATATCATCCCAATTTTTCCCATCTCTTCCTGATTGGGGAAGTGCCTCAATACCAAAACGATTAAGGAGGATTCCCACTGCTTGTCCACAACTACTGCTTCATGTTTGGGGAAGACTTGTACTCATAACATAGTCACCGAGTTGAGTTGCAATTTCTGTTCATGATTTGGACAGATCCAGAGTTGTGAGAAGCATAGAATCTTCTGTATAGTATTTTCTTGCAGCATTCATATAGCCATTCCATGAATTTTCTGACATTCATTTCGCTATTTCAGGATTTGAAGATTTATATTTTTCAAGCCATCAGATATCATTGTTATCGATGTATACTCGTACATATGGTCAAGTATGGTAATACACTATTGTATCCTGTATAGTACAACGATTGAGCTTCATTATAAAGTCAAGATACGCTGCACTTGCATATATCTGATCATACGGACTTGATCGATCATATTGTTTATTTGTTTTTTCTTCTATAGCATCCCAAGTGCTCGGAGTCATTTGTCCCAGTCCATACGCTTTTGTTCTAGCATTTAGCGCAGTAGGATCAAATGATCCACGAGGACTACTTTCTTTATCAAATAAGTTTACGAGTATATGCGGAGGTACATCAGGGAAGTCTTTTGTGATAATATCACGGAGATACCATCCAAATTTTCCAATGAACTTATCACGAGAACCAATACCGTCCTTATAGGCTTCACGAGTATGGATACCACGTTCAATACGAGAATTAAATTTTTGGATAGCAATCTCAAATAAGTCCATATCAGTACTATCTTTGAATTCTTCGCTGAGAAATTTTTTTGCTTCCTCCGGAGAAAGTTTTTTGAGTCCATTTTTTCAAACTAAAAATTCTACCATTTCACTAATACGAACGTTTTCTAGTTGTTTTCGTTGAATGGTTTCATATTTGTTTTTTTCTTCATTGCTTATGATTCATGTTTCGATGATTTTGATGGCGTATTGATTATATATAGCAAGATATCTTCATTTTTCATCATAATAACCAATTCGTTCACGTCGACCAGTTCGGCTATCATTACTCCCAAGGGTTCCTATTACTGTTTCTCCGTTTGTTTTTGTTATTTCTATTTTTTTTACTTCATACGGAAGGATATCTCCTAGACCAACACTAGCATTAATATATCTATTTTTTCAGAAATTTACTAGGAGTGATTTATTTTTGAATGAATCAGCATTTGTGTTCGTGAGATGAATCTCATTTCCTTCATCATTGGTTAGAAGAAAATTAGCAATATTCTCTCCATCCGCTCTCATTTTTAGTATATCACCAGCACGAATCCCATCAAAACTTGATGTATGTGAAAGGAGTTTCCCAAATTTATTATTATTTTTGAGTTCTGCCGTTTTTCATTCACGAGCATATTGTTGAAGACCATTTTTTGCTTTTTCCTTGAGCAATATCATAAGTTTATCTGCTTCTTCTTTTGATACTTTTTTGAGAGCTTCACTTCCACCATTGATTTCAGCAGAAAGGGCGGCAAGTTCTTGTCTGATTGCCTGAGGTACGGTATCGGGGAGTTTTTTTGCTTTTTCAAAGAGTCTTCCAACAAAAGAAGTCTCATTTTCAGGAGCTGAGCTTACATCTTGCGTATAGAAGACTCTCATAGTATTTAAATTTATTAAAAGTAAGATGTTATTATTTCGACATCTCAGCCACAGCGCCCTCACTGGATTCGTATACCTCAACAATAGACGTGATTCCAACGAGCTCTAGCGTATCATGGACTTCATTCGAAAGACAGCAGAGGCTAAATTTTCCATCACCATCTTCCGTGCGTTGTGCGATATCAGCAATATACCCAATAGACTTACTATTGAGGTAGGTGAGTTCACGAAAATCAAAGAGCGTACGAGAATGTGCAAAGTCCCCAATATCTGAGATAATATTGGGGAATGTTGTATCGACGTTGGTCTCATCCAGCTCTCACTTGAATGCAAATATCTTTACTCCAGTATTGGTGGACGTCTTGTTAACTTCGAGTTGTGTGAGCATAGTTGGTAAAATAGGAAATACGCAATTATTATATCAGGTTTTAGTGGTTCTTGCAACTTTTTTCTTGCTTTTCTTTGCTTTTTTGTACACTGCACGTATGCAGTATCATTTCATTCCTTCATCTGAGATTGATCCACTCAACCTCACATTCTGGCAGTCACAAATATGGTCAGATATCCTAAAAGACTCCTCCCAAGTTCAAGATATCTTCTATTATGGAAATACTCAAAGTACCTACTTACTCATAGAGATCAGAACACTTGGACTGGGATTCTTGGGTGCCTTCGCACTGGGGGTGTCACGACCCCAAATTGGTAGAGATTATTATGAATGTATATCTCGTTTAGAGATATACCTCCGAGATAAGAATATATTATTCCTTCAGATTGAGCCTATAGAAGACTTGTGAATCATGAATCACGAATCATGGGTAATTAAAAAACCATATAAAAAATTCCTCACCCCCTACACGAGGATCATCGATCTGACTCAAACTGAAGATGCAGTATTTGCACAGATGCATGAAAAATGACGATATAGTATACGTGTAGCTCAGAAAAAATGAGTTCAGATCGAACGAGTTGATGCTACTCAAGAACATATTGATATCTGGATGGGACTTCTCAATGAAACCCTGTCTCGAGATGGATTTTCCGGGAATATACATACTTACTATGAGATATTTATCTCGAGAATTGCAAATCAATGACAATGATGACTCTACTTTGCTCGTTTTGAATGAAGGGTTATTGCTGCTGGAATCTTTGTATTTACTATGGATAGAGCCATATATTATTATGGGGCCAGTTCTTCTGATTCTACAAACAAAAAATTATTTGCCCCCTATTTACTCCAATGGGAGATCATGAAAGTAGCAAAATCACAATGACTTCCATGGTATGATCTACTCGGAGTATCGAAGCCAGGCGACGAGAAAGATACTCTCGCATGAGTAAGTTTTTTTAAGTCTCGATTTGGTTGAGAAGTAGTAGAGCTACCACAAACAATCGTACGAGCACTCTCTTGGAAATACAGGGTATTTCTTGTTTTGCAATCCATAAAAAATCTCCTCAAAAGGAGATAAATTATTAGAAGCTATTGCAGCATGCCATAATGAGTTCTTCACGGATCACGGGTCCCAGGTCAATACTCTGATTTCGCATATCAACCTCTGATATATCATCAGGATCTCCAAGTTCAAGGTGGTTTTTCCACGTTCTATCGAAGGTATCAAGAGCTATTGTTTCTTTTTTTCCTTCATATTCTACGACCGTATTGAGATAGTTCCAAGTGACATGAACCCCATCATCGAGTGTCATAATCTGAATCTGAAATTCGAGATCCGATAGAAACTTGATATCGGGATAGTATCCGTCAAAGATAGGCCCAGAAAAAGCAAATTCACGAGAATCACCGGTATAGCTCGAAAGGAGATCTCCAATAGGAATGGTGAACATAGTACGTAGTTATTTAGATATCCATAGCGTTAATAGCACCAAGTCCAACGGTGTGTCCACTCTTCTCAAAAAGCGCACGGGCTTCATCTTCTGAGCCACTCGCCATCAGGGCCACACCAAGATCATTGATAATCATCATATCTTCTGGAGCGAGCGCGTATGCACGACGTAAAAATCCAAGCCCTCTCGCAATCTCTCCGCGCATCACATATGACCACCCAAGATTCCGGATAATCTCGGCATTGTTGGGAAACTTGATATTGGCAACGCTCAGTATCGTGATCGCTCTATCAAAATCTCAGCGAGCTGCTGCAATATATCATTCCAGATAGGCGCCAGTACCAGATTCAGGATGAAGTGCACGAGCATAGCCAATCACTTCCTCAGCCTTATCAAGATTCTCTTCAAAAATATAGATATCCGCAAGTTCTTCGTAGATCCGGTAATCATCAGTGTATTTTGCAAGTGCCTGAAGGGCCGTTTCACGAGCTTCACTATAGTTACTCGCACTTTTGAGTGCCTCGATTGTCGTGATGATATCCTCAATAGGACTTGGTATAAGTGGATTCATAGGATTCAGTATAGCTATATTTACTATAAAATCAAAAAATTCTCTGCAATTGACAGAGAATTAAATATGTATTTTTATACATATTGCTATTATTTTTTCTGTGGGAATCCAAAATTATCTTTGACGAATACTTTTTTCTCAGGTTTTTTTGTATATGATTCGCTCTGATTTGCGATTCCTTTTACTTCCCGCGCCTGTATTTTCTTGACCAGTTTTCGTTTACTATTTTCTCGCTTGTTGGTTTTTACACGTTCAGCCTTGACGGCGAGTTTTCGTTCTGTTTTTTTCTGTACTTTTATCTTGCGTTTCGCTTTCTCGACCATTTTTTTGTGACGAGCATCGCGCTGTACTTGTTTGCGTGATGGTTTTTCCTTGACTACACGAGGAGTGCTAGTCTGTTCAAGAGGCAATGAGAGATCGGATGATTCCATAGAGATATGTTATATGATTGACTCTAGTTATTATATTTTTTTCGTGGTTTTCCCAAGTGTTCGTCCCATCTCAGTGGCTAGTGATTTTCATTCTTCTTTGAGCGCGAGTTGTCCGCAGGCTGCATCGATATCATCTCCCATGGTATGGCGAATCGTTGATGGAATTCCATACCGGTCGAGGGTATCTTGGAATTTTTTGATAATCATCTTGGTAGTCGGGAGATATCCATTGCTATCGGTTCCTTCTCCTGGATTATAAGGGATAAAGTTCACATGTGCCAGTTTTCACTTGAGAAGTTCTCCAAGCTCTCGAGCGTATTCGAGGCGATCCGTCACCCCATTGATCATGATATATTCATAAAATACCCGCTTGTTGGTAAGTCGAACATATTCATCAATGGATGCCATCAGTACGTCTATTGGATAGGTATTCTCAACCGGCATAATCTTGCGTCTTGCTTCATCATTGGGTGCATGCAGTGAGACCGCGAGCGATACCTGAGGAAAATCCCGAGCGAAATCTATAATACGAGGCGCAATTCCACACGTCGATACCGTGATACGACGATTTGAGAGATCGAGTTTTTTCTGACTGCAGGCAATGTGTATCGATCGAGATACTTCGCCATAATTGAGAAGTGGCTCTCCCATACCCATATATACGACATTTCTGAGTTTCCTATCCTCTTTTGCGAGGTGGTGTACTGCCCACATAACCTGATCGATAATTTCAGAGAATTCCAGATTTCGGATGAGTCCGAGTTTTCCAGTCGCACAAAAAGTACACGCCATCGGACATCCCGCTTGCGAACTCACACAGAGCGTATTGCGTCCAGAAAGATGACGCATAATTACGGCTTCGATCATTTTTCCGTCATGAGTCGTGAAGAGGAACTTGGTAGTCTGCCCCTCTGGATCCGTTTTTTCACTATGGAGGGCAAGTGATCCATAGAAACAATTCTCCGAAAGAAGATCGCGTATATCTTTCGGAAGTGTTTCTATATCAGCAAAATTCGTCACAAGATTTTTGTATATAGCGTTCTCGATCTGGGCATAACGGAACTTTTTATGTCCGTTTGCTTCGAGGAGGGAGATGATTTGTTGTTCGTCGTGGATGGAAAACATGTTTGATTATCCGAGTAGCACTACTGCTGTTAAAAATCCAATAATACCACCAACAAAGGCCTCAAGTGGTGTGTGTCCCATGGATTCATTGAGAATCTCGCCGTCGTTGGGAGTGAGTCGGTTGAGAACTCTCGCATGGAGTCCAGCCTGATATCTGACGTTCATCGCATCATAGATGATAATGATGGATACAACAAGACAGATCATGAATTCATCACTCCATGCACCGTGCTTGAGTCCCATAGAGGTAGCGAGCGCAATAACAAATGTAGAATGCGCTGAGGGCATACCGCCACTTCCAAACATTCTCGCAAAGGAAAATCGTCACTTGAGTGCGTGCACGACTCACTTCACCACTATTGCCACCAGGAGTGAGAATACAGGTATGATAATAGTATGCTCTTCGAGAAATGTATGTATCATAGAGAGAGGTTATACAACTTTGAGGATAGAGTATTCAGTTTTACCAGATGGAGCATGAACCATAACACTATCACCCGTATTTTTCCCAATAAGTGCACGACCAATTGGTGATTCATTGCTGATTTTCCCATCAAGGATACTGGCTTCTTGTGAACCAACGATGGTGTAGGTAATGGTTTCTTTTTTCTCAAGTTCTTCGAGCGTTACCACTGATCCAACATTGATTCCTGTTTTTTTGCGTTTCTCATCAATGATCTCATATCCTCCTGGCTTGAGCATCTCTTCCAATTCAGCAATACGGAGCTCCATCTGCGCTTGGTCATCACGAGCGGCTTGATACTCTGCATTTTCAGAAAGATCTCCATAGGAGATGGCTTCCTTGAGTTTATCAGCGATTTCTACGCGTTTTTCCTCACGGAGAATACGGAGTTCTGCTTGGAGTTCGTTGAGTCCGTCACGAGTCAGGAGGATTTTTTTATCAGACATAAGAGGGAAATTAGAAGAAAATAGAAATTAGAAACGGATTGCTGTCATTATTTTTTGTTCATCATGGTTTTGAATTCTGCGAATTTACCTTTCGGAAGACTCATAAGGAGTGTTTGCGCTTCTACCTGCATAACGATACGTATGATGCTATCTGGTTTTGGCGGATTGATATAAAAACTCGGAAAAGGGAATGTTTTGGATTCATTGACCGCGAACGAGTCTTGGTTGATTGCTTGAAAGTTTTTGAGCCAGGTGGAGTAGGGGGTTCTCGATGCAATGATGATAACTCCAGATTTTGGATCGCTATAGGTAGAGTATTCATTGTTGGTATCAAATAGATAGAGCCCAAAGATACCATTATTTTTGCCAAGTACTAGGTTTACCTTGGTAATGATCTTTGAGAGAAACTTGGCGGATATCGGTATGATGATGGTTCCTGTACTGCTCGTGACTCAACTAGATGGAGTTGTAGATCCAGAACTGATTCCTCCCTGAATTACTTCGGACGCACGGGGTTTTCCACTGAGTGCATCGATCTTGGCTTCGAGTATCTTGATTCGGTCCTCTGTCTTCCACTGTGATCTGAGTATTTCGAGGGAGGCTGTTTCACTGGAAACCTTTACTTCCTTGGTATTTCTCGAGGGGATGATATCAATGCCATTTTTGCTAGCGAATATCCAAATAATATACCCAATGAAGGTAAGTGCAGCAACAGCAAGAGTGATCAATGCTATACGCATAATGAGTGGTTATTATTTTTGGCTAATACTCGAAAAGTCAATCTCAACGGGTGTTTCACGACCCAGGAGATTCACCATAACTTTTACTACTCACTTCTGTCTATTGACTTCTGCAATTTTGCCTTCACTTCCTTCGAATGGCCCACTCCCAATTGTAACATATTCGCCAATTTGCATATCAGTCTTGTATTCTTCACTCTTTTCAGTGAGTATTCCCTTGAGTTGTTCCAGTTCTTCTCCACGCACTGGAACTGGGATAGTACCCGCTCCGAGAAATCCAGTAACATTCGGAGTATTTCGTACAATATACCAACTTTCATTGGTAACAATCATACGAACCAAGAGGTATCCTGGGAATATATTTTTTTTCCGTTTTACCTTTTCACCTGATTTTCGTACTGAGATACTATCATGTGTTGGGATAAATACATCCAGAATATATTGTTCCAGGCCAAATGCCTCACGGCGCTGCATGAGGGATGATCTCACGTTATCTTCAGTTCCTGAGATAACACGGATAACGTACCATTCTCATTCTTCTTTTGTAGTAAGGAGTTCAAACATAGGACTGATATTGGGTTTAAAAAATAGAAAGTATGAAATTATTTACTACCTGTAGCAGTAAGTCCTCCTGTTTTAGTGAATATTTTTACGCCAGTTCCAGTAGTAGTACTAACCGTACCCGTGTTTACTGCGATATTTTTGATAAGTTTATCGAGCTCTGCGTGACTCAATGGTATCTTCGCCACTTATGGTAGATACAGGGGCATCATGAGGGAATTGTGCACGAGTATAGGCAAGTCAATTGGTTACCGCGTATCCGAGAACTGCGAGAAATACTCCGAGAACCACAATAACACCGATGGTATATATCATGTATTTTTTGTTTTCAGTTGGAGTGGGCCAGACGACGTGTTCGAGTTCTGCACTCGCTTCAGATATGAAATTAGACATACAGTATGAGAGGGTGAATATAGACAAATAGGAATCTGCAAGAGTATATGGAATTTCCTCTTTTCGTCAAAGCATTTTAAAATCCGCCGAAGCGGATTAAAAAAATATTGATATGGGGGAATTATACGAAAAAATGGAAAATGTCAAAAGAAAATCGTTTTCAGTCCCTAACAGATACAATACATTTTGTGTACACTCCAAATTACCACACTTTTTGATATTGTGCTCGATTCTTTTATAGAAAAGCCGTATCACTCCATCATAATGATCAGGGTTGTGATGTCTATATTGAGAACTCTAGTCTTTATACTTGATCAGTCGCAATATTATATTTTTTTCTCACATACATTATAAAAAAGATATAGAACATCAGTAATCCATAACTATATATTATAATACCTGCAAGAGGTATTTTTGTTATATATGCCACAATGTAGAATATTACAGAATAGAGAATTTGATATATGAGTATAGATTTTCGTATACTTTTATATATTGGAAATATCATAATTTTCGGGAAGATATATACAAAAATCCACCATATGAACATACTGAGTTGTCCTGCATCAGGATTTCCAGTGGGACTATTGCCCATGAGTCACCATTCAATTACGAATAATCCAAATGATCCAAGGATTATCGCTTCGATCCATTTTTCAGTTTCTGATTCTATTCTATGAGATATTTTTCTTCATCGTATGAGATAGTATATCGTTAGTAGTAAAATATATATTACTATGGCTCCCATGAATTTCTGAAGAGAAGCTCATGGCAATATGATGGCATTAATAAGAAATTCAGCTGGGCTCACAAATATAATTCACCAAATTATGAATAAGCAGTATTTTTTCATAAAAATAAGAGATTATGGCAGTAAAATACTATCATTTTTTCTACTATATGTGGTCATTATTATTCTTCTTCTTGAGCTCTTCGCACAGTATTTTTTTATAAAAATATTCATTCCCTATATACTACACTTGAATTTGTGTCTGCTTGTCTATTATTAGTATATCCATTAATAATTATGGGACTTCCACAGTTATCGGTATTTACTTACCTAATATACTGGTTCTACGGTACACTGAATAATCTTTTTTTTTGCATGGAATAGAACTGGAGCCACCATCGGGACTTGAACCCGAGACCTCTTCATTACCAATGAAGTGCTCTACCACTGAGCTATGGCGGCATAAAACTTTGAAAAACATCGATTATCTTTGTTAGAAAAATTTATTTCTCGCTTATTTATATCTCGATAAACGCACAGCGAAAAAATTTTTCTGCCTCGATACTCTCGTTTTTGAAAATTTTCTATATTGTGTGAACCAGAGAAGCTATGCATCTGTTATCAACTCCGACAGTATATGATCAATCACAAAAATTCAAGTTTTTGTTGGTTTTATTTTGTCTTTTGCTACTTCTAAGAGGCTATCTCTGATGAGTTCTTCTATTTTTCATGTATTTCAGATAGATGCGCATGCTATATTCCATCAGTTGGTACGCAGTGAAAACATCATGGTTTCTATCTCTACTTGTTCCACTGATAGTATCTCTTCATTTTCTTTTTTTCACAAGTAGTATCTACCAAAAGAGCTCGAATTGCTCCATCTTGCTTGATTCTCATAGCTCGCCGCTGAGAGGCCGAACCCTCTGGAATTCGAATGATCCCAGTATGCGCGATTGTGCACTGACTCATATCATGGTTTCGAGAAATTCGACAACTCATAGTGATGCCATCAAATAGACTCAAAATATTCTATGATCGCAATGAACTCAGTCTGCATCTTATTTTCTGTGATCGAATTCGCTTTCCAATGCTTTGGATATGCCTCATCCTCGAGCATATAGACGCTCGTATGCGTAATAAATGGGAACTTATTATGTAGTTCTCAGATTCCTGCTAGTGTTTCTCATGGTTTCACAAAAGGAAGCCCGAGGATGAAGTCGATATTGAGTGAGATATCCACTTTTCAAAATCTTGATAGAGCCGTTCCAATACTCGCAAGCGCCCTACATATCGTATCCTGATCTGATCTGTGTATTTCTTTGAGACTCTTCTCATTGAGTGTCTGGACACCGAGAGAGATCCGATTGATCCCGAGCGCGAGGATTCATTCTATATATTCTATCGTGATATCTTCAGGATTTGCCTCAAGGGTGATTTCTATTTTGGATTTTCTATAAAAAGGAAAACATTGCAAAATACTCAAGATTTCTACATGGGAGAGAACCGATGGCGTTCATCCGCCAAAGTAGATGGTTTTCCGTCATCCTGAACTTATTTCAAGATCTTCGATCCTTTTCTGAGTCCATCCCCTTACTTTTTGCCAAAAAGTAACAAAAACTTTCCCAATCTTCCATGGTTCATTTTGGTATCTGTATTCATCTCGTTTTCTAGTATTTCAAACTCGGGTACATTTGAAATACTCTCGAAAACTTCACTGACAAATACTCAAAATTTTCCATAACGGAAGAATAAACCCAAGCCCCGCTGAGTTCACTGCTTCTCAGTGTTCGAAATATATATTTATCTCCTTTTTCAAATACTCGATATATCGTTTCTTCTTGAACTCGTCAAAAACTGGTGTGAGGGCGAATTTGCAATACGGACATCGCTCTCTGCAGAAGGGGATATGGATATAGAAGTGATCGGTCATAGATGATGACAATAGTGAAATATGCCTAAAATACAAAATAAAAAGAGCATCCATATGATTGAATGCTCTTTTTATAGTTATCCTTGTATCAACTTTTCTACTTCGGCGAATATAGCCTCTTCACTCTGATTCGCATCTATTTTGTATATTTTGTGTCTATTTGCAGCCCATGTATCGATGAGTGGGAGAGTATCAGCGATCGACCATGCTATTCGACCACGGATCGCGTCTTCGGTATCGTCAGCTCGTACCGTGAGTACATTACCGGTCTTCGGATTGGTTTCTCATTTGAACGATGCTGGAAAAGTTTCCTGTGTGATAGGATCGATACGACGACCGCAGAGCCTTTGCACAGCTGATTCTACGCCGAGCTCGAGATATATCACATCGAAGTCTCCCCACACTTTTTCCATAGCATCATTTTGCTCACGACTCCGGATGGCTCCATCGATAAGTACTTTTTTTCATATATTTTCAGCCAAAAACTTTTCAGTGAATTTGATGATATATTCGGTAGGAACTTTGAGTCACTGATCGAGAAATGACCGAACATGATCTCCATCAAGAGTACTGCTCTGAGCAAATTTTCGGAGCTCTCCTCCCATTTCGAAGAGGATATAGGCAGGATAGGCATCGAGAATTTTGCGTGCTTGGGTTCCTTTTCCACTTCACTGGATTCAGATGAGCATGATATGAGACATAGATTGATTGTAGATTTTTATAAAAATGACTCTCAGCAGGAGAAGATAATAAGCCGGATTCTGTATATCGGTATACATCTATCTAGGACTCGAGTCGCCTCGAGCCTCAAGCGGAGTATACTCGCATTGACCGCTCCAAGACGTTATCAACTTGAGTACCATTCTCCTTGCATCAGAGAGGGTTTACCACTCCATTCTTCGCTCTTTCGAGCTTCGAAGGACTCATCTGTAGCTACTTCACTTTACACCTGAGCAAGCTCAGGCAATCAAGATGGTAACACCAGATGACTTTTCACCTTTTGTACCGATTGCTCGGTACTAGTATTGTCTCTGTGGCACTATCCGTACCCGACATTTTGGATATATTGCCGAGCCAGAGCCGTTAGCTCTTCTCCTCTTGGAGTGATGTCCAGACTTTCCTCATCCTGATTACTCAGAACGCGTATACCTGTCTCCTCTTCCCGAGAGTCGAGAGCGAGTATAGAGAAAAAATATAGAAAAGCAATTTTTGATGTACGCCGTAATTCTGTGAATATCGAGTGATACTTTTATGAAAAAATTGATTTTTTGGAGATCGTCCATATAGTGGTGACAAGTTTTATATTCTGTAGTATACACTCTGTTATTTTTTCTCTATATTCCTATGCGAAAAATTCTCCTCGTAGCCATATTGCTACTCTCATCAGTCATGAGTGTGGTGGCAACTGATATCGATCCTATCGCTCAGACCAAACTCCTCCTGGATCAATATAGTGCTCGAGTCAAGTTTCTGGAAATAGAAAACTCGATTCTGAGAGAAGAGATGCGAAAGGCGGGTATCAAAATACCTCTTTCAGCCTATTCTGGAGCGATTTTAGGAGGACTAACTACGACAACTACAGCCCCAATACTGACTGGAACTACTGTTAGTACTACAGCTCCCGTCATCACGGTAAGTGGAGAGGTATCCTATGGATATACTGAAAAAACATACGGAGTGAGTTATACGGGTTTTATAAAACGTATTATTTCTGAATGGGACAAAGTACGAGATGCATACGCTCTGCCAAAAAATGCACGCATTGAAGGGTATGAATTCGTAACAACAGGCGCGCTTGATCATGTATTTGTGGATATTGTCTATACGGGTTCACTGTCCGCGAATGGGATGTATGACGCAAAGATTCTCTACCAATTTGATAAGACCAGCTTCGCTCGCAAGCTCATCGGATTCTTCGAATATAATCCCACCACTGGATATTACGTGACAAAAACAGGAAAAAATATATTTCCAGGAGTGAGTCGAACCTGGGTACCAGATCCTCGAATGCTCAATACTACGACTCCTGTGGCAGCAGTTATCAATACTACAGTAGTGCCAATGCCTTCTCCGACGGGACCCACGGTAGCATACTCCGATATTGAAGTAGCCTACAGTGCCAAACGATTTCTCTCTGTCATATCACTTTCCAATACGTGGCTTGCGTCCAATCCGGCGAATCTTGAGGTGCTCCGTCTCCGGTACCGAACCTATTTTATCATTGCGAAGTACAGTGAAGCCCTCAAGGAAATCGAAAAAATTCGCTCCCTCGGAAAGCTTTCCAGTGCGGTAGCATGTGAGGCTAATGTGATTGCAACCTTTGCAAAAGAAACAACTCTTGCAGAGAGTTATAAGATTATTTGTAATAAGAAATAATAGCTCCCACAAATACTAGTCAAAAAAACTCATTTGGAGTTTTTTTTGATAGTTAGTATCTATGGAAATGTGATTGTATATAATAATCCAGCAAGTATACGTGACCGATATACAGCACAATATTGACCAGTAAAAGTAGAGTAATATTTCTATAGCTCATGAGTCTATTTGCGTAGAGGTAGTAGAGTGGGGCTAGCCAGAGTCAGAGATAAATCAGGTATCATAGATACGTATATCGCGTCTCTGTTTCCCATAGAGAGATGAGATCGAGTGGAAGCAATACAACGTAGAGGATACTGAGTATTCCTACGAACGCCCAATGTCGTTGATTGGCCGAATGCCTTTGTATTATTAGTGATGTATTCATTTTTGGCTTGCGAGTTTGGACTTGAGGAGACGAATTTTATCGATTTTATTATCACCCGTTTTTATACCAAAGCTCTTCCCACAGCCGCACCGAGTCAGCACAGATTCGCTCTTCATGATCCACTTGACTCCAGTATGGGTAATATAAGCGGATTCAAGCGTTTCCTGATATTTTGTCTCTATAAAAATAGCCATTCCCGAACCGATATCGAGTGGTGCATATCCGTCTAGAATAACACTTTCATGAATCTTGATGCTGGTTCCTTCACAGCCAGAGGCAATGAATTCGATAGAGACATCTTCTATGTTTCGAGTCTTCCAGTCTTGTATCGTGAGTGGGTCAAATTTGAGCATGCGTAATGAAGTGGTTATTATTTTCTGGACTGATATTCCCATATCCCGAATCGTTCCCTGACGGTAAATCCATCTTTGGTAGATATCGTCGGTATATGCTTGAGGAGTCCAAGTTTGATGAGGTCATCGCCATTTTTGGCCGTGGTACCCTTCGTGAGATTCGCCATATAGTCGAGATAGATGGTCTCGATGGAGCGAGTTGTCATATTATAACAACTATCACCCGCTCAGGAGATAATATTACTGGGAGTGGCATGATTTTGGAGTTTGAGTTCTTTTTTTCCGAGATCTTGTACCCAGGCAGTATTGACTCGTCTCTGTACCATAAGATCTCTAACGAGTGTGGTGGCTAGATTCCGGCAGGTGTAGGGTTCCACGTCATATCCAGTAGTACCAATAAGTGCAAAATTCATGGCACTTGCCTTATAGTCTCATTCTGCGGAGAGCGATAGTATCGAGAGGAGTCGACTCACATTTGGAGCATCATCACTCATGCTGGCTATCTTGTAGTACTCAGATGCCATCGTCCGATTGTCACCCATTTGATAGGTGGCAAATGCTATATAGTAGGGAAGCATCCCACTTGCACATGGATTTTTGAGTGCTGTATTTTTCCAGAGTTTTTCAGAGATTGGTTCCTTTTGTATTTTCTCGAGTTTTTCTCTGTCACAGAGCATAGCGAGACCACTTCTTCAGAGATCAATCGCACGACTTGTATATATTGTATTTTGTTTTTTTACTTCGGGGTTCATATTCTCTCAAAACGATGTTGGTGCGAGAAGCAGGCCGATTTCGTATGGCCTGATGAAGTAGGGATGAAGTATTGTAATATGCTCAAGGAGGGTATTAGAAAAGGATAAAAACCGATTCCCTCATACATTATCTCCAATATACTGGATGAGTTCGAGCCAGGTGAAGCTCGCATAGGAAGTAGAATGTCCCATATCGAACGCTCGTACGAGTGCCGGAGAAGGTAGGAACTCAGGATGAAGACGACGATATTCCCATTCGTTACGGTATTGACTGTATCATTTTCCGGTACCAAATGAAAAAAATACCCATCAAATCAGGAATAACAAGGCAAACAAGAATGCGGACAGGTATTTATTTTTCATAATGGTAACTATATCCCAATGCCATCATCGGCGATATAGGGGAGGGTTGGACTTGCGATATGCGAGTCTACAATATGCTCTACTGATACTGGTTTTTGGATTGTCACTTGAGCGTAGGCGAGTATAAGTATACGCGAGACTCATACTCATTCACTCTCGGTACTCAGGCCCACAATATGCTGATCTGCGATATAGCTATGGGCCTTTTTTCTTTCATATGCAGTGAGGTTGGGTATCTGAACTGATTGATACGTGTGCTTGACGATAGCAATTTTGCTATCCAAGAACCGATAGAGCTTCTCATCCTTGTTCTTCATATAGTCATTGATCTCTAGATGGACATGAATACGCTCGTGAGTATGGTGTTCGATCATCCGAGACAGGAGGTGTTGGATGATTTCGAGATTTGTACCATGAATCCCAATGAGGAGTGCACTATCAGGAGACTCTACTCGAATATTGATATCTTCTCACACCTGATTCACGGTTGTTGTTGTAATAACCATACCGAATTTTGTGAAAAAATCCGTCACAAAGAGAAAAAGTGGATGCTCCATAGTAATAAAAATATAGTACGAGCAAGTATATAGAAAAATTTGTAAAATGGAAATTTTTCCATTTGTCAGATGCGCCTGATAAAAACGGCTCCTTTCTTCCCAGTGGGAAAAATATCCTCTAAAATTCCAGTTTAGTAATACAGAATTTAGCCACTAATTTTCTCAGATACATCTCCTTTGTTCTA
>JAYSPL010000118.1:0-1232 GCA_043722085.1 Candidatus Altimarinota bacterium | reverse complement strand
TATGGAGCATATTTCCTAAAAAAAATATCAGAAAGTAAACTTTCTGATATTTTTTATGGGCAATGAGATTTTGAGTGAGAGTTTTTGGGACGGACTCTTTGAGGCCCCGCTTCTCCATTTACTCAAAATAGTATACGATTATTTTGCATGAGTTCTCAGAATTTTTCAAAATCATTCTTCCAACTAGAATTTGGATTTGGTTTATAAATCTGTCATGTTTTTGGGTTTATAATATCATATTGTTGATTAGGTCGCCATCCTCACACTTGAAATGGATCTGCTTTCCAGGGTCATCGAATATCATTATCAGGATTTGAAAAACCTTCTCCATTTTCTGGAAGCCTGAATTCATGTCTATTTTCTGTATAATGATCTATACTTTTGGCGTAAATAAGATTAAATGTATGGGATACTGATATAAGGGCAGTATTTGTGACTGATTTAGTAGAATTCCAAATTATATTTCCTATAAAATTCTCTTCTCCAAATACTTCATCCATGAGCTTGCGGAGATTGTGCACTTCATGATCATCGATAGAGACGAATATGACTCAGTCATCTCTGAGGAGTCCACGAGCAAGGAGAAGCCTGGAATGCATCATCGAGAGCCAATCAGAGTGATAGCGTCCAGCGGATTCGCTATTGGTATCTATACGAACTCCATCCTCGACTTGTCATGACTTGTCCCAGTAGGCAGTTCGTCACTCTGTGTAGTTATCTGAATACACGAAATCCTTCCCCGTGTTATATGGAGGATCGATATAGATACACTTCACAGCGCTTCGATATCCACTCGTGAGGAGTTTCAGGACTTCGAGATTGTCTCACTCGATGATCATATTCCCTTTCGCATTACCCGAATTCACAGATCTGGACTCATCATATTGGAGACGAGCGGTCGATGGAGTGAATGCGAGACGCTTGGACTCGTGCTTACCTGCCCATTCGAACCTGTAGTGTTCACGATGATCTGGTTTCTCACTCGTGAGAGCCTGTAGAGCATCTCTATCGAGAGATCCCTCAGCGGTGAAGAGATCAGGAAAATCAGACTTGAGTCGAGTGAGTCGTTCAGAGAGGAGGTCGGGAGTTGTGGGGAGGCGGTTGCTAAGCATACTAGTATTGGTTTAGATGATGATTTTTGTCAATTTAAAATAGAAATGTCGTAAGGTTTTTAAAAATAGAAATGTCGTAAATGGATGGATTTCTATGTGAGTGTTGGTTGCCAATGTGGA
>JAYSPL010000117.1:0-10853 GCA_043722085.1 Candidatus Altimarinota bacterium | reverse complement strand
GGCTGATGAAATAATCCTCATGGAACTCAGGAACCAAACAAAAGAAAAAGAAGGAACTACGGTATAGTTCCTTCTTTGCGGTTAGTGTGAGTGATTACGAAACTCAATGTTCACTTTTTACAAAAAATCCATATACTCACCCTATATGGATTTTTTGAATTAAATCAATATTGAATAACGCAAGGAAAACAATAGAATTCTTTGGAAATTTACTTGGTAAAATTAGAGTAGTAATGTTATTTCTTATAATCATAGGTATTGGTTTGATATTTTTTCATAAAAATATAAGTAATTATCTCTATACATTATCCTATGTAAAGATGATGTATACGATAACTGGATTAAAATCGTCAATATTATCATGAGGAATAATGATGATATTGTTATGAATATACTTGTATCTCACCTATGATATCATATAATCCCCGCATCGCGATCATCGCTGACTGGCTCATCGACTTCGGTTGAGCCGAACTCGTCATATCTCACCTCCTAGAACTCTTTCCAGAGGCCGATATCTATACGAGCGTGTGCTATATGGATCATCCGATGCTGGCCGGGCGCCGAGTATACACGAGCTGGCTCCAGAAGGTTCCATTTTTTAACCGTAGGCACAAGCTCGCGGGAATTCTGAGACCCTTTGCATTCAGATCGTTTGATCTCTCAAAATATGATGTCATCATCTCATCGAGTAGTGCCGAAGCCAAGAATGCTGGATACAGGAGCAAAATCCCCCTAGCCCTCCTTCGGTATAACTCGTCGCCTAAAAGTGGCGAACTCGAAACCTTTATCAAGGGGGAATCTCCAAAAAAACCTATACACTTCTGTTATTGTCATACGCCGACTCGTTACTATTGGAGTCACTACACAGAATATATGAACATGATGGAGT
The DNA here is from genome assembly GCA_043722085.1 of Candidatus Altimarinota bacterium. Lineage (GTDB taxonomy): Bacteria > Patescibacteriota > Gracilibacteria > BD1-5 > UBA2023 > JABFSX01. The sequence continues at coordinate 9,961 of JAYSPL010000117.1, read as the reverse complement.
TCGGAATATTGAATCCTCTCGCTCGTTTTGTACTCGATCGTCTCATTGGTTGGCTCAGGAAGCTTGATTATGCTGCAGCACAGAGAGTGGACTACTTTATCGCAAATTCAGAGAATACCAAAGCCAGAATCAAGAAATATTACCATAGAGACAGTGAAGTCATCTATCCAGGGGTGGAAATCAAAAAGAATGAAAATTCTGAACTTGATTCGGGATGACAAAAAAAAGATGAATATTATATCGGCGTTGGACGATGTATCCCGTATAAGCGATTCGATCTCCTCGTGGATGCGTTCAATGAGAATGGAAAGAAACTCATCCTCTGTACCGCCACTGATACTCCCCTATTTCGAGAATTAAAAAAGAAATCAAAACCGAATATCGAGTGGAAATATCGAGTATCAAATGCTGAAAAAGACTCCCTGATGGCGGGTGCCAAGGCGTTTATCTTTCCGCCTGAAGAAGACTTTGGTCTGGTACCGATCGAAGCCATGGCTATGGGAACTCCCGTGATAGCCTACGGAAAGTGATGAGCGCTCGAAACAATTATTGATGGGAAAACTGGTGTATTTTTCTCGGCACAGACTCCCGAAGCCCTCAATCTTGCTATAGAAGCGTTTGAAATGCTCACGTTTGATCCTGAAGTCATCAAGAATCACGCAAGATGATTTTCAAAAGAAGTGTTTCAGAAAAATATACTCAAATATATAGAAACCCATCAGAACGAGTCATAATTCAATTATTATAAACTATCAAGTTCAATACATGTATACCAAGCTCTCACCTCATGTCCAAGATATCATGGATCCCACCTATTGGAGGCGTGGATCGAGCTATGCGAACCAAGAGCATATCAAGGAGATCCAGATCTATGAAAGAGAAACCTCTATCAGCATAGAAGCGATCGTCAAGTGAACCTCATACTATCGTACTGGGATAGATCTCTCTGTCCAGTGACTCAGGTTTTCATGTCTGTGTCAGGCTTTTGATAATGACAATGGATGTAAGCATGTGTCAGGACTCGCGAGACGGTTCGATCAGGAATATCTCCTCACTCTCTCACCTCTCTCTATCTGTCACAATAAGACCTCTCAATCCTACACTGTAGGTATCAAGATTCATCCATCATTGATTGCGACACCACCCATTCAGATACAACAGGATCCTGTATATCAGAAAATCATGGATCAACTCAGTCTATTGCAGACGCATACCGATAGTTCTCCCATGCTAGAAGCAGTCGAGAGTACTGAGCCGATAGTAAAACAAAGCCGATCTGTACGACTCATCTCAACTCTCGGAGAGAGTCTCTCTCTCCAGAAAGATCCTGAATGCCACTATCGTATCAAGATCGATCTCGTAAAATGAAAGAAAGAGTTCCCTGGAATATATGATATCGAAATTCACACCTATAAGGCAAAGCGACTCAAAAATGGGAATCTCTCCTTTGGACAAGAGGTATACCAAGAATCTATCCGTACTACAGGATTGCAAGACTGGAGACACTTCGTATGACAAAAATACGAATCATACTATACTCATAGCGTATCTACTCGACTCACATTTGCCTCGGCACCTGAGATGATCATCCGTCTCCTCTCACATACTCAATTCCCTATTTCTACTCTCGATAACGAGCCTATAGCGATCATCCCCTGACTCCAGGTATTCAGGCTTGCTGTCGAGAAAACTACTTCGTCCAAGCCATACAGCATCACTCCTGTATTCTATCACGAAACATCGAATGGTCGTATACGCGTGACTGATAGCCTCCCAAATACCGTGAAGATCCTGCATGCTCCAGGTACTCCCTATTATGGAATTATGTCAGCTCATCATTCGCTTTCATTTTTTCGATCAGAGCTCCCTGTTCAACTCATCTCTGGTATCATCTCGAAACCGATCACCTTGAGCCGATCTGAGTGGGCCGAGTTCAGAGTATCTCCAGGATTCGATGCACTCCTCACTCATATCGATGCATTCGACTGGCTCGAGGATGAGATCCGAGATATCAACCCTATGATCCGCCTCACGATAGAGATCAGCTCAGACTATACCATCGTACAGCTCGACTATGACTATATCTATGGTACCCTCCGAGTCCATCCTATGAGTGAGAAGCAGATATACAGCGATGAGAACGGCGTCATCAGACGCGATAGAGAAAAAGAAAAGAATGAGTACAACCGTATCATTCCTCTCCTTGATCTCTGTGAGATGCATGATCTCCCTCTTTCTCGTGGGATACAGGCTATCGATGCGGATTCGGATATTTTCTTTGATCAGGTAGAGGTGCTGATCGCAGATGGCATACTCGTCGAGTATCGTCAGTCAACGCATCGTGTATCACAGGCTCCTCTGAGTGCTCAACTGCGAGTATCCTCTGGAGAAGATTGGTTCGATGTTTCAGTAGATCTCATACTCGGAGAGCAGGTACTCCAAAATGCTGCAGAGATACTCATGGCGATCCGAAAGTGAGGCAAGTATATCACGCTTGATAATGGTACTATCATACAACTCAAACAAGATATCTCAAGGACTCTCGCAGACTGGGACGAGCTCGGTATCACAGAGAAAAATATAGACTCTGGCGTCCAAGTTGCCAAGTACAATATCGGATTATTGAAGGCAAAAACTGGGAATCTCTCAACATTTGAATTACCTGCAGAGGTGGAGAAACTCCAGATGGCGCTCACAGACTTCCAGTGAATACCAGAAAAGAAGCTCCCAACTACAGCCACCGTCACACTCCGAGAATACCAGAAGCAGGGATATGAGTGGCTCCATTTTCTCCATACGTACCACTTCAGTGGGATACTCGCTGATGATATGGGACTCGGGAAGACCATCCAGACACTTGTATTTCTCGAGAGCCTCTACAGTCAAGCTCGCCATGGCAAGAAAAAACTCCCACCCAGTCTCATCATCGTGCCGACTTCGCTCGTGCTCAACTGGATGGATGAAGCGGCCAAGTTTGTTCCTGAGCTCTCCATCGACTATATCCGTGATGGTAAGACTGGTCTCGCTGGTATCACCGATGGTACCGAGATCATCATCGTCTCCTATGGTATCCTTGCCAATCTCGTCGAACAGAGCGATATCAAGGAGAAAAAGTGGTACTATATCATCCTCGATGAGGCCCAGAATATCAAAAATAGCAAGAGCGAACGAGCAAAAGCCATCCTCTCACTCTCAAGTTCCTATCGTCTCGCCCTCAGTGGGACACCGATCGAGAACAATCTCCTCGAGCTCCTGAGTATATTCCAGTTTCTCATGCCAGGATTTCTCGGATATGAGGCACGATTCCGAGATCGCTATATGAAATGAGATACAGCGAATCTCGAGACTCTCTCTCGCAAGGTGAAGCCTTTTATCCTCAGGCGTACGAAAGAAAATGTTCTCAAAGATCTCCCAGCGAAGCAAGAAGAGATTATCCATCTCGAGATGGGAAGCGAGCAGAAGGAATTCTATAATAGCCTCAAGACGACTTATCAGGCTCAGATCACCGAACAGCTCGAGACTGTAGGACTCGCTAAGAGTCAATTCATCGTCCTCGATGCTCTGTTGAAACTCCGCCAAGCGAGTCTCATGCCACAACTCGTGAAGATGGATGGCAATACCGTACGAGAATCTGCAAAACTCGAGTACCTCCGAGAAAATATCGAAGAGATGATTACAAGATGACATTCGCTCCTGATTTTTAGTCAGTTCACTGGATTCCTCGCGTATATCCGTGAGATCCTGGATGAGAAGAAAATCGACTATAACTACCTCGACGGGCAGACGAGTCGTGAAGATCGCAAAAAGCTGGTGGATAGCTACAATGCTGGAGTAGTGAAGGTATTTCTCATATCACTCAAGGCGGGTGGCGTCGGACTCAACCTCACGGGTGCCGACTACGTGATCCATATGGATCCATGGTGGAATCCCGCCGTCGAGAACCAGGCAACTGATCGGGCACATCGTATGTGACAGACGAAGACTGTATTCGTCCAGAAGTTGATCGTGCGAGATACCGTCGAAGAGAAGATCCTGAAACTCCAGGAAAAAAAGAAAAAACTCATCGATGATCTTTTCTCATGAAATTTTCATGGAAGTCTGAGCGAAGTAGATATCCGGTATATATTTGAATAGTTTAGAATTTGTTTTTTTCCTGATAGTCGATCCAATGTCTACTATTACTACTAATTAGATTATCTAATGACTATAACAAAAGATTTTCAGATAGTCATAACCTCCACCAGAGGTGAGGGCTTGTGAAAGACCCTATAAGGGTCTTGTCGAAAGGGAGGATTAGAAGTTCATATCGAGTTGGTTTCCGTGCTCAAGTATGTCTTCTGTTTCTTGGTGTCTGATATAATTGTTCACCAGGTCTATATCGAGTCCTGTGGTTCTGACGAAGTATCATCGTGACCAAAAATGCTTGTTTCCAGGCAATGAGATCTTTGAGCCAGAATATATTCTGGAAAATATAGAAGATCCTCTCTACAAGGAGAAGTTCCGAAAATGTATTGATATACTTGGGTACGAATAGGTGAGTGGGATAAATAGGAGATGGACTGAAAGAGCTCAAGAAGGAAGTACTATGGAAAAATATAGTTGACATTGTTAATTCTAAAATATAATAGACGACATGAATAAATGAACCATTCTCATAACTGGAGGAACAGGATATATCTGATCACATGCAGTGGTTGCATTCGAACAAGCATGATATAAAACAGTTATTATAGATAATCTTATAAACTCATCCGAAAGTGTACTCGTGTGAATCAATAAAATATTAGGATATACTCCTGATTTTTATGCTTGTGATATTAGAGGCAAGGACAAGCTTCGTACCATATTTAAACAATATTCATTTGATGGCGTAATCCATTTTGCCGGACTGAAGGCAGTATGAGAAAGTTGTGAAAAACCATTTTTATACTATGAAAATAATGTTATTGGAAGTATTCATTTATTTGAAGTAATGGAAGAGTTTTGAGTTAAAAATATTATATTTTCTAGTTCAGCAACTGTATACAATATACCAGTTCCTTTTATAACTTGACTCACTGAAGACGATGAGATCTGAAAAACGAGTAATCCATATTCTAACACAAAACATATTATTGAAGAGATACTTGTTCAACTTTCTAGACATTCATGATTTCGAGTAATAAATCTTAGATATTTTAATCCTATCTGAGCTCATCAAAGTTGAGAAATTTGAGAAAATCCCAATTCTATCCCAAATAATCTACTTCCGTACATCATGAAAGTTGCAATATGAGAACTTGAAACGATTCAGATTTTCTGAAATAATTACTCAACAAAAGATGGAACATGAATACGTGATTATATCGATATAAACGATCTTATAGAATGACATATTAAAGCATACCAGTATCTCCAATCACAAGATAATCCGATAATAGAAATTTTTAATCTTGGTACCTGAAATGGAGTAAGCGTACTAGAGGTTATAACAGAAACTGAATACGTAGTAAATAAGAAATTACCTATAAGTATTCAACCAAGACGCAAATGAGACTTACCAGAGTTCTACTGTAATCCAAATAAGGCAATAGAAAAGTTACATTGGAACCCAAGAATCATACTCCGGGAAAGTATTCAAAATAGCTACAACTTTTATGTGAAAAAAAAATAATATTATTCAATTTCTCCCATACTTTCCTCCTCATAAGTGATGACTTGAGACGGTGGCGGAAGAATTATCATATTACTATGTACAAAAATGATATTGAGAAGTTATTAATATAACCTTTGATATCGGTCAAGAAATATCAAATCTTGAAGAAAAAGATTTTATAAGATATAATAATGCAATTCTTTGATACCATAAAAGGTGATATCTCGTATATATGATACCTAGTTTCGATCTTATATCCAATTTTCCTGTTCCAAAATTTTGGAAAAAAGAATTCTGGGAAATCTTAAGAAGAATTAAATATTTAATTTTAAATCCTACAGAAGAATATTTCATCCAAACACATACTCGATTTTTTTTATCAACACTACTTGGTGGTATTTGTGCAAAATATTATAAAATAAAATGGATACATATAGAACACTGAAGTGATTATGTAGTCTTATGAAGTAAACTCAAAACAAAAATCTCATATTTTTATGATCGATTGATATGAAAATGGGTATTCAAAAAATCGGATCTCGTAATATGTATCAGTGAGGCATGTAAAAAATTTATTATAAAAAATTTTGTAAATAGAAATATAGAAGTTGTATACAGATGACTAGAAATCAATCTCAAAAATCCTATAAATATAGAAAATCTCAAGGAAAAATTCCCATGAAAAATCATCATCTGATTCGTATGAAGAATACTAAAATGGAAAAATGTAAATTCACTCATACAAGCATATTACCTATTGGATAATGAGCTAGCTAATAAAGTACAAATTGTAATCGTCTGAGATGGTGAAGAGCTCCAAAATCTCAAAAAACTTGATACAGATAATAAAATATACTTTGCTTGATCACAGGACTTCAATAATGCCTTGTTATTACAAAAGCAATTCGATATACATTTCCATACCTCTAGTCCTGGTTGAGGACTTGCAACAACCCTATTGCAAGCTATGTATCTATGATGTCTCATCATCGCAACACCATACGAATGAGCGGATGAAGTGATATTGAATTGAAAGAACGGGATTTTGTTAGAAAATGATACGGTTGCAATATTCATAAAATGAATAGAGCGTGCAATACATAAGCTTGGGAAAAAAGAAGAATGGAGTAAAGTAAATAGGGAAATAATAGCAAACAAATTTGCATGGGAGAAAAATATTGTACGATATTGGGAGTTATTCAAGTACTAACCATAAGATATGAAGAAAAAAATAGCTTTCCTGTCACCTATCTGAGAATGATGACCAAAAACTCTATACAAAGATCTCGTAAAGTTATTAAATGAAGTATATCCTGAGTATGAATATTTTTTAGTTTCATCCGTAAAAGAGTGGCTCATGCTCCATGTATGGAATCATAAATATGATGTAATTATTTCATCGGTTCCATTTTTTTGGAAGCCCCCAGGTTGTAATTACATTATACAACAACATTCATTATATCGGACCGATAGATGATTTACTTCTATTCCTAAGTTATTAAATTGGTTATATCCATATAATACATATTTCTCAAAAATAGTCCTCTATCCATCAGAATTTCTGAAAAAATATTATAATTCCAAACATTCAAATCAAGAGGTAATATATAATTTTTCTAATTTTCCTATACTTAAAAGTAATAAAAAATGACTAGAATGTAAGGATCAAATTAATCTCATTACTATAACAGGTTTTTCTTTTTATAATAAAGCTAGATGAGTTCTAGATATTTTTAAAAAAATGGAATCTATACAAACAAATAAGATTATCAATTTTTACATTTGTTGAGATGGGAAATATTTGAATACAATCAAAAAACAAATTACTGTTTATAAAATTCCTAAAAATATAAAAATAATTTTTTTATGACAGTTAAATAAAGAAAGTCTTACTGATAGACTCAATAAATCAGATATATTTTTATACTCAACATTTCAAGAAACATTTGGTATATCAATTATTGAAGCAATGAGTTTCTGAATACCAGTAATTTTAAATAATTATGAACTATTTAATGAATTATATGATAATGAATTTATTTCGAAAGATACTATTGATTTTAGAGATAAATTAGATAAGTTAGTAAACGATGCAGAATACTATAAAAACTATTTAGAGAAATGATATGTAAATTTAGAGAAATTTGATAAAGAAAAAATAATAGAAAGATGGCATAATCTCATTAGAGAAAATTAAATAAATAACAACCATACTATCATGACAGATATCATCATAAAAGAAAATGAAAATATACACAATATTGTGGCTAAGAAATATAATTCCAGGCATATTGAGATATATAATGAAGTGGAGCAATCTAGAATCCGTTGAGTCATCAGAGATATTATTCAAAATATCGAAAATCAGTCATCTATACATGTGATGGATTATGGATGCTGAACATGAAATCTTACTAAATTTTTCCTAGAAAATGGATGTAAAGTTGTATCACTCGATATATCGGATGAGTCATTACATCTCCTCGAAAAACTCAATGAGAGATATAAAGACAATTTATCTACCAAGAAATTTGATTGATATGAGATACCTTTTGAGGAATGAACATTTGATGTTCTAGCTACTTATTCTGTATTGCATCATATACCAAATTATATGGAAGCCATAAAAGATATGACAAGAGTAATCAAAAATGGTGGATATCTATATATAGACCATGAACATAATGCTAATCACTGGAATCCTTCAAGTAGTTTACTAGAATATAGCAAGCTATATAATTCACTGCTTAGTAAGATTAAATCGATTATTCTTAATTGAGAAATATTTGAATATAATTTCTGGAAGTGAATGTTTATACGAAGATTCATAAATCCAAAATATGCCAATGAATGAGATATCCATGTCTGGAAAGATGATCACATTGATTGGGAAAATATTATCATATACCTCACTAGTAATTGATTTGAAATTATAGAAAACATCGACTATCTACAATATCATCCTTATGTTTCGACGGAGGATTATAATCTATATAGTAAAAAGGTGAATAACATGAAATATATTATTGCAAGAAAACTTGTATAAGATTAAATTCTACAAGAATAAAATGCTTAAGTTTATTATAAGAGGAAAGTAGCTCATATACCCTCTTCTTATAATCCCATATAGCAACAATTAGTGTCCAAAGAGCCAAGAGAAAGCTTCTATTTTATAAAATACTTTCTGTACAAAGGTGCTATTAATGCGTAAATACCTATTTTTTGAGATAGTATAGAAGTATATCACAAGATATTTTTTCCCAGAAAAATCAAACGTAAATAAATATTTAATATAAATTTATTCTTATTGCTTCATGATTTTTCTTGTATCTCTTGAGGTGTAAAATGAGATAAAACATATTGCTGTGCTTCTTTAATTTCCTTGAAGCATAATTCCTTCTTATTAATACTATCTTGATTAGGATGAATTCTATATTGTGTAAGACTCATAGGTAAATGAATAAATTCATAACCTCATTTTATGAACCGTAACCACATATTATAGTCTTGGGTTGTTTTTAAGTTATTATCAAATAGTCAGATCTCTAAAAATGCACCCTTAGGAATTAGCAGTGTACATCAATTAAAAACAAAATTTTGTGAAATTAAATTAAAGAATATATCATATTTTTTTGTTGGGCTCTTAATGAGAGTAATAATCTTATTTTCTTCATCAATGAGCTCAAAATCATTAAAAATGATTTTATCATCTTTAAATTCTAATCATTCTAGCATACTTACTTGTTCTTCTATTTTATTTGGATAATATAAATCATCATGACTAAGCCATGAAATATACTCTCCAGTAGATTTCTCAATTCCAAAATTCAAGGCAGATGATACGCCACCATTTTTTTTTGAAAAATACTTAATTTTATCTTCGTAAGATAATGCGATTAATTCAGTTGCATTATTGTCAACTGATCCATCGTTAACAACGATAACTTCACAATTATCGTATGTCTGAGAAATTGCACTATTAATAGCCTCAGATAAATAGTTACTTCAATTGTATACGGGGATAATTATTGATACTTTTGGATTGAACATATAATTATATTTTTAGAATATATTTTCTCCATATAGGGGATAAAAGGTTATATATTTTAATTTTTTTTGATATATAAATTCAATAATTTATAAGTAAATCCAAGTAACTGTAAATTATGTATTTTTTCTTTAATTTATACTCTTTTATTGTTTTAATTCTTAATGAGAATAGTTTTATATGAATTTTTAAATAATTTATACTTAGTGTAGATTCATTAAATATTCTTTTTTTAACTAAAAAATTAGTTATTACTTTTGTTTTTAGTCAAGAAAAAT
>JAYSPL010000116.1:0-2958 GCA_043722085.1 Candidatus Altimarinota bacterium | reverse complement strand
ACGCAGTACCTGCTTCGTCTTACCAAGAGTAACCTAGAGCAGATATGGTTTTTGTTGGAATTTTGTCAAGCGGAAATGTGGGTAGTGTGAGTGATTACGTATAGACTACGTAACTACTCACCTCTACTCCACACAAAAGTAGAACTTTCCCTCCAGTGCAAGTTTGAGGCACTCTAAAATAGACCTTCCTTCTTTCTTGGTAGTCTCGATAAAAGAGAGGAGAGAAGAATTCCTTTTAGCTCCGTGGAGACTCCGGAAACATCCAGAGATCTTTTTATGGATCTTCGCATTTCGGATAGCTTGCTCGGATGCGTTGTTATGAAAAGGAATCCTTGGACTTGAGAGAAAATGAAGAACTTTTTCTTCATGCTTCTTCAATCGTTTCTGAAATGTCTTGGATTCCTTTGAAACAACTGCTTCTGTAATGAGTCAGTGAAGTGTAGGTGTATAGTAATCCATAACCTTTACTCTTCTTTTCCCATCCCATCCTTCTCACCATATGATCGGTTGTGCTTTTTCGGAAGCAAGCAAAAATCGTTTTACTCGGTATGCCCAGGGACACCTCTTGAGATCAATAATGAATTGAAGATCCCGGAGATAATGAGAGTGACAGTGCTGATGATACACTGCAACAGTATTGTTCTGAGCCCCATAGCAATCGTGCACCATTGTTCCTATGTATTGCTCTCCAAAGTTCCTGAATACGACGTCATAGTTTCTTCGTGCATCAAAAACAAAGTAGCTTCACTTGAGGTTCTGCCAGACCCACCTCCAATAATTCTCTCCTGCTACTCGATCACCGGTTTCATCCGAACCTACCCATTCACCTGTTTTGATGATATTGAGAATCTCCGGAATGAACGGCTCAGTCTTTTTGTGAGCACGCTCCAATAGATTCTCTATACTCCCTTCACTCACGGATATCCCGAGTATGTCCGTAAATATGGTGGACATCCGATCATACGGGATATAGTGTGCTCAATGAAGGTATGCGACAAGAGCAGTAAGCGTATTTCCGAATTGAACTCCTCATGTGAGATGAGAAGGAAAGTTCCCACAGGATTTTTGTCCACACGAGCAGACTACCTGTATACGTTGAAACTCCGTAACCACTGGAAGAATCGGTGGAATATCTATCTCCTGACGACGAGATATGATGGAAGATGAAATCCAAGGATTTCCTCTAAAGTCTTTGCCACATGAGGTACAAACCTCAGGAGTACACTCGATGATCATATCTGGATTCTCTCCTTGTGATCTGGATATTCACTTTCTCCCTTTTTGTCCACCAGGAGCCCTTCCACTTTTCTCTCGGAGACTCTGGTTTTTTTTTGGAATATTTTCTTTGAAGATATCAGAAGAGGGTGGTTTGGAGCTATTGTTCGAATCTTTTCTCAACTGATTTTCAAGCTTCTCTATACGAGCCATGAGGATGATGATCTTTCCTTCCAGATCACTGACTCGTTCTTTGAGAAAAACATTCTCCTTCTTCAAAAAAGCATTCTCTTTTTCCAAGAATTGTGCTCGTTCTCTCCAGAGATCGGAGGATGTTTTAGATCGGAGTTTTTTCATAATGCTGTTCAAAACAGTACAAGTAATTGTACTTACTATATAGCGAATGCAAGCCTATTTTAAAAGGAAACTATAGTATACAATATGGGAAAAGATAGCTCATTGTAAGTTGGAGAAATGACCAGAAACACCCCTGGAAAAGAGTATAAAAACAGTGTCATACGACACTGTTTTTATACTCTTAGTTCATTCGAAGTGGATATCGCTTGTAATGAGCATTTGAGATACCATCTAAAAATCCGATTGCATTGTCAAGCGGAAATGTATGAGAGGTGAGTAGTTACTAGACTACCATCTGAACACTCTGTGAATAGAGATACAGTTATTGTATATACTGACGAGTGATCTACCAAGAAATCTGAAGAATTCTCATAATATGTAAGCCATAATGGACTCAGACTCTTACTTATCCTTTTTATCTCGCAATAGCAATGCAGAAGTAGCATTACAAGTGGCATAACCCTCAGATCCTTCCCTATCCACAAAATCCAGGCAGAGAGTATCCCAGCGCCCTTTCTTAGGCTGATGAGATGTGAGTAGTCATGTTCAATCACCGACACAGATTACTTGAGCGGTATCGGCATCGATGAAACCCAGGCAAGGAATACCTGCGATTTTCATGAGTGTCAGAAAAACTTCTCATGGAAGATCATAACGTATAGATTTTGGCTCTTGATTATCTTTTTGGAGGCTATTAAATATAGATTCTTGCTCTTCATTATCTTTTGGGAGTCGCATTCCCATATATACTGCCCATGCTTCGAGTGCTGGAGGATTCATCAGAGAGATAGTGGGATAGCTATATCCTGTTCATTGTTCTGATGCCGCTTGTCTGATACGAGAGAGTTCTACGCTATCCGTCACGATACGAGTAAGCTCATCATCACTCTGGATTCTATATTGGAATACTTGCGGTTCTGTACTACTTTTGATATATTCTTTGCTGATAATATTTCCCTGAGGATTTACTTGGAATATATTTTCTTCTTTGAGATATCTGACTCTGACCATACCATCCACATGAGCTGGGAGTGGCCCTAGAGGAAGATGCAGTACGTCAAATGGGAGTGATTCAAGTCACGCGATAATGGCATGAGGTTTTATGAGATTTGCTACTACTTGTTGCACTAGAGTACCCCATCGTTGTCTGAGACTTTCGAGTCGTCATAGGATCTGTGGAGCAAGAGGGGATTCAATGCGGTCTCATGTGAGACGGAGGGGAGATTTTAACATAAGCAGTAAGAATAGATGATACGTGTCATTATATCTATATCAGTTTCATAGTACTTGTCAAATTTATTTTTTGTAATCACTCACACTACCCACATTTCCGCTTGACAAAATTCCAACAAAAACCATATCTGCTCTAGGTTACTCTTGGTAAGA
>JAYSPL010000115.1:0-26942 GCA_043722085.1 Candidatus Altimarinota bacterium | reverse complement strand
TCTATAGTGCGAGGGGTACACCTGTTCCCTTTCCGAACACAGCAGTTAAGCCTTGTAACGTCGATGGTACTTCGTGGATTCACGTGGGAGAGTAGATAGATGCCAAGATCTTGAACAAAAGAAAACAGAGAATCAATAGAAATATTGAAGCTCATCAAATTAAAAAACTATGATTCGTCGGAGTGTTATAGATCATAACAATTAGATTCTTGAATAATACTCAAGAATTTTTTTGTATAGAAAACCTATGAAGATTCATTTTCATAGAATCCTTTGACTTCTATTTCTTTCTAGATATGCTCTTCTGGCTCAATGCATGACTCTATTTGACTAATAGTGGTTCCACTTTTGCCCGAGTAGCTCAGTGGAAGAGCAGCGCCCTTCTAAGGCGAAGGTCACAGGTTCGATCCCTGTCTTGGGCACCATGTTACATGTGATCTGATACTATATGATCATTTCCTCGTTTTCTCTGGATCATTAGCTCAGTTGGTTAGAGCGCTTGGTCGACATCCAAGAGGTCACTAGTTCGAATCTAGTATGATCCACCATCGCAATTCCTACTTCACTTCACTGCATTATTTTCGGGCGATTAGCTCAGTTGGTTAGAGTATCTGTTTTACACGCAGAGGGTCATAAGTTCGAATCTTATATCGCCCACCATTTCCGAAATACAAAGAAAAATCCCTACTTGAAAAAGTAGGGATTTTTGTTTGCAAAATATAAAGATAGGATTACAATAGACGTACAATGTAATCTCAAAATATGAAAAATATTACTACAACCAAAAGACCACGAAAGGTAGCAACGACTATACGACTTGATCCAGAGCTTAAGTCTTGGGCTCGAGAGTATGCTGAGTTCGCAGGAACAGATCTCTCTACCTTCATCACGATCACACTGACTCAAGTGAAGCACTCAGGGACACCCACACAGATGTATGATCCCAAGCTTGTAGCATACAATAAGTATCTCGATGATATGATCGCTCGCGTAGATAGTGGAGAAGAGCAGGCGGCGTGACCATTTTCCACAAAAGAGGAATTAGAGGTATACTTTAATACCCTTATGAAATAAGTATGCTTATCAAAACAACTTCTGCATTCGAGAGAGTATTTAGAAAACTCTCTCGAAATGATCAAAAACTTGTAAAAGAAACAGTATTCTTTTTTCGAGAACATCCTAATGCTCCTTCTCTTCGAAATCATCCGCTCGAAGCTCCGATGTCAGGAAAACGATCGATCAGTGTTCATGATGATCTCAGAATTATCTTCATTGAGAGATGAGATTATGTACAAGTACTCATGCTCGATGTAGGGCATCATGATGATGTCTACCTATAGGTTCGAATCCTATATCGCCCACCACCGAAATATCAAAAATCCCTTCCAATTCTTATTGGAATGGATTTTTCTATAACAATTCTTGAGTATTTTTTTAGTTAAGCATTTTTTCCAGGTGCTTTCCTCGCCTCTCGTAAAATCCCCTGTACTGTACATTTCATTGTACCTTGAAATCTCTTACTCTGTACGTTAGATTGTGCCCTTCTTGCTGATTGTAATTTATCCAGAAGAAACTGTACATAATCTGTTTTATCTTGTTCATTTTCAACTGATATTCCCTCCTGATTATTGTGAGTCAATATCGATATAGTTACGGTGATCTTATCATTCCCATCTGCTTCAAGATTTAGCACTTCAGGCGTTCAATCAGCTATCAGTTTTCTTGCTTTTTTAAAAGTGAAACATATTTTATTTCATGATTCTAGAGGAATATAAAATTCTAAAAAAATGCATCAATTCCTAAATTCACTATCCCATCCGAGGATACCAAAATTCTTCATCGCCAAACCAGGAGTAGCATAATCACTTACACTACCAACCTGCAAATAACAATCCAGGATGATAGCCTCCATTTCCTTTTTAGTAAAAAGATGATCTGGTAGTGCTACTCATGCTTCAGTTTTCTTGCATTGTTCAAAGGTAGGCATGTTTAGATGTGTTTAGATATATAATACCAAAAAATAATACCACTTCTTCTTCTTCTTCTTGTCAAATTTCTCCTCGCTTTTTCTCATATTTTCATATAATCAGTTCATAAACTCAGGCAATACAGAGCCAGATCTCTCGTCATTGCCAAGGAACCAACTCTGTCGAGATGACGGAGACTCTCATATCATCACTCATACACTATGCAGCTCATCCGCTACGCTCTCCGAAATATCTTCCGCAATATTTTCCTCTCGGCTTCCTCTATTTTGATCATTGGTCTCCTTGTTTTTTTTGTGAATATACTCATATTTGTGATATTTTCGACGAATCGTTTTATCACGAGCATCAATGATCGTATCTCTATTAGTATCAATTTTCAAGATGGGTTTGATAACACGCAGGTTCGTTCGAATGAATTTTTATCAGGTATTACGCATTCTTTTTCTGGAATTCAGGTTGACTATATCTCTCGTGAAAAAGCATTCCTCCTCCTCACGACTCGAAATCCAGACCTTGCAGGCCTGATAGAAAGTGACTCTAATCCGCTTCCAAACAGCGTCAGAGTATCAAATATCGATATCAATCAATATACTGCACTCAACACCTACATCGGTCGTTTCCGTGATCTCCTGCAGTATGACCAGGGTACATTAGATAAAAAACTCCTTGATTACCGGAGTCAGTATGAGCGCATCACTTCCGTTATAAAAATGCTCAATATTCTTCAGGTAACGGTGTATATTTTTCTTGGTCTTTTTGTATTTACAGTGGCTATTGTGATCTATATGGTAATCCATAATTTTATATTTTTTCTTCAAAATGAAGTCCGTATTATCGAACTCGTTGGAGGGCGAGCATCATTTATCTATGGGCCATTCATTCTTCAGGGAACCCTCTATGCTATTATCGCCTCATGTATTGCTATCCTTACATTTATTGGACTTATTATCCTGATGCGCTCCCAGTCTCTTTTTGTTGATTTTATTCCATTTTTATCAGATTTTTCAAGAATTTTTCTTTCGAATGCTTGGCTCATTATTCCTTTGTTTGCCTTTATTGGAGCTGTTTCTGCATTCCTTGCTTCATGGAAGTATATCCACTCAACGATCGGAGAATAAGAATTGGAAAAAATCGATTTGCATTTTATCAAAACTTATATATACTCCGCTCGCATTTCGAAGTATGTTTTGTACACAAAATCTACTCGAATAATCCAAAATGGTGCTGTAGCTCAGTTGGTTAGAGCGCTGCCCTGTCACGGCAGAGGTCGCGAGTTCGAGTCTCGTCAGCACCGCCATTCATCTTCATTGTATGAAGAAAAGTCCATGCAAGTTGCTATTCTATATGTTATAAATAAATATAGACTGCATTCCTCTATCCCCATTTTTGGGGCCTTAGCTCAGTTGGCTAGAGCGCCTGTTTTGCACGCAGGAGGTCAAGGGTTCGACTCCCTTAGGCTCCACCATAATACATTCAAGATTTATTGCAATGCATCCCATGTAATGGGACAAAATGCAAGATTCAAATCGAAACTTCAGCAAATTGGATGTGTACATACTTTGTACCAATGGTATACATTTCAATAAATTTTTAATCTTTAATTTTGAATTCCCTATGTGACTCCGCAACAAACGCCCACACAATATGGTCTACGCAGTAGATCGAAAAGGAGCAAAATCTGGTGGTAAAATCGGCCATGCAATACAGCATTACAAAACGCTGATAAAGCGAATTGAATTCGAAGGGAACACGCTCTGGCTCCAAAATGCTATGACTAGAGTTCTTGCAAAATTCAAGAAATACGCAATCAACATTGCTAAGATCTAAAACACTAATTTCACTACTATGCCACGACTCACTACCTACGCCCATAAAAAGCTCAAAAAAGCTACGATTCGTATCGACAAAAAAATGCGTAAAACTAAGAAATAATATTTGTTTTTTTTAGTTTTTCCATACAATTAGTTCACTTTTTATTTTTTCTTATTTTCATTATTATGGCTGAAGCTTTTGATAGATCAAAACCACATATCAATATTGGTACTATTGGTCACGTTGATCACGGTAAAACTACTACTACGGCAGGTATTTCACTCGTTCTTTCTAAGAAATACGGAGGTACTGCATTCAAATTTGATCAGATTGACGCTGCTCCAGAGGAAAAGGCACGCGGTATTACTATCAATACTGCTCATATCGAATACTCTACCGCGGCTCGTCACTATGCTCACGTTGACTGTCCAGGACATGCTGACTACGTCAAGAACATGATCACAGGTGCTGCTCAGATGGACGCTGCGATCCTGATCGTTGCTGCAACTGATGGACCTATGGCACAAACTCGTGAACATATTCTCTTGGCTCGTCAGGTGGGTGTTCCCTACATTGTCGTGTTCATGAATAAGTGTGATATGGTAGATGATGTGGAGATGCTTGATCTCGTTGAGATGGAAATTCGCGAACTCTGTTCTAAGTATGACTTTCCTGGTGATGACCTTCCAGTTATCCGAGGTTCTGGTCTTGTGGCTCTGGAAAATCCAGAAGATATGGAGAAGCCTTACGGAGCTAAAACTATCATTGAACTCTTTGAAGCAATTGAATCCTATATTCCAGTTCCTGATCGTCCACTTGATAAACCATTCCTTATGCCAGTTGAAGATGTATTTTCTATCAAGGGTCGAGGTACGGTAGTAACCGGTAAGATCGAACAGGGTGTTCTCAAGGTGGGTGATGAAGTTGAGATTATTGGAGTTCGAGATACTCAGAAAACTACGGTTACTGGTATCGAAATGTTTCATAAGCTTCTTGACCAAGGTCAAGCTGGTGATAACGCTGGTATTCTTCTCCGCGGTATCGAACGTACTGATGTTGAGCGTGGACAAGTTCTTGCGAAACCAGGATCTATCAAGCCTCATACTAAGTTTGAATCAGAAGTATACGTACTCACGAAGGATGAAGGAGGTCGTCATACACCATTCTTCCAAGGATACAAGCCTCAGTTCTACTTCCGAACTACTGATGTAACTGGTTCTATTGCACTTCCTGCGGGAGTCGAAATGGTTATGCCTGGTGATAATATCCAGATGACCATTGAGCTTGGTGCTCCAATTGCGATGGATCAAGGTCTCAGGTTTGCGATTCGTGAAGGTGGACGAACGGTTGGATCTGGTGTCGTTGCAAAAGTACTTGCATAATTGGTTTTTTCTCTCATCCCGAGTCAACTCGGGATGGAGAAGATACTCATTATTCCTTCACTAAACCTGAAGGAACCATAGTATATGTCATTGCATGTATCTTCGGATACATGGTCAGACCTTACATTCTTATTTCTCTATTATTCTTATGGCTACTAAAAAAAGTGCTTCTACATCAAAAATTCGTCTTATCGTAAAGGCATTTGAACATAAACTCGTAGATGACGCTGTTGCAAAAATTGTTGCAACTGCCAAGGAGAGTGGAGCTATCGTCGTTGGACCAGTACCTCTTCCTACAAAAATTGAAAAAATAACCCTCAATCGATCGACATTCGTCAATAAGAATGCCCGTGAACAGTTTGAAATACGTCGTCATAAGCGTCTTATCGATGTTATGGATCCAACTCCTAAAACTCTCGAACTCCTTCAGTCAATTAATATTCCATCTGGAGTAGGAGTTGAAATCAAGGTAATGTAACTCAATGATAAGTTATGGATAATGAGTAATACAATTCTACAATTTCTCTCATAAGACATAACCTATAGATCATAACTCCTAACTAAAAATATTATGTCTCGCGTCTGTCAACTCACTGGTAAAAAAACAGCAGTAGGAAACAATGTTTCTCACTCAATGCGTCATACAAAACGCCGATTTTATCCAAATCTCTTTTGGAGAAATATAAAAGATCCTCAAACAGGTATGGTGGTTCGTCTTCGTCTCTCGGCTAAGGCTATCAAAACCCTCAAGAAAAAAGGTATTCTCTAGAATACTTTCCTACTTTTCCTGCCCGGGTGGTGGAATGGTAGACACGAAGGACTTAAAATCCTTTTCCCTTTCGGGAGTACGGGTTCGAGCCCCGTCCTGGGCACCATAACTCAAGTACTTAAAAATTTATATACTAACATATACTCTTATGTTGAAGATTCGTCTCTCCCGTGTCGGTCGCAAGCATGTCGCTAAATATCGTGTTGTTCTGACTGAACACCGTGAAGCTGCCAAGCATGGTTTTATCAAAATTCTTGGATCATATGATCCACATACAAAAATTCTTGATATGGATATGACTGAAGCGGCTGGATACATCAAAAATGGGGCTCAGTATTCTGATACCATGGCTCGTATAATTGCAAAAAAATAATTATTTTCCCTCGATGTTTCGAGGGATTTTATAATCATTTTTGACTACATTTTTAGAGATACTTCGTTTGAAAGACATGTAAATATTATTTTCATTTCACTTCACTGTATGAACGCTACTGATTTTCTCTACTGTATTGTCTCTCATCTCGTGATCCATACGGCTGCAATACAAATTTTGGAAAAACAAGATGAGCTCGGTACCGTACTTACCCTTCGAATTGATCCTACTGATATGGGATCTCTCATTGGAAAAGGTGGTAAAACCATCGATTCTATCCGTGTGGTACTCCGTGTTTTTGGTGCTAAAAAATGAATTCGCTTAAATCTCCGAATTATGGAAGATGATGATACACTTGTTTCGGTATAAAAATTTTACTTTTACTCGGCTTTTGGTATAATCACTTCCATGAATACTTTTTCTACTATAGATTTCGAAGATCTCATACGCTATGCTATTGCGATAGTGGTGATATTCGGAACACTGGCGATGGTTATTTACTCGATTTGGGGAGGATTTCTAATGATCCTCTCGGGGGGGAATGAGGAGAAGGTGAAGGCTGCCGTCAATCATATTCGACATGCAATTATTGGGGTCTTTTTCTTGATGTTAGTACTCTTTGTCTCTCCACTTCTCATGAGATTGATCGGCATCCCATATCCCGAGTATGCGACCCCAAGAGTTATTTTTAGTACTATATCTGAGATTTCTGCCCGAATATTTGACGTCAATCTTGACTCAGGTTCCATACCCCTCGTTCCAAAAAATGATGTGGGTACTTCTGATTTCTCCAACCTTTAAAATTATGGATTTCAACTTTATACAATCAGCTTCCGCAGCAGGATCCCTTATAGAATCTTCTGGCGCATATACTCCTGCTGATATAATTCGAGTTGGTGTATCACTCGTTGTTTTGGTAGCCTGACTCTGTTCTATCCTCTTCATTGTTTGGGGTGGGCTCATGCTGATCCTCTCTGGTGGTAAGGATGAAAAGGTAAAGCCTGCTATTAATTCGATTCGATATGCCGTAGTTGGTATTATCGTGATTGTTATTGCGATATTTGTAGCTCCGAAAATTTCAGAAATGCTTGGACTCGGAACTCATCAATACCTTTCACCGCAAAATATATTTCATACTATCAAAACCCTCATGAATCAGATTTTTGGAAGTGGTAATGACACCTATATCGATGGTTCCACAATGAATCCAAATCAGGCTGGATTCTCGGACCTCTAATGCTAGTGAGGTATGAGTGATTAGATATTGTCGATTTGTACACAAAACTCACATACTATACTAATTTTTACTGTTTCATAATGGCATAGATGAAAAATATACAAACTTCTGAATATAATGACAAGTCCTGAAGACGTTGGCCCATCCCTATTTTCTGAAGTATCCGTACAGTCTTCCAAGATTCGCGTCATAGAATGACTGCGGTGATAAGCTGAAGAAATACTGGTCTTGATAGTATAAAACTCCCACGAGAGGCGATGATCCATCTCAGCTGAAAAACAGTTATCTCTCAACGATGGCTCCAAAGACAAAGGCCACCAACATCATTTACTGAAGCAGGAGGAATAATCTACGATAGAAATAATCCCTATTTCCCTGAACAACAAGATCCAAAGAAGATGCAATGTTGGCTCATGGAGGGAATATGGTATTGGAATAAAAAATGAGGACAATGGCTCGCCGGTGAAATGTGAGGAGATATTCTCTCTAGCAGTGATCTCCATACGCTTTATACGGCCCATAAATGAATGTCTAATATCGATACGATGAAAAAAATGGGTATCTCGCAAAGTGGCTATTTCAGTGCTTCCGATAGTAAAGTATTGCGTCGTGGTGACGGCATCCTGCGTTCGAGTGATCCTTATGACAATGATAATACATATGCTCTCTATCTCCTTTCTCACGAGTATCACGAGCATCATTACTGTGTTTGGAATAGTGGTGGGTCAGTTCTGTTCATCTCTTGGAATACTTCCCGATAGACTCTTTGTCCCTTTTGGCTTTTGATTTCCTGAGATGAGAGATCCGCTTCGGCGGATTTTTTTTATCCTTTCTCATACGAGCACTCGTATGGCGAGATATAACGAACTTCCTGTATATACGGTGAGTTATGATTTTCTTTTTCAGATGTTCATGGTCTCAGGGGGTCACTCTCGGAAATAGCAGTAGCTATAATAAAAATTAGCATACAACAGAAACCAAACATCTCGGTGATAATGAGATATTTCTGTTTGCAAAAGCCCCTCTTTTTTATATACTGGATGGGATTTTTTAATGTATCATTCCTATGTCAGAACCAACAGAAACTCCCGAAGATCTCGATATTTTTCAATCAAAATCATGAGACGATGATGGGATCGTTGAACGAGATGATGCTCTTGAATCCTTACCCTCTGATATACTTCAATCATCAGCGTGACACAATTGACCTCCTGAAAACGCAGGACCGAAAGCTATGATAGGGATGAGCTATGAGGGAGACAGTGATCGTTCACTCGTTAATGAGATGGAAACCTGTTATCTTGATTATGCGATGTCAGTCATTGTTTCTCGTGCCCTTCCTGATGTGCGTGATGGTCTCAAACCAGTACATCGCAGGGTACTCTACGCGATGTATGAGGGGTGAGTTCGTGCTACTGGAAAGTACCGGAAGTCGGCTCGTGTGGTCGGTGATGTTCTCGGTAAGTATCATCCACATGGTGATACCTCTGTATATGACGCTATGGTTCGTATGGCTCAAGACTTCTCACTCCGTTATCCACTCGTTGATGGACAAGGAAACTTCGGTTCGATGGATGGAGACAATGCCGCTGCGATGCGTTATACGGAAGTAAAGATGGCAAAACTCGGAGAACTCATGCTTGCAGATATCGATAAGGATACGGTCGATTGGAGAGATAACTATGACGCTTCAACGCAGGAACCTACTGTTCTCCCAACGCGTATCCCGAATCTTCTCCTCAATGGAGTGATGGGTATTGCGGTTGGTATGGCCACCAATATCCCACCACACAATCTCGGTGAACTGATTGACGCGCTCAAGTTCCTCCTCTATCATGAAGCACCAGATACCGTAACGATTGAAGAATTGGTAGAATTTGTACAATGACCCGACTTTCCAACGTGAGGAATTATCTATAATAAAAAGGATATCATCGAAGCCTATACACGTGGTCGTGGATCCGTCATTATGCGTGGTCGTGTTGGCATCGAAGAGGGAAAGGCGGGTCGTGATATGATTGTGATCAGTGAGGTCCCCTACCAACTCAATAAAAAAGACTTCGTCGAAAAGATTGCAGGACTCGTAGTCGAAAAGATCATCATCGGAGTATCTGATATTCGAGATGAGTCAAGTAGTGAATGAGTTCGAGTAGTACTCGATCTCAAGCGGGACGCATTTCCGAAAAAGATCATTAACCAACTCTACAAGCTCACTCCACTGCAAACAAGCTTCTCCTATAACATGATTGCGCTTACCGATCGTGGTCTCCAACCTCGACTCTTCAATCTCAGGGAGATGCTCATCGCCTTTATCGAACACCGAAGAGAGGTGATCACTCGTCGTACCCGCTTCGAGCTCGCGCAGGCGGAGGCTCGTGCTCATATCCTGGAAGGACTCAAGATTGCCCTCGATAATATCGATGCGGTGATCCGTACTATTCGAGATTCAAAAACTCGAGAAGATGCACATGCAGCCTTGATGTCCAATTTTTCTCTTTCTGAAAAACAAGCAACTGCCATCCTCGAAATGCAACTCCAGAGACTCGCTGGTCTCGAACGCAAGAAGATAGAAGATGAACTCGTTGAGAAACTTGCACTTATTGCAGATCTTCGCAATATACTAGATACACCTTCTCGTGTAGCTATGATCATCGGTGATGAACTATCCGAGATCAAAGAAAAGTATGACAATCCTCGTCGTACCGAAGTCCATGTGGGTGCTATTGGAGAATTCAATCCGACCGATACCATCCCGAATGAGGATGTGGTCGTGACGATGTCAAAGAATGGATATATCAAACGGGTGAAGGCTTCTGCATTTCGAACGCAACGTCGCGGCGGCAAGGGAATTGCCATGGCCGTGAAAGATGAAGATGAGATCGATACGATTCTCTCAACCAAAAATCACAATACCCTCATGTTCTTTACGAATACAGGCAGAGTATTCCGACTTCCAACATATGAGATTCCAGAAATGCAGAGGACGGCGAAAGGGCAGCCAGTCGTACAATTTCTCTCCCTTGCCAAAGAGGAGTCAATTGCTGCAATCCTCGATCTGACGAACATACCTGGCAAGCACCTCTTCTTGATCTCAAAGGCCGCTGTCGTAAAGCGAATCGATATATCTGATATTGCAAATATTCGCTCAAGTGGTCTCATTGTCATGAAGCCACATGAAGGGGATACACTTGGATGGGTACGAGTGACCGATGGTAATGACAATATCCTCCTGGTTTCTCGAGGAGGAAAGGCAATCCAATTTGACGAGAATGATGTCCGTGTGATGGGTCGAGCGGCCGCTTGAGTCCGTGGAATGAAGGTAGCTTCTACCGATGCCCTCATCGAAGGGTGTGTGGCTGGTAAGGATGCCAAGTATATTCTCACCGTTTCGAGTAATGGTATCTGAAAAATCTCTGCACTCGAAGACTATCGAGAACAGGGACGAGGTGGTTCGGGGATTAAGGTATGAGCAACTACTGAAAAAACCGGATCTATTATTGGGGCGTTTACCCTCACAACTGAGGAAAAAGCAAGCAACAGTGTGATCCTCATCTCAAAATCTGGTCAAACTATCCGAGTTCCTCTCGCCGAAGTTCGTATCACGGGGAGAACAACGCAATGAGTTATATTTGGAAAACTGAAAGACAAGGATGACGCCTTCACATCTGCGGCAGTATCACTCGGATGAGGTGAAGATGACGCAGAAATCCTTCCGGTTATAGATGGAATTCTAGACGCGTAGTGAGCTATAGTTAGAGTCTTTTACCCGTTTTTATTGTATGTATTTTTGGATATCACGCATATGTGTGGCTATCGTGAGTCTGACTACACTTCTTTTTCTGAGCTATTCGGCCTCAGCAGCAGAATCGGATATTATACAAAATATCATTAAGATAAAAACCTATACCGCTGAGAGTAATGGCTCATTTGTATTTACGAGTTATGGAAGCGCTATAGCTATTGGACGTTCCCGTATCCTGACCAACGCCCATGTGATTCTCGGTAAGGATGATGTGCCAACGGGACTCTATGAAGTCTGCTTTTCAACTGATTTTGAAAAAGTACCAGTATGCCATGATTCAGCAAGGCTGATTGCGTATGATAGCGTTGCGGATCTCGCGATACTAGAATTTTCTCATACCCAGTCACTCACTCCATTTACGTTCGCCTCTTCTAAGATTGCGATTGGTTCCTATGTGTCTATGTATGGATATCCTGGGATTGGTGGAGAGACGATCACTCGTACTGAGGGAAAAATCGCTGGATATGAACAGACCATGTATAAGATTGACTGAAGTATCGATCATGGCAATTCAGGGGGAGGTGCCTTTAATAATTCTTGAGAACTTCTCGGCATTCCCACCGCAGTGGCTTCGGATAATGCTTCGATTGGATATATGATCCCCGTGAAACGAATTATTGAATTCCTTGGTAAAAAAACCAGTAACTACGAAATATTTACAGGAAGCCGAAATCCATCATTTATAAATTTTCTCAAGAGGAATCAGTCCTATACCCCAAATACGGCCATCTATTCTTGGAATGATCTCGTTATCAAAAATCCGCGCCGATATGGCTTTATGCTCAAGACGAGTATAATTAGTCAAGATAATACAATGGTCAATTGGAATTTTTCCGATAGGTATGATCGCCTTCATTTTACTATTTCCTGTACGGATGATGCTGGTGGTATTCCTGGCTGGAAGGCTCGACTCGATGGACTAGTTTCAGAGAGAGAACTCTACCCAGATTGGAATATAGAGTCAACTGATGAGAATGATTTTCTTACGATCTATTCATCGAGTAAGGCTTATAAACCAGGTGTGACTCTCTATTATAAAAAATATGATGCTTGCTATGCGGATATTGACTACCTTGATGCTCGAAAAGACCACAAGTCACTCCAGAGGGCGATGGATTTTTTAAAAAAAGAAATTACATTTAAAGCACCCTATCTCCTCAAGGATACCCACTCAAATCCATTTTTCACGCTCCCACATACCGGAAATGATATACGAGTTATCCGGTCAATCGATTCACTCGGAACAGAATCCATCCTTCTTGGATTCACCATTCTTTCATGACAGTGGATCAGTGCGGTTATAGAAGGAAAAACGTATGATTCTCTCTCTGATCTCTCTACGGCACTCGGTACGGATTTTGGCACCGTAAAAACTTGGAATGATTATATAGCGCTCGGTATCAAATCTGGTATCGACGCCTGAAAAATAGTAACCGTTTCACTGAGTCCTACACAAAAAGGCGTATTGTACTCTCATTACAATACTGATAAAAAGAATACAACACTGGCATTTGCGTATAGCTATATCACGAGTGAGGGACGCTATGCCTATTGGACTTGGTCTGCGGTAGTTACTGGTAATCAGACGACCGATATGGCACGCCTACGGCATATATTTGAGTGACTCATCTATCCGGGTCAATCTTTTTTAAAAGATTAGTAGAGTAGATATAAGGGCTCCCATATTAATTTTTTAGTAACTTCCATGAATACTTTTCTCAGACTCGAAGAAATCAAATTAACGCTCAAGGACGATGAAAAAATCCTATGAGACAAAATACAGAAAATCCTCCAGGTAAAAAAAGAAGATATCCTCTCATATGTCGTTGTAAAAAAATCAATTGATTCACGAGATAAGGGCAATATCCTATTTATCTATAGTGTTGATGTCGATCTCAAGCAAAAAAATATCAACCTTACCAAGCCAAATCATCTCAAGCATAAGGCCAAGTATATTGAACAATTCGTCTACGATATTCCTCTCGTTCCCCAAAACAAAGAGAGAAAGCGTCCCGTGGTCGTCGGAACGGGCCCAGCAGGACTCTTTGCTGGACTCGCACTCGCACAAGCTGGACTCAATCCAATTATCATCGAACGATGAAAAGCATTGGAAGGAAGATTAGTTGATGTGGGCTTGTTTATGAAAGGATGAACATTGAATAGTAATTCTAATATCCAATTCGGAGAAGGATGAGCGGGCACGTTCTCTGATGGAAAACTCTATACGATGATCAATGATCCACGAAGTCAGTATGTATTTGAGAAGCTCGTTGAAGCAGGTGCTCCAGAAGAGATTCTCTATACGGCGAAGGCACATGTTGGTACTGATAAGCTCAAGCTGGTTGTGAGAAATCTCCGAAAGAAGATTATTTCTCTTGGTGCGGATATTCGCTTTAGTACTTGTATGACTGATATGATCATAGAAAATAAAGTACTCAAGTGAATCATTGTCAATGGAAATGAGACGATAGAGACGGATAGGCTTATTCTTGCGATCGGACACTCAGCTCGTGATACGTACGAGATGGCTTACGCAAAATGACTCAAGATGGTGCCAAAAGAATTCTCTATGGGTGTGCGTATCGAACATGACGCGAGTATGATCAATCGTTCCCAATTCGGTGATGCATGCGTGAGTCCAAAACTCGGAACTGCAAGTTATAAGCTCGTCACGCATGGAACTGATACTCGTACGGTCTATTCATTCTGTATGTGTCCCGGAGGACATGTGGTTGCGGCATCTTCTGAAAATGGCAGACTTTGTATCAATGGGATGAGTGAATATCGCCAAAATAGTGGGATATCTAATTCGGCCCTGATGATTCCAGTGACGCCTGAGGACTTTGGATCTGATCATCCACTCGCCGGAATAGAATTTCAGAGAAAGTGGGAAGAAAAGGCTTTTATCCTCGGTGGTAGCAATTACCATGCACCAGCGCAACTCGTTGGAGACTTTTTGGCTTGAGTTCCATCGACCAAACTCAGATCCATCCAGACGACATATTTGCCTGGAATCAAAATGACTTCTCTCGAAGAGTGTTTGCCAGATTTTATCACGGCAGCACTCAAAAGATGAATCCGTGATGTCGATAAGAGGATTAAGTGATTCGCTTCTCCAGATGCAATACTCATTGCTCTCGAGGCTCGAAGCTCCGCAGTAGTCCGTATTACTCGAGACAAGGAATCCCTCGAGTCTAATATCAGAGGAATTTATCCGAGTGGAGAAGGTGCAGGGTATGCGGGAGGAATCACATCTTCGGCTATTGATGGACTCATTGTTGCGGAGAAACTCATCCAAAAATACCTAAACGAGTAACGGTATAGATTTATCATTGTCTTGTCACGATTTTTGAATATAATTGTCTCTGGTATAGAGGGAATTATTTATCATCTAATATACTATAATATGCTTCGATATTTTTCTATAGCTATCCTTGTATCCTTATCAGCCGTATCTATACAAACTCTCTCTGCGTCACCTGTTGAATCAGGTCCAGAATTCGAATATAGTACATTCGCAACTTGTCAGGAATTCGAAAGTACGCTCAAACAAATTCTTCCTACCCCATATAATGATATTCATCTCTATGAAAAAGAGAGATCATCTACGCCTGGCACAGTGCTACAGACAATTCTTGTTCCAAGTGTGTCTCGTATGGATACTACGCCAAGATCTGAGACCAATATACAAGTATGATGAATCGATGAAGCAGATACCGTAAAAACTGATGGAAAATATGTATACTCGTTTCAAGAATGAGAACATGCTATTGTCATCCTTGATGCCAAGACGCTAGCTCGTGTGAAGACACTGCGGGTCCCTTCAAATTATACTGGAGTCAACTTCTATGTTACAAAAAATAAACTCATTCTTACGGCGACAAAATCTCTTCAAAGCCAAAATTATTGGACATATTGGTATAATAACAGTCAAAAATCTATCATAGCGCTCTATGAGATTCGTGATGTTGCACGTGCTAGACTTGTCAGAAGTATCGAAGTAGATGGATATCTATCAGATACAAGACTCTCGGATACTGGTATCATGACAGCGGTAATAGCTACGTCATATTGGATGCCACCTATCTATCGCTATTACGATATTTCATCTAAGATGGCAAGACCTCAATATGACTACAGTTCCAAGAATCTGATTCCTCGTATCATTGATCAGCAGTATTCTGCCTGAAAGCGAACTATAGCGAATCGTGGTATTGGAGACTGTA
This sequence comes from Candidatus Altimarinota bacterium, assembly GCA_043722085.1. Taxonomy (GTDB): domain Bacteria; phylum Patescibacteriota; class Gracilibacteria; order BD1-5; family UBA2023; genus JABFSX01. The sequence continues at coordinate 11,353 of JAYSPL010000115.1, read as the reverse complement.
GTGGAATGAGTTCTATACTTCCAAAATCTGGTACACTCTCTCAGTTTACGATCAATCCAACACTCACCTCAATCCTTAGGTTTGATACGAGTATACCTGGATCAAAAATAACATCACAAGTGGTTCTCTCTGAAGCTGGACAGATCCATGTAACGCATGATTCTGTATATCTCACGGCAAATATGTGGCAACAAAATACTACTTCTCACTGCCCCATCAATGCTCGATGTGCCAGTCCCATGATATGGAACCCTGGAACCAGTAGTACTCTAGTACACAGATTCGAAGTCACTAATACAAATATTCGCTATATATATTCTCGACCTGTTTCAGGGGCTCCACTCAACCAGTATTCCATGGATGAAGATGCAGGTGGTAACTTCCGTATTGTAACGTCTCTCTCGAGTTGGTCAGGTGGTACGAATGTATCAAGTACCAAACTCTCTGTACTCAATCCCAGTGGAACCGTTATTGGTTCACTTTCAGATATTGCTCCGGGTGAGAACTTTCAGTCGAGTCGTTTCATTGGAAAGAGACTCTACCTCGTAACGTTCCAACAGATTGATCCACTCTTCGTGATCGATCTCGCCGATCCAAAATCGCCAAAGATTCTCGGAGAACTCAAAATCCCAGGATACTCAACCTATCTCCATCCATATGATGGAGATCGTCTCATAGGTCTTGGATATGACACAATAGTAAACCAATGGGGAGGTACCCAGAATGCAGGAATCAAGGTAGATCTCTACAATGTTCGTGACGTCAAAAATCCGACTCGTGAATCCACACTTACCCTCGGTGATATGGGATCTTCCTCTGATGCTACGCAGAATCCAAAGGTATTTGTATGGTACAAAGAAAAGCATCTTCTTCTCTTGCCAGTCACCCTTATGACTTCTGCTGGAAATAAAGAAAATAGTTATCTCTCAAAATCAGCATTTCAAGGAATGGTTGGACTCTCTATAGTTCCTGGAAGTATTATTGAAAAGTTCAGGATTACCCATCTATCTACACCCCAGACAATACATGATGCATGGAAAAAAGATTGTGCACAATATGATCCAATCAATACCGATTATCAGTCATATATCCCTGAGTATTGCAAGTCAGATGCTACGGTAGATATGTATATGGCCAATAATATCTGGAATTATTCGACTCATTTTATCTCTCGTGTACTCTATGTTGGTGAGAATCTCTATACTATCGGTATATCTCGGATACAATCTCAATCCTTTTCAAATCCGACATTTCCTACGGCAACTCAGAATTTCAAAGTACAGAGTAGATTTGGATATCCTATGCCAGTCGATATCATACCGATGGTGAGATAGTAATCTGTTTGACTTTTGTACCTCTTTCTATATTATCGATATATCAAAAGCAATCGAGCAGCCAACACCTGCGAGCTCAAGGAAGAACCGTTTTCGTCATCCTGAACTTGATTCAGGATCTCATAAAAATATGAAGATGCTGAAATACATTCAGCATGACAAGATCATAGTAGAACCCTGCGGAGTCGAAACTCTCCGTCATCAAAGTATAATCAAGTACGAGCTTCGGTGGCACCTTTCGATACAAAGAAGGATGTAATGTGTTATTTGTGTTATTTTTTTACCTTTTTGGATATGAAAAAAATAGTTTTAGTTTCTTTGTTTCTTATTACGTTTTTCATGAGATCAGTCTACGCGTCTGCTCAGACTGGAATTTTATCTCAAATCGCATTTGATGCCATCAAATCAGGTGCTGTGATCGAATGAAATACAGGTGCCAATGTCATGATAGTACGGTATTCTGATATGGAATGTCCAGCTTGTATAAACTTGAATAGTAATCTTGCTTTTTGGCCAAGTATACAGGCTAAGTATGGAAATCTCGTAAGTCATATATATAAAAATAATCGATGAGCTGATCATAAATATACTGAAAAAAAGGCAATGGCAGCGATTTGTATTAAACATATTGCCGGTAATGATGCGTATGTGAAATTTTATAATACTGTATTTCATGCGAGTAGAGTACGTCTTTATTCGGTAAATCGTATCCCATCATTTTTGCGACGTGAACATATTTCTATTCCAAAATATATGCAATGTATGAGGAATCCCGATACCCTCAATGAATTTAATTTGGAAACTAAGGAAGCGAATACATATAGCCTCTATGGAACACCTGGTGTACTCTTTATAAATACTCAGACACTGAGATATGAGTCTTTGGAAGGATTTTATTATATGGACACTTTTTATCAAAAAATTGACGCTCTGCTTAAGTAATCTTATTTTTAGATCTCAAAATAAAACCCATCATCGGCTCTAGTAACATTCTGGTTCCAGAATCAATTCATTATATTACTTCTGCTAAGATGCCTATCAGGTATGCGCTAGCAAATGGTTTGACTTTTCCAGTGTTTTCCATAGTATAGTTCCATAGAAAAAAAGCAATTGAGTAGCCAACAACTACGAGCTCAGGAAAGAACAGCGAAAGCTCACTAGAATCCTGCGGAGCCGAAACTCTTCGTCAACAACACATCATCAAGTACGAGCCTCGGTGGCACCTTTCGATACAATCGAACCGAAGCACATGAAATTTTATTTTGTGTGCTTTTTTATTTTTATGATTCGTCTTGAATTTCCAAATTTATCTCAAAAATATGAGTATATTACTATGATAGAAAAATGGGGAAACTCTGAAAAAATACCTATTTCACCAAATCGATTATTTGCTTGAGACTCCTTCGAGGATTTTCTGAAAATTATTGAGAATGATCGAGACAATGGTAGACTTCCTGGAGTTCCTGCTTCATTATTTTTTCTTATGGAAGATAAAAAGATATTTTGAGCAATCGCAATATGGCATCATACAGATCATCCAGAACTTATAGAGTGATGATCTCATATAAGTTATGGTATTTGTCCAGCTCAACGATGAAAGGGTTACGCAAAAGAAATGCTCAGATTATGACTCATTGAGGCTTCAAGGGTATGATTACAGAGGGTATGCATCACTTGCGATGATGATAATATTGCATCAGCCAAGGTAATCGAAGCGAATGGATGAGTATTTGAGCGATATATTGAAAAGGATGGCAAGAAATGAAGGCGATATTGGATCAACTTATCTTAACGTTAACTTTTACACTTATGCACCGAACACACACTGCTTGAGAACTCAATGCTTCTCATATCGGACAAACTATCACTCTCGCCGGATGGGTCGCCAATCGCCGAGATCATGGTGGACTCATATTCATCGATCTTCGTGATCGCTATGGAATCACTCAGACCGTCTATGATCCTACTGAGAACGCTAGTGCTCATACTATAGCGGATACATTTCGGAGTGAATATGTAGTCAAACTCACAGGAACGGTCCGAGCTCGTCCAGAAGGACAGACAAACTCCAAGATCTCTACAGGGGAGATAGAGGTCATCATCACGAGTGCTGAGGTGCTCTCAAGATCTGAGGTTCCACCATTTGAGATCAATGAACATACGGGAGCCTCTGAGGAGATCCGTCTCAAGTACCGATATCTGGATATACGTCGTAAGAGTATCTTTGATAAGATTGCATTTCGAGCCGAGATGAATCAGTTCACTCGTAATTGGTTTACAACGAGTGGATTCTTAGAGGTGCAGACTCCGATATTCACAGCATCTTCTCCAGAAGGGGCTCGTGACTATCTCATTCCATCTCGTCTGCACCCAGGCAAGTTCTATGCACTTCCTCAGGCTCCACAGCAGTACAAGCAACTTCTCATGGTTGGCGGAGTCGATAAGTACTTCCAGATTGCTCCATGTTTTCGTGATGAGGACCCTCGAGCGGATCGTCACTCGTGTGAGTTCTATCAGATCGATTGTGAGATGAGCTTCGTCGATCAGGAAGATGTATTTACTGTTGCTGAGTCTTTTGCGAAAGATCTCATTAATGGTATCACACCGAAGAAACTCGTGAGAGGGTATGAAGGGATATGGAAGATGCTTGAAGAGAAAGGTATCGATGTTTCGATCCCCCTGATAAGGGGGACACAGGGGGTTTGATCCGACGTATCTGGTACTAACCCCCCCACCCCCCTTATCAGAGGGGCTTCAGAGCAGCCATTTATTCGTCTCACGCATAAGCAAGCAGTTAACATTTTTGGTTCAGATAAGCCAGATATCAGGTTTGATATGCATTTCGAAGACTTCACCACTGATTTCGCTGATTCTGGATTCTCACTCTTTCAGAAAACCGTTGCACAAGGTGGAGTTGTTAAGGCGATGAAGCTCGAAGGGAAAATACTCACTCGATCAGAGATAGACTCACTCACCGAAGTTGCAAAATCACTCTGAGCAGGAGGACTTGCCTATATCATCTATGAAGCTGACGGTCCGAAGTCTCCGATCCTCAAATTCTTTAATGGTAATGAACTCGAGTCACTATCGCAAAAACTCGCTCCAAATGTATGAGACATGATATTTTTTGGCGCTGGTGACTACAAGACGACTTGCAAAGTCCTTGGAGGAGTGCGCCTGGCCTGTCGAGATAGATTCGCACTCGTGAATCGAGATGAGATTGCATTTGCCTGGGTAACGGACTTCCCAATGTACGAACTCAAGGATGATGGGAAGTATGACTTCGAACATAACCCGTTTTCGATGCCTCATGGCGGACTCTCAGCCTTTGAATGAAATCCTAATCCACTCACAATCTATGGTTGTCAGTATGATCTCGCGTGTAATGGGTACGAGGTACTCTCGGGATCTATCCGCAATCACAATATCGAATCCCTCGTGAAGGCGTTCAATATCGTGGGCAAGGGGGAACAAGAGGTGAAGGACAAGTTCGGTGCGATGTACACCGCGTTCCAGTATGGTGTACCTCCACATGGTGGATTCGCATTTGGATTTGATCGTCTCCTCATGATCATACGAGATGAAGAGAATATCCGTGAGATCTACGCATTCCCAAAATCTGGAAAAGCTGAGGATACTATGATGAATGCCCCAACTGCAGTAGATGAGATACAACTCAGAGATCTTCATATCAAGGTGAGGGAGACGATTAAGAGTTAAAAATGAAAAGGTAAAAATGAAAAGTATCGAATCATTAGTTTCTGTCGTTGCGAGGAACGAAGCCATCTAGAATTCTTCTAGATGAGAAGATCTCAAGAAATTGAGCTCTTCTTTTATGTTTCAAATTGATTATAGGGGACCCTAATGGAAGGGAGAGTTTTTGACAAATATACAAAAACACATACTATAAATCTATACTTACATCTTTTTATTATGCCACAGCCAATACTTTCCTGAATGGAGAATACTCCAGAATTCCAACAAGCACGTGTCCTCGCACAAAATGGTGGAAGATGAGAGTGGACATTCTATACTACACTTGGTCACATCGTGACGAAGATCCTCGATATGGATATACGATTTACTCTTCCCGACGGGACAGAGTACCGTCCATTTACGACAGTATGAGAAGTGAATTCATTTCTCGGTATTACAGCAAGACACTATGGACAAAATCCAAATAGTCACCAATTAGGTCATCTTTTTGGAGAGCTTTATAGGAGAAAAGTATCACCCAAGGAAAGAGAAATCCTCGAGCCACGAAAGATCACAATGAGTGAGTTTTTCCAGAGTAATGTCTGGTGAATGTTAAAAGATTCAGATACTATCGATATGCTTCTGCAAGAGATAGATGCCCTCTCCGAGATGTGAATAGGGTGAGTAGACTGAGTAGTATGTGATGACGTAGGAGATTTGATAGTGACAAATTGTATATGAATACAGAAATGATTGATGGATTGGAATAGACTTCCTCAAGATGAGCGAGATACCTATACTGTAGAATTTCTTGATAAGGATACGTATACAGAGTATTTTTCCCATATAGTTGTAGAATCTTCCTGGAGGAGAAATCCGAGAAATGCTTATAGGCACATGGATAGTATTCAAGGGAGACTTCGTGCTCTTTACGTGGTTGATAGCGAACTACAAAATAGTGCATGAAAAGGATGACTAGGCGAATTCAGAAATACAAGATATCTTTAGTTTTATGCAATTTCTCGAAAAATAATTTCAGCCATCAGAGTGATTTGTACTTGTTCCTACAGGAATAGACAACATCGCAAAACTTATACGAAGTCGTATAGATCTCACTCACGCATTTGTCGTATATCATGGTGAGGATATAGATGATGTAGACTCTCCAATCGTATGAAATGCAGGTGAGTTCAGAGGTGAGTCGCTTGCTCCCATAGTTTCATATTGCGATGAGGAATCTTATAAATGAGACCAAAATGGTAGGAAAGTATATATGCTCGATGTGGATGAAGAGAATTCGAAGATTATCCAAGTACCTACAGGAATCCCGCTTGTTGTAATGAGAGATAGTTATAGGTATGAATTTGCTCTGCAAAAATTCTACACAAGACAATCTGTCGAACAGATACTTGCAGGACTTAAGAAAGAATGATGGTGAGAATATCTCTATACTCGTGCGGATACATAACCGATGGATTTTACACCAATATCAGAGCTTCAAAGAAATCTAAAATGACTATAAAAGAAAAATCTCATCTCACTTCGGTGAGATTTTTTTTGCTTTTTATCATTTTTTGATATACTAGAGACATACATCGTAAATCAAATATCATGAAAACTCTCCTTTCCAAAATCCCTGGATTGCTTCATCCTTCGCAATGACCGAATCAGGCAAGTAAAAAGCCATCGAAGGTCACTACGACAGTACGGATGGATCGTGATTTCAAGAATCACGTCGACTCTTTCGCAAAAAGTCAGAATATGGACTTCACGACTTTTTTTACCTTTGCACTTACCAATACGATGAAGCATGGAGGAAAGATAGAGCCATACTATGAAGTATCGGATGCGTATGCGAAGCATCTCGATGAGATCGAGGCTCGATATGATAGAGGTGAAGATAAGGCGTACTGACCATTTTCTACAAAAAAAGAAAATCGAACTTTCCTTGAATCTATTAGCTAGACATATTCTATGCATATCAAATATCTCCCAGAATTTTATGATGCTTTCCGAAGACTCTCATGTTCCGATAAAGAAGCGGTAAAATCTACAATAGATACATTTCAAGATGACCCACATAACCCAATCCTTGCTAATCATGCTCTCAAAGAACCAATGATAGGGAAACGAGCCTTCTCCATATGAGATGATCTCAGGATTGTATTCCGTGAAAAATGATGATATACTGAAGTTCTCATGCTCGATGTCGGAGATCATATGAGAGTGTATAGGTAATCGTCGAAGAGTCATGGATTTCCCATCACTCTCTCAAAGCTCATCTATAACAATTTTTCGCAATATATACCAAGCCCATACTAGATAAGCTTTTCTATATCATCTTTCAAACTGAGTGGACTCGTTGTCGGAGCATACCGTTCGACAACATTTCCTTCTCGGTCGATCAGGAACTTGGTGAAGTTCCACTTGATCGCATCCCCCAAGATGCCTCACTTTTCTCACTTGAGATATGCATAGAGTGGATGTGCGCTATCGCCGTTAACGTCAATTTTCGCAAATAGAGGAAATGTGACTCCAAAGTTGAGATTACACGTTCCTACCATAGTCTCATCGGTCTCGGGTTCTTGATCCATGAACTGATTGCAGGGGAATCCGAGTACCATGAAGTCATTGTGCGAGTACGTATTCCAGAGGGTTTCGAGTTCTAGAAATTGTGGAGCGAGTCCACACTTGGTAGCAGTATTGACGATCAGGAGTACCTTTCACTGATAGTCGCTGAGTGATATGGTTTCGCCAGTTGGTTTCTGGATTGATATATCGTAGAGATTCATAGAGTTTGTTATATTACAGTAATTCAGGCGTATCCATTGATGAGCGAAGATGAAAATACCATCATGCTCGACCTATTTCCAAGATGCTACTCGTGTTTAGTATTGGTGATCAGTTTTTCTTTTTGTGTTTTTGTCATCTGTTTTATTGCGTACTCTCGCTTACACGCATCACTTCTTGAGAGAAATACCTCGCTATACATACTTTCCACCGGTCGACGCATGCGGGTATATTTGGCTCATTTTTCACTCGTATTATGTTCCACAATTCTCCGATCGAGATCGGTCGTGATGCCAGTATAGAGGGTCGAGTCAGCGCAACGAAGTATGTAGAGATAATAACTATTCATGATTTTTGTATAGTTGTGGCCGATGGATCATAGATACCAGTACAAAGCTGATAATCATAAGCAGAAACCAAGCAAGTATTTTCTCGGGCCCCACCATATGCCAGATGTTTGTTTGCGAAGGATAGATCCAAACTTTAGTATAGGTTGCGATATTTTCAGCGAACCATATAAAAATTGCTACCAATAAAAATCCGAATGCAAGATTCATAGAATAATACCTTGTGGCTGGCTTAAAATGAATACGAGTCTTTCCGAAAGTGAATAGGATGCCAATGAGTATAATGTAGCGGAAATCCATAATAAAGTGATGTGTGAAGAAATTCACATAGATTGCCATGGCAATAATTATGGTATATATGCGCGATGGATAATTCACAAATCTAAACGCAAATATTCGCCATACCCGCGCAATATAGCTACCAACTGCTGAATACATGAATCCTGCAAACAATGGAACACTGAGTATACCAATCAAAAATGGTTCAGGATAACTCCATGATCCAATCTGTGGATGTGTTTTGAATACCTCCATACCAGTCGCAACAATATGAAATACGGCAATAATTCATATTTCTCTCCAAGATTCCAATCTTGTAATTATCAGAAAGATCTGAAAAAAAATTGCACTCAAAAAGAGAAAATCATATCGAAATAGCATTCATTCGAGGGGATAGTAGTACCGTGTTATCACAATCATTCCAAGGAGAAATCCTCAGAATATACATGCGTATGCTTGCTTATAGATGAAAATGAAGAAGTCGTGAAAAGTAGATTTCATATGTTATTTGTTGAGAATTCCGATATGGGAGATATATGAATATAGCTACTTCGGGTACTTCATATATGAGAAACATATAGATTCATCCAGTCGCAATAATATTTTCCTCTCCTTGCAAACATCATTTATAAAAACTGTTTATCCATCTCTCTTCCAGAGTTTTGAATGTTGTATGGAAGTCGCTCTCTATCGTGCCTCTTATGGATGATAGTTCTGGCTGAGTATGTTCTCAGGGAAGCTGCTATTCTTCATCAAGATTACTTAGATTCAATTGAGGAGTTGACCGAAAAATATATGGATTTTCTATGTGAAATGGTATGTGAGATGAAGACAGTAGCCGAGTTGACTCTATCGTGAAGTGGTATACGGAATGCCTTTCTCGACCAATTTTCTGATAGTGAGAATCGCATCGATAAGTGAAATATCTGGGAGAACTATCGCGAGTTTTTGAAGGAGTGACTTACTGAAATTCATCGAACTCTTCGAGCATCGCCTTACGATTTTTATAGACTTCTCGCCATCTTTTCATCAGAGGAGTAATCTTCTCTTCTCCCTCTCGCTTTATGATACGACGGAGCCATTGTGCATAGCTTTTATACGTCGATCGTCCAGTGGTGCCTATAAGACCGGTATCAATAAGAGTCAGAATCAGATGAGAGTAGATATCACCACAGTGCTTTTGTATCTCGGCATCCCATGCTTCGAGTATACCCAGACAGTTCTCTACTCCCATTTTTTTGGAGGTACATATCTCTTGGAGGTAGGTGCGGAAATCAGTCCACATCTCCTCACGTTTATAGATCTCGAGGAGTATACTTCTCTGAAAAAATGGTTTTTTCTGGATTGCATCGATGAATTCCTTGACTTTTTTTTCCCAATCGGGGCTTTCGTACATTCACTTCAGTTGTTCATAGCAATTCCACTCGGTGTATTCGACGAAAAAAAGTTCGAGATATTTTCTCATGGTATCGGTATCCTTTTCGAGTCCCGCGATATTGAGGAGATAGGCTTGCCATATTTTTTGATTCCAATTGGCCTTCTCCTGTAATTTTTCTTCACAGAGATTTTTGGCGACCTGATACTCTCATCTTTCGATCGCTTCATGGATTCGTCGATGTCGAAAAGTATCTATATCGAGGTGCGTATCTATGAGTTTTTCCATTTCTTCCCTCTTCCCGACTTTTTCGAGGAGAGCTATCTCGAGCTCGATACGAGTAGATGCATCATATCGATCATCAGGAATATTTTGTAGTGCTTTTCTGAGTACTGTCTCCTCACCCTCAGTTTCGACACATATGATAGCGATCTTCGAGAAAAATCTCCACATCGACCAGCCATCATAGATTGGACTCTGGATCTGCTTGATGAGATATGAGAAGAGGCTTTGTCTGACGAGATCCTTCTCTTGGATGCATTTTCCACACAATGATTGGAACATTTGCTCTGTCTCTTCGAGTATTCCTGAGAACTCCCCATTTGAGCCATCGATATTCTCGAGTTCTGGATAGATCGTCTCCATGAGAGCAGCACACCTTGCCCATACGTCGATGAGATTTCCCGTCTCGAGAGATGACTCGCATCACTCGAGGACACTATAGGCTCACTCTGCTCAGGTCGCTTCATCATTCCATTCGACGAATCCATGCGTCATCACTGCACGGATGCTCGATCTGATCGTACTGGTATATTTTTTCTTATCTTTTTCGAAGTCTCATGTCTGTCACTGGAGATTCACGAGCCGAAGGAATCTCTCTCGAAATACTCGATCGTATTCTCAGGTTTCGATGATGAATGCCCTGAGTTTTTCTGAAGGGATAATATCATAGGCTTCGATGAGTTTCTGCTTGATCGTCTTTCTTCATCCTGATTTTTTGGATGATTTTTTTAGCGTACCACCATGTCGAGTCTCAGAGACATCATAATCTCACTCCGAGATGAATATTTCTAGCGCAAAGAGCCCAGCGACCACGTGCTTGCAGATAGCGCCATGGTCATATGGACACGTGCAGCTCGTATCTGAGATCATGCTCCCATCACAGTGTATCCTGATAGTATAGGTCTCTGATCCATCGACGAATCCCTGGTAGACTCATACATCGTATTCTGCAAAATCAGATACAGCACCATCCTGGAAGTATCATTGCCCGCGTTTCAGGATAGTCGGATCGATAGAGTCTCGCCAGTGAGAAAGGGATAGAGATTTCATAGCAGAAGATTATCGTGAGATATGCTCGAGATTATATGAAAAATCAGGGAAATTCAAAAAAGTATTAAAAGTAAGAAAATAAATTTGACAATTACAAGAGAGGTAATCACTCACACTACCCACATTTCCGCTTGACAAAATTCCAACAAAAACCATATCTGCTCTAGGTTACTCTTGGTAAGACGAAGCAGGTACTGCGT
>JAYSPL010000114.1:0-4290 GCA_043722085.1 Candidatus Altimarinota bacterium | reverse complement strand
CACTGGAATCTTGAGAAAGTAACTCAAAAACCTCATCTTTCCGCACAGCTAAGCCTCGGGTTCTAGGAGGAAATAGGAAATTTTGGGGGGATTTTAGCTCGTATAGAATGAGCTATGAGTTTCCTTTTTTGTATGATAATACCATAAAAATCGAATTCGCATTGAGTAATGGTATTCATGAGCTCATATTTTGTCTTTTTTGGCAAATGGGAATAGTGAAATTCATTTTCTGACTTCATCTTCAGGTGTCTCCTCAATGTTATCATCTTCTCTCGAAAATCATAAATAGCCTCATCATTATGGAAAATTACAAGAGCTACACAAAAGTATTCACTTGATGCTTCCTTGAAGCCCACATCACCACTTTCATCGATAAATATTTTCATAATTGATATTTTTAACTGTATTATCTGGAAATCTGAACCTTGGTCCTGAGATGATCCATCTTTGCATAGTTTCCTGTGAGTCGTGCCATCTTCCCTGCTATGAGCGAGTGATGTATCTGGAGCTTTTTTGCCAGTTGCTTGATATCTGTATCTGAGGTTATGATCTCTAAAATTTGTGAGAGCATGAGTGATTCTTCTGCGAAGTTATCAGCTTCTTGCTCTTTTTTCATCACTTCGTATTCTGCTTTTCCATGTTCTGCTACCTTAGCATCGAGGAATGTCTCTCCTTCATGGAGGAGTATATGTCCGAATTCATGAAAGAGGGTGAATACTACCGTATCAAAGTGTTTCCCTCTATCCGAAAGCTGGACAATAGGAGTATCCTGTATCCATCTCGTTGCACCACTTACAGGAGCATGAGTGATATGTTTGACGAATACGATTTTCACACCACATGCCTTTCAGATCTCTATGAGTTTTGAACCAAAAGTAGAAACATCTTGAGTATTCTCTCTGATGGTTTTGAGCTCATTTCTGAGTTTTTCTCTATCGAATGGTTGTACTTCCAGCGTATCTGCGGCTCGTTCTCCAAGCTTGAGCCATGCAGCAACTGACTCATCAGAAATGAAGTGTTTGTTGGATCTCCGGAAGGCAACCTGCGATACAGGAGCAATCTGAGCGAGAGATGTCACACCAAAAAAAGTAAGGAGTGATTCTACTTTTTCTTCAGCTTTTCTTGTATTCTTACAAGCTCAGGCATCTACAAGGTCTCGATAAAATGATTTGAATTTTTCAAGGAGTGGAATCTGGAGCTTGAGATTCTCTTCTTGTTCTTTTCTTGCTACAACTTCATTGTATTTTGTCTGGAGATTGTTCCAATAACTGGCATTTCCACCGAATACTGTTTCGAGCTTGAGAGCTGTATCTGGAGTGATGGTTCGTTTTCCATTGAGCATCTCACTCAAGTGATTTTCTGCTATTCAGAGTCTCATGGAGGCTTCTTTCTGAGTCATTTGGATATTTTCGAGTATGTCTTGGAGGTAGAATCCTGGATGTATTATATTTGCTAGCATAGGTGAAAAAGTTAATAATTACTTGATCGAAATTTCTTATCGTGAGTATCTATATAGAGTTCTACTATCTCGATTTCTTTGATGGTATTTTCCCAATCATCTTTATTATATTCACCTTTCGGTACAAATAAGAGCCTATATGGATGTTTGAGATCTGTAGAAAAGAGCTTGTCGGAAGTATGAGCCGAGAGAAGATGAGGACGAAAGCTTTGTCATTTTGGAATATCAGATATTTTCTCAATTTGTTCCAACATATTGATGACTCGTATGATCCTGTCTGCCTGATCTCAATATTTTTTCTTGAGAGCTGGTATATCTTCGGCAAGCTTTTTGAGCTTCGAATTCCGATAGTGTACTTTCATTATATGAATAATTAATTTATATGCAAAGTAATTTACTAAAAAGGTAAATTAAATCAAGTGAAACTTGCAAATACACAATAAAACTATCTGTTTTTTTACAGTAAGACCTATACCGAAATTCTCGATACAAAACTCGCATAATCCCGCCTCGGAGCCTCGAATCTCACGGTCGTGGGCATCCCGAGTGCTATGAAGTGTTTCTGTGCACACTAGATCTTCATTACTTCATCTGGAGTGAGTGCACCCGTATCTCCGAGATCATTGGTTCCCTTGGTTTCTATGACAAAATAGAACTCTTCTCCAGTTCATTCTAGGAGATTTTTTCTCTTGAGAACAATACCAAAATCAGGGGAATAATTACCAATAGGAGTCGGTATCTTGTAGCTCTCAGGGAGCTTCAGGAAACATACTACCTCATTCGCTGTATCTGTATCACGAGCAAAGTCCATCTCGATACCACTATCACACATCGCATGATCATAGAGTCCTCGCTCTGGTGTCGGTTGGAGTTTTTTGTATGTATCAAAAGAAGACAGGACATCAGTGAGTGGGATAGTCTCTCCTATTTTTGTATAGGTGAGTGCCCTGAGCATCTCTTCGAGTTCTATTTTCCTCAGTATTTTGGCAGCTTCTTGGATGAACTTCGGTGGATTATGGAGAATCTCGCACTTGTTGGGTAGTCACTTCACAATCTCGAACACCGTACGATATGAGAGATTTGTCACCTCAGAGAGTTCTTCGACGATATCAAGAGAAGAAAATACAGAGGAGAGTATCTCGGTGGTACCACCTCCGTGAATAGTCGTGATTCATTGCTCTGTCATATTCGATATACGATTGAGCTCGATAATCGCCTGAGTCTGTTGTATTCGTATTGCGGATAGGCTCTCTATGGCTCTTTGCTTGATATCTACTTCATTGAAGGCAACACTATATCGAGTCTTGCTCGCGATACGAGACCAGAATGCTCGGAAACTCGCACTCTCGTAGACACTATCCTTTCTTCTGACACTTCGCTTTTTGGATTGTCACTGTGTGACGTCACGAGTTGGTGGCGTTTTTCATTCTCCATATTGTTCGAGAGTCTCGGCTTGATAGGTTTCTGAGAATGTCTTGTAGCTCTCATTCGGAACTACTGTGAGTATATTGATCTCTTCTCATTCCTTTGTTTCGCTTGTATCATAGATACGCTTGCCCGTCTGATCCACACAGATACGAAGCCCCCGACCGATCTCTTGTTGCTTGCGAGCTGAGCTCTGGGACTGATTGAGGGTTGCTATCGTGAATACATTGGGATTATCCCATCCGACTCCGAGAGCCGAATGAGTAAATATGAATTCTATAGGTTCACTCAGTGATATGAGCTGTTCTTTTTGTTCCATGATCACCTTGTATATCTCACTATTGCTTCGCATGGCTCCATCACTGTCAGTATAGTCTCACTTTCCCGTTTTAGCAAAGTATGATCCTTGTACTTTGGTGACTTCTTGAGGAGTTGGTTTGTGTCCATATACGGATTCATAGGCATGGCTATACTCCTCTACGAAAAGAGTCCGAATGAGTCCATCAGATTGAATATAGTTATCGACCTTATCTATGAAAATCAGAGCAAGAGGTTTGATTCCAAGCGGAACAAGTTTTTTCTTCTTTGCAAAATGAGACCAGATGAGCCACTTCATCTGAAGACGAAAAAAATCACGATACATCTCTCATTGTTCCCCTACAACAATCTCATATCCATTGGTGAATCTCACTTTCCACTTGCCTCCACCACTATGCCCGAATCCCATAGAGAGCTCCTTATAGACTCGTTCGATCACATATCATGCGTACACGGAATTGAGAGTTCTCTGAGCGAGATCTGTTCATTCGGTGATATTTCGGAGAGACTTCATCACATATTCTCGATCTGCTGTGAGAGTCCAGAGGTGCATCGTCACACTGGGTTTTTTCATGCTATCAGCTTCCACACTCTCCACGATCATACGCATACTCGCCTCATCATGAGACGCTACTACAGAGAGGACTTCGAGTTTTTTCACAATTCGATGATCATAGGCCTCATATGGCGTGAGTCTATAGAGACGATTATAGATATATTCTTTTCGGTGAGTGGCTGAATACCTCAGTGTGATAAGAGGACTCAACTGCGTGAGACGTTCGGTAGCATTCGGAGTATCCATCCCTTCTTGTGGTTCATCCATCACAACGATCGGAGCACACTTCGCGAGAGCCTGAAAATAGGATAGTCCGTCAAAGCTCTTATCTCGCCCCGTTTGATTGATGATCCTATCATCTGAGGTGAATGACTGGAGGGTCATCACCATGATCTGAGGATTATTATCTCGGATAAATCCATCAAGTCTGGAGGGCTCCTTTCTTCCCAGTGGGAAAAATATCCTCTAAAATTCCAGTTTAGTAATACAGAATTTAGCCACTAATTTTCTCAGATACATCTCCTTTGTTCTA
>JAYSPL010000113.1:0-1163 GCA_043722085.1 Candidatus Altimarinota bacterium | reverse complement strand
CGATGCGGCATTCGGACTTAAGACAACGGATCTCCTCACAGAAGGGACTACCAATCTCTACTTCACGAACGCGCGAGCACAGAATGCTCTCTCAGGAACAGTAACAGGAATCAATACAACGATCTCTACTCTCTCTGGACGAATCAATGCTACTGAAGCCAATATAACTTCTATTACAGGATCTATCGCTGGAGTCAATGCGAATATTTCAATACTCTCTGGATCACTCCTATCACTGAGTATGGTAGTCGATACACTCTCTGGAACTGTCGCAATGAATTATCTGACTCTATCAGGAGTAACCAGCAATACTAACACGAATCTCTCTATACTATCTGGGGTAATTTCTACACTGACGAGTAGTGTTACTACACTTTCAGGGAATCTCACAACACTGCAAAATACGGTCAATACTCTTTCGGGAAAATTAGAGGATACAAGTATTAATGTTGCTATTCTCTCAGGATCACTGCTCACACTCACGAATACCGTTAATGTACTTTCGGGGAGTATTAATGCTGTCATCGCAAATGTAACATCACTTTCAGGATCACTTGCCATTACGAACGCAAATGCACTCCTTTTCTCAGGATCTCTTTCGACATTAATGAGTACTGTCAATGGTCTTTCTGGATCGTTAGATGGTGCCATCAGTAGTATGGCTATACTCACTAATACTGTCAATACCAATTATATTACTTTATCGGGGTCACTCGCAAACACTGCATCGAATCTCAGTACTCTTTCTGGAGTGGTTCTTGGACTCAATAGTAGTATTAATTCTCTTTCATGAGCTATTGTTATATTACAATCTCAAGCACATGATGCGGTTACTCTTGGTACAAGCAATGGACTTTCCCTTATAGGACAACAACTCTCTATGAACAGTGCGAGTTCTACGACTACAGGAGCTCTCACGTCAACGGATTGGAATACGTTTAGTAATAAGGAGAATGTATTGACGTTTAATAAATGACTAAACAGAATCGGTGATACGATCGGATTAATTGCTGGATCCGATGGAGAAATACTCTCTATGTCGGGAGGTATTCCAACTTGGGTCATTCCTGGTCTCGCAACATCACCCGTAAGTAGTGTATTCGGTCGTCTTGGTGCTATCTCAGCACAGAATGGGGACTATACAACGAGCCAAGTGATAGAAG
>JAYSPL010000112.1:0-13512 GCA_043722085.1 Candidatus Altimarinota bacterium | reverse complement strand
GATTTTTCAAAAAAAATATATTGAAAAGTTGATATATCGAAAAATATGGATGATTCATTGATTTAGATTATTTATTCTGGTTATTTGTATGATCCATACAGACTATAAAAAAACAAAATGTTTCTTTGCATTATTGAAATATTCACAATGACCTATGCAAGTGAAATATTATTCCAAATAATCTTAATGGGATTGAGTTTGTGGATTTTGATTGAGTAAACTTTAATATTTTATTAAAAGATTACATAATCTTTTTAATTAGATTCAATAAAATCAGGGATATTGACGTGTTCTTTAAAATAAATAAAGACTTTACTTATAATATATGAAAAGATTCAATAACTATTGAAATAGTGCATAATTTGTATATTATCTACTCGATTAATTTAATTTTCAATATGATATACTATATATGATATAATCATAAGAATATTAATGAATCTAATTTCACAGATACAAATAATCAGACATGGCAAGATATCTTTAAAATTTTACAAAAAAATAATTTTTATTAAAATTTATCCATTAATTACCCTAATAATATGAAATCCATAAGAGTCTGAGTTTATGCACTCTTGAAATATAAGGATAAAATCCTAGTAATAAAAAAAGGAAGAGGACCATTTACATGAATGTATGACTTACCCGGTGGAAAAATTGAACATTGAGAGTGAAATATTGATTCATTAAAAAGAGAGATTTCTGAAGAAATTTGATTACAAGATAATGATTTTAAGATAGAAGCAATTCTATCAGTTGAAGAGGACTTTATTCGACATGTATATGAATGAGAGCCGAAAGATGAGCATCTCATAGCTATAGTTTATACAGTGAGCATTATTAATAAAAATTTTAATAGAAAATATATAGAAAAATGATGAGATGCAAATGGATTTATATCAATAAATATTCAGGATAATATCCTCCCTAAAACTCCTATTTTAATAAAAATTTTAAATAAATTTAAATAATGATACATAGTCAATTGTATTGAAAAGCAAATACTATTGAAACTCATCTTGCTTTCGCCAAGAGTGACTATCTAACTTTAATAGCAAGTAATTAAGTTTTTAATTACTAAGATAGCTCTATATATAAGAATATATCATTAAAGATATTTGAAATTCAGAAATTGAGATTAGTCAAAAAAATCAAAATAACTAGGAAATCCTCCATTAATAAGTTTTTTGAAAATTAGACTTTCCATACCTTAATTATAATTTACAAATTCTATGATCCTTATTACCTGATGATCTTGATATATATGATCTCATGCTGTTGTTTTATTTGAGCAAGCTGGATATTCCGTAGTGATAGTGGATAATTTCATTAATTCTGACTCAAGTAATCTTGATGGTATATTTAATATTCTTTGATATAAACCGATTTTTTATGAATGAGATATGAGAAATTGTGATTTTCTTGAGTCAGTTTTTAATCGGCATAAGTTTGAGGCAGTAATACATTTAGCGTGATTAAAATCAGTTAGAGAGAGTTGCATAAATCCAATAGATTATTATGATAATAATATCATCTGAAGTTTAAATTTATTTCATGTAATGGAAAAATTCAGTGTAAAAAATATTATATTTTCCTCATCAGCAACTGTTTATGATAGAATAAATGCACCGTGTTATAAAGAGGATAACTTAGTTAATTGAACGAATCCTTATGGGACTACAAAGATAGTTATTGAAAAAATATTAGAGGATCTATCAATTCATGCCTGATGGAGTGTTATGTCATTACGATATTTTAATCCCATCTGATCTCATGAGTCATGACTGATTGGAGAAAATCCAAAATGAATACCGAATAATCTAATGCCGTATATATTTAGTGTCGCAAAGGGACATCGTCCGTACATAGAGATATTTGGCAATAGTTATATTACAATAGATTGAACATGAGTCCGAGATTATATTGATGTGAACGATCTGGCATATTGACATCTTGGTGCATTACATAAAAATGAAATAGGATTTACGGCATTAAATTTAGGTAGCTGATCCTGAATCAGTGTTATGCAAATGATAAAATTAGTAGAATCCGTAATTGAAAAAAAATCCCATATGTATTTAGTCCGAATAGAATAGGGGATATTTGAGAATTCTATGCTGATACTAGTTTGGCTAATTCATTTTTATGATGGAAAGCAAATATTAAAATTGAAGAGAGCATTATGACTTGATGGAGATATATAAATAGGCCCTAGTTTTAGAGTTTTTCCTCTATTCGCATTTACTAGAAGCTAGTAAAGTGCTTCAGCAAGAGCAAAACGAGGAACGAGTAGGGGTGCTTTTTGATCTTTTTTTCCTAGAATCGCCAACCTATGAAAAAATACAGTCGAACTAAGCATCACTTCATCCAGTTTTCGCATTGGGATCAAAAAAAACAAGCCATTGACGACTCGTTGAATTGCATCTATAATGATGAAAAATATTTATGGCAGCCCCACTAGGAATCGAACCTAGCTCTAAGGCTTTGGAGGCCTTCGTTCTAACCGATGAACTATGGAGCTATAGTCTGCAAGTACGAGTACCTGCAGATAATACGGTTATATAGAGTAACGCTGGAATGAGACGATCGAATCTTTTCCGATGAAGTCTCCGACCTTCTGATCTGGATTGATTACGAATGGTTGAGTGAGGAGTGCATTCTCTTCACGAAACTTGGTCATTTTCCCATCGATGATCTTTTCGAGGATCTCTTTTGGCTTACTGGCATTCTTTGGATCTTGTTCCATGAGAGCGAGTTGTATCTCCTTCTCCTTGGCAACATCAGCATCAGAGATATCAGTAGGCGCAATAACTTGAGGATTCGATGCCACTACGTGCATAGCAACTTGTTTGAGAGCATCTCTATCGGTACCAGCCTTGGCAACGATAACAGATGCGTTCTTGAAGTTTGAGTGGACATAGCTTGCGATCACTTCACCCTCGATTTTCGTGAGTGTGCGGATCTGCATGTTTTCACCAACCTTGAGAGTATATTCAGATGCTTTGATTTCTTCGGCCTGTGCGATTGCCTCTGCGTCAGAAGATGCATTCTGACGAATAGCAATAAAGTGATCGAGCATAGCTTCGAAAGTGTCATTTCGAGAAACGAAGTCCGTCTCACAAGAGACGACCGCGACGAATGTAATACCATTCTCTGAGACAATCTTGATTCTTCCTTCGCTGGTTTCGTTTCCGGCACGTTTGGCGGCCTTAGCAAGACCCTTCTTTCGAAGAAGATCGATGGCGATTTCGAGATCACCATTTGCTTCTACAAGCGCGTTTTTGCAGTCTGACATACCGACTCCAGTACGTTCACGAAGATCTTTTATCATTTGAGCTGTTACCATAGTTTTTTTTAAGTGATTATATAGATAAGAACATAGTATTTATTTACCAGGAGCAAAGAGACTCGATATCCCAAGCGATACAATTATTTTCTCACTCGTATCATAGATGATCTTGATCATATATTCTTTACCAGAGTATGCTTGGAAGGCGAGAAATAGGGAAGTACCGATACATACGATATTGAGAATTCAGATGATGCCGTGGAGAAACCAGAGAAAGCTTCAGATAATTGCGATAGCGAGTGAAACCACATTGATCAAAAATCCTTGCTTCATGTATTTCACAACGAATGGAGTCTTGAGATTCATCAAAAGTGGTATAAAAAACACAATTGATGCGAGTGCTGCAGCGATTCGTTCTTGACTCGGTATCGTACTTGTAATTGGTGTCATACTATGAAAAGTTATTTTCTAGATTAGAGTGCTGGAGCGATTACTTCTTTTTTTGCAATTGGAGATTTTGGAATGGCTGACTTAGGTGCCATAACTTCTACTTTGCCCATAGGTTTTTTATCTTCTACTTTTTTTGATTTGATCGCTGACTTGATCTCACCGAGCATCCATGCGATCGCCTTGATAGAGTTGACGTTGCAAGGAACAAAATAGGTTGTCTTATCGATGTCTCCAGTAGAGCCAAGAAGTGATATAGTAGTAGTACCGAGGACTGCTGACTCAGCGAGAGCAAGATCTTCGTAGTGACCATCTACAACAATCACAACATCTGGAGTTCGTTTCATATCTTTCACCCCGATGTAGGCGGACTTGAGTTTTTCAAGTTCAGTGAGTTTAACCGCTTTTTCTTTTTTAGTGAGACCTTCGAGCATCCCGTTTGCGAGAGACTGTTCGAGTTCATTGTAATACGCGATTCGTTTTTTGATGGTTGTAAAATTGGTGAGAAGTCCTGGAACCCACTTTGTATTAACATAGAAGTGTCCAGTTGACGTAGCAATAGCTTCTACGAGATCCTTTGATTGTACCTTAGTACCAACAAAGAGGATAGATTTTCCCTTTGAAGAGAGATCTTCGAGAACGGCTTTCACTTCTTCGAGTTTTTCAGCGGTTTTGTAGAGATTGAATACGTGGACACCATTTTGGATACCATAGATATAATCTCGCATTTTAGGAGACCAGTATTCACGCTTGTGTCCGATGTGGACTGCGTTATCGAGCATACTCTGGATGAGTGTAGCGTTTGCCATAATAGAGAAAAAATAAAAAAATAATCCTTACCGAGAAGCTTGTCAGATACGGAGCTTCTTAAGTTGCTGAAGTGTCGAAGCCCCCCTTATAAGGGGGGAAGGGGGGTACCGTTTCTGGCTCCACCATTCAGTCTCATCGAAGAGGAAGTATCCTTGTAAAATCAAAAATCTCAATACTTCACACATTTTCCGAGTGAAATATCAGGATCAATATAGGGATAGAGAACTAGAAAGCAAATAAAAAATTAAGAAAGTCAGCACAAACTAGTAAAATATATATTTTTCATCTCATGTTCAGGAGATGATTTTCAGAAAAAGCAAGTTACTTATACTTCTACGAATGATCTGCATGGGCTATATCTCAGCTTCTGCGTGGAATGTACATATGAGAGTCATTGGCAGCTATCGTGTTTTGTACTCTTCTCTCAATGATACGAACCAATTCTACACTAGCATTTTTCGTATTTGGTATAGCCTTTTGGAACACTACCGATACCTTGAGTATCTCAGCAAGGAGATTATCTATACCCCGAAACTTATCCATTCGATCATCGATAAACTCTATTTTTCCAGGTATATAGCCGAGTTTCAGAATATAGCGTAGTATTGCTAGGGGTTTATTTTCAGCATTTCTCACGAGTATTCTTTTTGCATGCCTATAGCCTGCGGATTCGACCTTCAGTCGTTGAAGATCAAGATGTCCAGCGGTCAGGATAACATGTTGTGGGTTCTCAGGTTGATAGAATTCATCAGTCTCAAAGAGATGATTATGTACTTGGAGAAGTGACACAAACTCATATAGTCATGTTGGATCCCACCTGTTTCCATAGGCTCTTCGAATATATGCAATAGCCAGATCTCAACGATTCTCCTCGAGTCATTGGTCAATCTGGAATCGTCGATTGCTGTCCCATAATGTATCATCAAAATCTACAAATTTTATTTCTCTATCAGGTCGAATCGGTAATCGAGAGATTTTCATAAGGAGATCCAAAGGAAACATTGCAAGAACTTCTCAACTAAATGGTCAATTAGCTTCGTTCTTATATCAGATATCTGAGACATACAATGAGGATAACATATTGATTATACCTTATGGATATTCGTATACACGAACTTTACTTTTTGAAAGCATATGGTTTTATGAATTTTTTACAAGTCTTTTTGAAAAATTGTTATACAATTGTTATAATTGTGATTGAATTGCGTTGCAATGTGTAGATTTCAGAATTTTCGCTTGTATTTTTGCACTTTTCTATACAATAAACCCATCTAAAAACCATACTATGTCTACCAAATACGAGATCGTCATGGGCCTCGAAACCCACGTCAGAATCAAGTCCAATACCAAGATGTTTTGTGCATGTCCCAATGCACTCGAGCTTGCTGCAGAAGCAAATATCAATGTATGTCCTGTCTGTATGGGATTCCCTGGGATGCTCCCCACCGTCTCATCTGGAGTCATTGATCTTGCGGTACGAGCCTCACACGCACTTCGCTCAGCAGTACAGATGACCAGCATATTCGATCGAAAGAGCTACTTCTATCCAGATCTACCGATGGGATACCAGATCACACAGCTCTATCAGCCGATTGCTATAGGGGGGGAAGTGCAGGCCATCATCGATGGAACACTCAGAGTATTTCGAATCCACCATATGCATATCGAGAATGACGCCGGGAAACTCGTACATGCTGGATGAAAAACACTCTGTGATTACAATCGTGCAGGATCACCACTGATGGAGATTGTGACCGAGCCAGATTTCAGATCCAAAGCAGACGTCCTCGGTTACCTGGAAGAACTCCAGAAACTTATGCGTTGGTGTGGCGCCTCTGATGCTGATATGGAGAAGTGACAACTTCGGTGTGACGTCAATATTTCAGTTCGATTAAAGGGGGAGACGGCGCTCCGAAATAGGGTTGAGCTCAAAAATGTCAACGGATTTGCGTCGATCGGACGAGCCATCGATGTGGAATATGCACGACAGATCGAGATCTATGAAGCTGGTGGTCAGATCGACCAAGAGACCCGAGGATGGAGTGATGAGAAATGATTCTCCACACCCATGCGGAGTAAAGAAGATGCGATGGACTACCGATATTTCCCAGATCCTGATCTCCCACCACTTACCATCACGCCTGAATTCATTGCTCTACGCCATATTAGAGAGCTGCCGATGGATCGTCGCATCAAATACTTAGATACATACCATATCACCTCTGATGATGCTCGTATCCTTTCGGGCGATATCGAAACGAGTAACTTCTACGATGAACTCGTAGCTATCACCCAGGATCCCAAAAAATCTTGTTCCTATATCACGACGATTCTATTTGCTATATTCGAAGCCAATGAAACTCGTCTGACTCTCTCAGATATCAAGGCTGACACGAGAGAGATTGCTCGTGTTATCCAGCTCGTCAATACTGATGAGCTCTCATCTACCAATTCCAAAATCGTGATCGAAAAACTTGTATTCGAAGGTGGTACTGCGGATAATTGGACAGACACATTGTCACTTCGACAAAAAAATGATCTCACCGCACTGGAGGCTATCGTCGATATCGTGATCAGTGAGTCAGGTACTCAGCTCGCCGAATACCAGGCGGGTAAGTTGAACCTTTTCGGATTCTTCGTGGGTCAGTGTATGAAAAAATCAGCCGGACAGGGAAATCCTAAAATATTTACAGAAATACTTAACAAAAGACTCTCCTCATAAGAGAGTTTTTATTTTGCAATAAATTTTGCAATAATCAAATATTGTGCTAAAATTGGTATATGAAACTCTTACTCTGACTCACCATCCTCTCGATTTTGATCTGAATTGCTTGAGTAGCCTCTGCTGCCGAGCTGCAAGCCAGTCTCAATATGCAGATGTCCAAACAAGAGGGTATCAATAAAAAAAATACAATTACGACTCATCTAGCACTTCAGGCTCAAAAACGAAAGGACTCAAGAGATAGATTTTTGGCGTTGCAATATCAGAGACTCACCAGAAAAAATAACACTAGGGAAGTGCCTATTATGACACAGTCATCAGCCACGCCGATACTCACCATTACGCGGCCTCCAGTTATTCTAGCGATCCAAATACCGAAGACCGTGATGGTCAATCAGTCTGCTAATGTTCCCGCTCTTCAAAATGTAGATATGTCTCGTGTTCGTTGAACATGGATGGACTGGTACAATGCTGTTCGACAGGGCGAATGAGTCGCCACTTATAGCTATGATACTAGACTTGACGTCACAGCCTACGATTGGAATCAAGTATTCGCGAGTGCAAAGGGACAAAATCATCATAGACGCAATAGTGGAGATAGTTACTATAGTTTTGCAACTATTGATCAGTGGTTTATTAGCCGTGGTATCAATCCAAAAGTAATCAATAGAGCCAAACATACTGAAAATGTAGGATATGGGTACTATTCGTGCCATTCGAATGACTGTACTGATACACTCATCAGATCGATTCGCTCTACGTTTGATTTTTTTATGAGTGAAAAGTGAAAGGCCTATGATGCGCACTACCGGAGTATAGTGCAGCCATACTTCTCCAAAATTGGACTTTCAATAATCGTTGTTCCTGAAGAGAAGAAATACTATCTCACAGTTCACTATATCACCGAATAAATCCAATTACTTATATGACTCCATTATCACATACCGTGGGTGCGTACACTCCGATTGATCATCCAAATCATCGAAATTTTAAGGTGAATAATAATACACAAGATCTTGTTTTAGTAAGTTTTAATGGGATTTTATATCTGAATTCTTCTCTCCGATCTTCGTTGCACGAAATTGCGCAACTACTAAATATCAGTAATCCAGAATATACTGATATTTCATGAAAAAATCGTCAATATGGTTGACTCCATTGATTCCTTCTGCGAACTAACTCCAGAAATGTATCTGGAGCCATACGATCAGTAAAAACTATGCTACAACAAAATTCTAAAATTCTCAAAATTCTCAATATCCACAATTAGAACCTCTTTCTACTGACCTATACCATCTTCTTCCGTAAGTCTGATAGTTGTGAGCATATTTCGAACGGTGATCTGTTCAGGAGTACCACTCTCATTTTTCCCTGTTTTTCCTTCGATGATACCACAGAGAATGAGCGCTGGAACAAGATCTCCGCTGGTAACCGTAAAGGCTGCATCCAGAGAAGTGTCAATATAGATATCCCCCTCATAGGTCGTCATAAGATCCGTATTGAGGGTTTCATCATGGGGAACCGTATCAACCGCTATACCACCAATCGAGAGTCCAAAATCCTCAACATAGTAATCCTTTTGTTCATTATATATCTCCAGAAACTTGGCGCCAAGAATTCAGGTACTGTCGTCTTCTTTGCTCGGTAGAGTGGACTCAGATTTGGCAATATATGGGACGAATACATTCGGAAGGATCACGTCTCAAATCTCATGCATCATATCCACCGACCTCCCTAAATAGGGAAGATATATTCGATCAGGATCCCAATTATCGAGAATAGTTGGAAGAATCACATCGATATCAAACTCGCGTGAAAAGATGAGCATCCAATCGGCCTTCTGATACACGAGAAAGTCAATGGAAGTCTCGGTAGGATTTCGAGCGAGAGAGAGACTCGCCACACAGACGTCTCGAATAGTTGGATTTTTGGTAAAAATAAGGCGGAACATAATTGTGTAGGTTAGATATTTTCTTGATTTTTTTGAGTATGAGGATAGTATAGAAAAGTATAGAAAAGGCAAAGAAATTGTATGGATATATTTACCCTCATCCTCGGTGGACTCGCCTGATTCATCATTGGGATACTGATCATGCGTCTTATCTCACTGTATGAGCACAAGTGAGTGAGGAACAAGGCGGTGCAGTGATCTCGAAGTAGTATATTTGGGGAAGTGTATGAGAAGATTCTGCCAGCACTTCCAAACTTTCCCTATGCTCCCAAAGATATGGTATTTATCTGAAAATGATGTGACTATATTATATTCGATTGACTGTCCGAATGATCGCTCCGTGAGATTATATTTCTTGAACTCAAGAGTGGAAAATCCGTCCTCAATAAGAATGAAAAAGCTATCCAATACCTTGTTGATCATAATCGAGTCAGATTTTCGGAGTATCGAATCGATAGCATACGAAATAAAGAATAGAATTTGATTTTTTCAGGCCTTTGTAGTATAGTAATCACAACAGGTTTTATCACATTATTATCTATGTTTCTTATCTCAACCTCATCACTCAACGGATATGGACTGCATCGGATCTTTTTGCTTGCCAAACAGGGTGGATATGATGGGATTGATCTCTCGGTCGACTTCAATCAATTCGATACCTATGATGCAATATATATCGATGGACTCATTCAATCAATCGGTATTACTATCGAGAGTATCACGGCGCCAGAACGCAAACTCAACCGAAAACAATGTGACCAGCTCCTCCTGCTCGCGGATAATCTCGGGATCAAGATACTCAATCTCCATCCACCCCATCGCCTCGATAGAGAACGCGACTGGTTCGGAGAGTACCTCCAACAAGTGGCTCAAAAATATCCAAATATCACCATCAATATTATCAATGCTCCACCAAAAACGTGGCTATTTATCATATCTGAGTACGGGGATGCGAGACCAGAAACTATCAAGAAGATTACAGCACATACCGCACTCTCCATCGAAAATGTGGATCCTGCGAGTGGCGTAGACCTCATGAAGACATTCATCCTCCTCGGATCTACTATGGGATTCATCTATCTCTCGGATAAGAATGACGAGGAAAATGGACTCTTTCCATGAGAATGAACCATGCCTATCGAATCACTCCTGATCAAGCTCGCAGATATCGGATATACTGGCCACTTCTCGCTTACAGTAGAGCCGAAGTCACTTCATGCCGGTGAGACAGACTCAGTCATTATTGCTCGTATGGAACAGTCTAGAGCTTTTGTATTGAAGTATTTTTTATAAGGCACTTGCTATTTATCTGTATTTATCTACACTTTATGGAGTTTATTCTTCACTTTTTTTTATGAAATATATTTTCTATGTGCTATGTATGACGTGACTCATAACCCTCATAGATATGGGGAGCGTATCTGCTCAGATATTGACACCAGCGGGACTCACAAGAGAAGCAAGGTCTACAATAGCACGTATATCAGATCCTTCTGGTAACGTTTGGGCAAAGATGTATCTCGAAGAATTCACGAATGCACTCGTTGCAATCCAACGAAAAAGAAACAATTCTCTAGAAAATAAGTTACTAAAAAGTGAGATTATCACGAATGCAACAAATTTTATTACGGATTTAAAAAATAAGTCGTACACGTTTGATATACCAACGGTAGAGCGCGACAATATCGAGAATTTTATCCTATCCTATCAAAAAGAATTCGTGATCAAGGTACGAGAATATATACAAAATTACGCTACAATAGATCAAAAAGGATCTGGAGATATGCACTTCACATTACGCTCGAATGAGACGGACGTCACTATCAGTATCAATCCATATAAGATAACAAGCTCGTCCAATGACAAAAATATCGAAATTGATGCAAAGATCACCATCAATGTAATACAAAAGAAACTCAATGATAGATTCGAGATTATGATCGATGGATCTGTAAAACTGATTGATCATGATATCTATATCTCGCTTCGTGACTATGCTATAATCCCACCTAAAAGCCAACAGGTAAATATATCTTCATATATAGAAACCATCAAAGAGATGAAAGGCAAGGTATATCACCAAAAACTTACTCATGAACTTGCATCAGCTCTAGCCAAAGAGACAAAACAAAAAGAATTCATTCTCAAAAGTATAGAGCCAATGCTGGATATTCTCATGAATAACTCAATATTGACTCCTATTGCAAAACAAGGAGATATGTATGTACTCGCTCTCAGTTCCAAAACTGCCAAATTACTCTCACGTATTATGCAGGAAAATGCATCGAGTATATTTTATGATTTTCCTATAGAGTTAGCCGCTAGTATAGCTCTTCCACTTGATATACGTACCGATGGGAAACAGATATATTTCTCAAAACTGAATGCAGAGATGCGGTTGAATGGGGTAGTTTCTCGGGATCCTACGAATACCATCCTACTCAATATGAGTGTGAGTGAAGTTGGTACACTGACTCCATGGAAACTAGCAATCAACAAGACTCCAATTCATTGGACACTTATGGGTTCAAGTGATGACTATACAATAGATGCTACTCTTAGCAAAACTACCGTCAGTGCAACGATAAAAAAATGAAATACTATTCTTGGAACTGCAAAAATAGACAATACAAGTATCAACGCTTGGACATATGATCTCTCTGCAATATGGGAACAAACTACGTATAATTGATCAATCGATGCCCAAGATACTGAAACTGAGAATATTAGTCTCAGGCTCTGGAGTAACATGAGACAAGAATTCGAACAATTCACAATTGTACGACCTACTATGAGAGAAGAGATGGACCAATTATCCTACTTCTTATCTGCTCGTGATACTACTCGCAAATCCCATCTACAGTATATCTCTTCATATCTAGAATCATTCTATCTAGAACATGGCAATAAGTATCCAAAAGTACAAAAAAATGGATGTACAGAATCAATACAATGAAATCGGAATAATTACATGCGTTATTCAGCATACAAAGACCCAAAAAGTCTCAGCAGTGCTAGCTGTCCAAACGGGTATTACTACCGAACTCTGATAGATGCAGATAATTATCCAGTATACATCCTTGCGTCTCGTGTAGAAGATAAGAGCAATGCGAACTATGATGCACAAAAGGTATCCCTCACTACGGGGTCATACAGGAGTATTATGGGCAATATATCTAGCAATACTGGCATCCTCTCGACGAATCCTACCGATTGGTATTATGTATATCCAGTATCTACTCTAATCAATTCAAGTACTGATGAATAGATATACTTTCATAAAAATGCCGTATATCGGCATATAGACAAAATATGTTGCTCTCGTTCCCTTGATTTCCGCTTCCTCAAAATCTCCCATTCAAGGGAGATTTTTGTATCTATACAAATCTTGGGATCATCCATTTTTCTTTCTATGCATGCAATCGTAGAGCTTCAGTTGTCTTTGTTGCTTGCTCTTTTGAGAGTACTATGACTCATTGTGCTAGGTCACGAGAACTTCAGATGACATAGGTTTTTCCTGCCACTTCGAATTCTACACCATTCGTTATATTCGGATAGGATCATACACCCGTGAGGCGAATATCTCCTATGCCCTTATCTGCAATTTCCGGAACGGTTGGCTTCTTTCAGAATCAGAGAAATCAGCCTGTTTCTATTTTCGCTTTCGCTATGATAGATGTCGCTATACTCTCTCGTATGGGAGCAAACTGATCGGTAGTGAGGAATTTTCGTAAGAGTGCTTCTCATGCAGTCTCCTGAGATAGAGTTCAGAGATAATTATAGACGACTCATAACGAAGTATCGCGTCACCTTAGTGCTGTATGGAGTTTCTGAGTTCTCTCATCGAGAGGATTAGCTTGAGCGTCTGGGGGAGGATTTCATATTTTAGCGTCCACATTTGTAGGAGCGTTACCTCATGCAGGAGCGACTCCATCCGGTAATATAGGATCTTTTTTACCTACTATCGGAGCAGGAGCAGGGATATTTCAAGTGACCATAGGAGGAACATTAGCTCATTGATCAGTATAAAATCATAAATCTTTTAATCAGGCAACGGCAGGTGGTTCATTTGCCTTATCTTTCTCCTCTAGAGCTTCGCGTGCTTGCTGGGCGGCTATCCGCGCATCAGCAACGTGTCTGACTTGTTCGGATGTGAGTTCTCCACTTATCTTTCCGTATGATGGACCGTCGAGGTGTCACTTTAAAAGTTAAAATGTCGTAAAGATAAAAAATAGAAATGTCGTAAGGATTGGTATAGGATAATGAGGTATCATAACTCATTATCCTCTCACT
>JAYSPL010000111.1:0-4637 GCA_043722085.1 Candidatus Altimarinota bacterium | reverse complement strand
TACAAAAGGAAGTGTATCATTCTCAACACAAAACGAACGACTCCAAAAGTTCGTGAACTATATCATGAAGAATGGTAAGAAAACTCTTGCACACAAGATTCTCAATAATACCTTCGATATCCTCCGTGAAAAGGGATATAACAACCCTGAAGATATATTCGACAAGGCTATTGATAATACCATGCCAAAAGTTGAATGTCGTCCAAAGCGCGTTGGTGGTTCTATCTACCAAGTACCGATGGATGTACCTCCTGGTCGTTCATTCGCCCTTGCATCACGTTGGATCCTTGGGGCAGCTCGTGGAAAAGATGGTAAAGATTTTTGTTACTTTCTTGCTCAAGAATTTATTGATGCAGCGACAGAGACTGGAGTTGCTGTCAAAAAGAAACTTGATGTCTACAAGATGGCTGAGGCAAACAAGGCATTCGCTCGATTTGCTAACAATCGCTAATCGATACTCCAGTATCCTAATTCTCACTAACTAAATTACCGAATATGGCTCATAAAAAAGCGATGGGTTCGACCACCAATGGTCGTGACTCGCAAGCCAAAAGACTTGGCGTAAAAATCTATGGTGGACAACCAGCAATTTCTGGAAACATTATCATTCGTCAGAAGGGTAATAAGTTTTGGCCAGGAGTAGGGGTAGATCAGGGAACTGATTTTACACTCTTTGCTGTAGCTGATGGTATTGTATCATTCCAAGAGAAACGTCGCGTACGTTTTGACTGACGCATTTACCGTGATATCTACGTTTCTGTAAAATAATTCAAGTTCTTAGATCCGTCATCGCGAACATAGCGTAGCGGAGTGTGGCGATCCAGGTTCTAAATTTTCCAGAAATGGATTGCTTCGTTCCTCGCAATGACAGGAACTATATGACTCTAAACTCTAAGCTCTCAATAATATGACATTCGCTCCAAAACAACAGCTCTCAAAAGTCCGAGGAAAGAAACGGTATTCGGCTTGGCTCAAGCTCAATGCTAAGCGTCTTAAGGATGGAATCTCTCTTCAGTATAATGCTGCCGGTGAGGCTATGGCACTTGCTCACTTTGCTTCTCCAATTACTGGACAATACAAGGGTCGACAGGTTATCCGTATCAAAACAGGCCGTGGAAAAACTCCAACGAAAATCAGAGCATAACTCTCTTTTCGACTTCTGTACGCTTAACATCGCCTAACCTATACTGTCTATGATATCCCGTCGTCAAACGCGTGAATACCTCCTGCAAACCCTCTATGCACGAGTCAATTTTTCGCCATTTGATCGGGATATTTTTTATAGCGCCTATTTTCTAGGAGATTATTCACTCTCACTTGATATGGCCTACCTTAACGAAATGGAATCACTCCTTCTCGAACATGAGGGAGCGCTTATCGGTATTATATCACTGATTGCCACAAGGTTCGATCTAGAAACTATCCCAGTGATGCATACGCTGATCCTGATGATCTCACTGACGGAGATGATCTATTGGGTGGGGGAGGAGATCCCTCCATCAGTATCCGTGAATGAGGCGATCGAACTCACCAAGAAGTTCTCAGATGACCAAGGAAAGGGATTTATCAATGGAGCACTCGCAACGTTTCTCAAAGAACGAGATACTCTTATTCCGCGGGCGGTCGATGGGAAATTCCGAATATTCAAAAAATAAAATGAATATATTTGTATGTATTGTATACAATATATTAGGGATCTGCAATATATTTACTATTGAACTATTGTAGCATATTCATATACTCCATTATATGAAAAAATTCATCGCACAACTTGGTTTCACTCCGAAAGAGAATACTATAGAGATTTTTGTGAAAAAATTCACATCTTTTGATAACTATATTATCGAAGTAGATTTCAACAAAGAAACTATCGACTATGGTAAACAGATCAAATCAGAGCGAGATACGACTCGCAACTTTTCCCAAGAGGAGAACTGGGTAGTGCTCGAGTGTGTGATTCGGCTACTCGAAAAGGGATATCGTCCCGAAGATATCATCCTCGAGAAAAAGTTCACTGTCGGACATGGTGCAGCAGGAGGGTGGCTCGATATCCTTGTCCGTCGAGATGGTCAAGCATATCTCATGATCGAGTGTAAGACATGGGGACGCGAGTTCGACCGAGAATGGTTTAATACTCAGAAAAAGTGAGGACAGCTCCTCTCGTATCTCCAACAGGATCGCAGTGCAGAGTTCCTTGTACTCTATGCTTCACAGTTCGATGGACGCGAGATCCAATATCGCAATGAGATAATCAAAGTAGAAGAAGACTATCGACAGATGGCGAGCAATACTGAGGATCTCTACAATAGATGGAACAAGTTCTCCAAGCAGAATGGTATATTTGAGCCTTGGACTCGAGCGTATGACTTCCAGAGTAAAGCCCTCTCACTTGGCAATCTCGCAGAGATCCGACAAGAGGATAGTTCCTTTATCTTCAACCGATTTCTCG
Organism: Candidatus Altimarinota bacterium; assembly: GCA_043722085.1. Classification (GTDB taxonomy): domain Bacteria; phylum Patescibacteriota; class Gracilibacteria; order BD1-5; family UBA2023; genus JABFSX01. The sequence continues at coordinate 2,188 of JAYSPL010000111.1, read as the reverse complement.
AGATCCTCCGTCATAATGCTGTGTCTGATAAGCCAAATGCATTCAACAAGATATTCACACTCTTTCTCTGCAAGATCAAAGATGAGGATCGTACCGACGAAGACGAAGAAGTAGATTTTCAGTGGAAAGAAGGAGAAGATGACTCGATATCATTTCAGAAGAGACTCTCAGATCTCTATAAAAAGTGAATGAAGGATTTTCTTGAAAAAGATATTAGTGACCTTTCTGATGATGATTTCCATCGGAAGTTCGGTATGGCGATCACTGATGAGAAGATCAAACAAGATATTCTCAGAGAATTCACTCGTATCCGTCTCCAGAAGAACAACGAGTTCGCTATCAAAGAGGTATTTGATGAAGAAACATTTGAGGAAAATGCAAAAGTCCTCAAAGAGGTTGTCGAGCTCCTCCAGGGGTACCGATTTCGCTATGCGAAAAAACAACCATTTTTGGGTGACTTTTTCGAACTCCTTCTTACAACGGGACTCAAGCAAGAGGCAGGGCAGTTCTTCACCCCTGTACCGATTGCCCGATTCATCTGCAAGAGCATCCCGATGCGTCAGATCACCGAGAAGAAACTCAAGTCAGGAGCCAGAGGCGAACTCCTCCCGAATATCATTGACTATGCAGCAGGGAGTGGACACTTCCTCACTGAGTCGATGGAAGAGCTCCAGAATATCATCCAGACACTCGATGCCAAGGATTTCCCTCGGTCAGCAGGACAAGAACTCGAGGACTGGCAACGACATGGGTTCAAGTGGGCATACGAGTATATCTATGGTGTCGAGCTCGATTATCGTCTCGTGAAGACGACCAAGGTTGGGTGTTATCTCCACGGTGACGGTATCGCCAATGTGATCCATGGTGACGGACTCGATAGCTTCACACATTCAGAGAGTTATTCGAAGAAGCTCAAAAAAACTATCCCAGGAACGCAGGACAATGGGCAATTTGACTTTGTTCTCTCGAATCCCCCATATAGCGTATCGGCATGCAAAGGCAATCTAAAAAATCACTCCGCAGATAAGGACTTTGTCCTCTATGATGCCCTCACTGATCAGAGTTCACAGATCGAGAGTCTCTTCATCGAGCGGACGAAGCAGCTCCTCGCGGAGTGAGGTATTGCCGCGATCATCCTCCCATCGAGTATACTATCCAATGGTGGTATCTACACCAAGACACGAGAGATTCTCTTGAGATATTTCGAGTTCGTATCCATCGTTGAGCTCGGCAGTGGGACATTCATGGCGACAGGGACGAATACAGTTATTTTATTCTTAAGGAGAAGGAGCAATTATGATTTCGAAAGTATCCAGACTGGAATCAGGAACTTTTTCCAGAACCACAAAGATATCAATATTAAGACGAACTTCACTAATAATACTGTACTTGAAAACGGGATATCGAAATATGTCTCTCATGTCTGGCAGACTATCACGCTTGATGACTACATCAGTCTCATATCTGGAGCACCGAGTCTAGCCATGCAGGGTCATGAGATATATATCGACTACCAGAAGAAGATCAAATCCAAGAATCCAAAAGACTGGCTCGCTCAGGTCATCACTCTTGAACGAGAGAAGATACTCTACTACATCCTCGCATACGGACAAGAGATCGTCCTCGTGAAGAGTGGAGACAAGCAAGATGAGAAGAACTTTCTCGGATATGAGTTCTCGAACCGCAAGTGAGATGAGGGTATACATCCGATCCGCCGTGGCAAGACGATCGATGACTGTACTCTCCTATTTGATCCTGCTGATGCGGAGAATCCTGAGCGAGTCAATAGCCATATCCTCGATGCGTTCTCAGGTCGTCATGATCGACCTATAGTTGCAAATCTGGAGAAATACATCTCTCGTATGAGTCTTGTCGATATGCTCATGCTCGATCGAGCCGAGTTCGAGAAATCTCTCTCACTTTCCGTAAAAAAAAAGATAAAAATTGAGACTAAGTGGGAAATTTCCAGACTTGGATCAATCTGCGAGATGAATCCTTCCAAGAAGGAGATTAGTAATCTTGATGAAAATCTTGAGGCAAGTTTTATAGAGATGTCTTCAGTGAGCAATGACGGTAAGATATTATTCACTGCTAAAATCCCCCCAAAATTTCCTATTTCCTCCTAGAACCCGAGGCTTAGCTGTGCGGAAAGATGAGGTTTTTGAGTTACTTTCTCAAGATTCCAGTG
>JAYSPL010000110.1:0-1013 GCA_043722085.1 Candidatus Altimarinota bacterium | reverse complement strand
CAGTGTTGGCCACTCGATAAGGCTTCCCTGAATTTGCGTAATACTGAAGACCTTCAGAAATGGTGAAACTAAAGGATTGGTTATACTATAGATAAAGCTCGTAAATCCCGCAGCACTATTCGCATCGAGTGCCTTCAGAAATACACGAAATATAAGCAATATTTCAATGATACCGAGTATATACCATACAATCTGTGTGCCACGATACAGTGGTTTTGTGGTAGGAGAATTGGATGAGTCCATAAATGTATGATTAACAAATAGTTCCTAGTGTTTAATCTATTCAAATACTATATATAAAAAGTATAGTTCGACTAAGACAAAACAACGACAAAAAATATCTGTCACAACTTATATGGATAATAATACGCCGTAACTATTTCTTTTAAATAATTATTTCAGACAGTAATACACAGAAAATAAAAAATGGAAACGAGGTTTTATGTAGTTTTCATTTTCTGGGGGGTCGGATCACATTGTGGAGGGGATTATATTTATGCGATAATTTTTCGCAGTTCACTCATGAGTCCATTGATAGTAGTATTTCTCACTTCAATATTTGATAGAATTTCATCTGGTCTTGCAAGTGCTACTTCTTTGGCTTTGTTGGGGTTCTTAGCAGATAGATCGTAGTCGCGGATATCTCCAACCTTCACGATCCATGACTTCGGGGTACCCTTTCGTTCACGACAGAGTCATACAATATCTGAGAGTTCATCGTATTTGATGGGCTTGTTCTTGGTGAGCGTACGCCCGAGATCGATCTCATAGTACCAGATATCACGGGTAGAACCTATGCGATCAAAGAAAATGATATTGGTCTTCACACCAGAATATGGGAGAAATACTCATGCAGGAAGCGATATGATCGTATGGAGATTGTAGTTTTCGAGAATTTCTCTTTTTACATTCTTGAATGATTCAGAAGTATTAAAAAGTACTCCTTCAGGTACGACAATTCCCGTCTTTCCTCCTACTCGAATCATCTTGTAGATATGTTGAAGGAATAGCAT
>JAYSPL010000109.1:0-1069 GCA_043722085.1 Candidatus Altimarinota bacterium | reverse complement strand
CTTAAATTCTAATCTGAAATGCAACTTTTTCTCTTTCACCAAAACACTTGGTATGGAGTAGAATAGTTGAGTCTTTTTCTTGGTCTTGAGTTTATCTCTTTTTCGATCTTATTCAAATCTGCTTGAGTAATATGTGAGAAGTCTGTCTTCTTTGGAAGATACTGCCTGATGAGTCAGTTCGTATTCTCATTGGTTCATCGTTCCCAAGAGTGGTATGGATGAGCAAAGTATACTCTTGTTCCTGTTTCAAATTCAATCATCTTGTGTTCTGCAAATTCTCTTCCATTATCGAAGGTAAGAGTTTTTCTTTTGTTTTGTGGCAGATATTTCCAGAAAGATGAAAGAGTATCCGTGACTCACTGTGCATGCTTTCATCTCTTGAGTTGATATATCTTGAGGTATCCACTCTTTCGATCAACCATGGTAAGTATGGCACCTCTTCTATCCTTTCAGATCACAGTATCTCCTTCCCAGTCTCCTATCCTTTTCCTTGTATCTACTACTTTCGGTCGTTCATCAATCATTCGTCGATCTTGTATCTGGTACTTATCTGGATTGAGTAAGTTTTCCTTCTTTCTATTTCGGTATTTCTTTCATTTCCTTCTGAAATATTTCTTCACAAGTTCAGGATGAGTGGTATATATCCAAGTATAGAGGGTATCTTTTGAGAGCGTATATTTATTGTTGCAGCAATTCGGTTTACATGGTTTCTCTTGTTTAGATTTTTCTTTTTGTTCCTTCTTCCAAGATTCTACAATCTGTTCAGGCGACCATCGTTTCTTTATTTTTGAGAGAATATATTTCTCAAGTTCTCCTCATGGTTCTATTCGAGCATGGTGGGAAGTGGTAATACTCTTCACTTTGAAACGATCGGCAATAGCAAACTCCGCAGAGAATCATTCTCTCGGATACCGAGCAAAGAGACGAGATATAACTGACTTATCTCGATGAATATACTCTGCTACCTTCACATCTTTCAATCATTCTCGAATCTTATCTTCTATACTATAAAGTTCATGTTCTGTGAGTTGAGACATATACCGAAACAAAGTAAGAAAGTAAAATAGAA
>JAYSPL010000108.1:0-1790 GCA_043722085.1 Candidatus Altimarinota bacterium | reverse complement strand
GGCGTTCACGAGTTTTGGTGCATTTCCAGAAGATGCACTCGTGCGGATCAATCCTCGAGAGATAGCAAAAAAAGGAAGTGTTCCCACCAATGGGAGTATTTTTTTTACGATATTCCAGACATTTATGAGTGGGCCAGTCGATTCAAATGGCAATCCGACACCATATTCTGGGGAATATGAGAGGGATTTTTTTGACTTCATCATCATCGATGAGTGTCATCGTGGAGGAGCCAAGGATGAGTCTCAGTGGCGAGCGATTCTCGAGTATTTCTCTCCTGCCACGCAACTCGGACTCACGGCGACTCCGAAGCGAGCGAACAATCTCGAGACCTACCGATACTTTGGTAATCCTGTGTATACTTACTCACTCAAAGACGGGATCAATGACGGATTCCTTACACCGTTTAGGGTCAAGCGTATCCAGACAACTATCGATGATTATACCTATACTTCTGATGATGAGATCGTCGATGGAGAGGTCGAGTCAGGGAAGGTCTATGAAGAAAAGGACTTCAATCGAACGGGCGGGATCGAGATTATGGAACGCGAGCGTAAGCGAGTAGAACTCATGATGCGAGAGATAGAGGAGAGTGACAAGACGATAGTATTTTGTGCGAATCAAGCCCATGCTGCACTCGTGCGAGATCTGATCAATCAGATGAAGACCAACAAAAATACGCTCTACTGTGTCCGTGTGACCGCATTCGATGGACTCCAGTGAGAGATGTATCTGAGAGACTTTCAAGACAATGAGAAGTCTATCCCGACGATCCTCACGACGTCTCAGAAGCTCTCGACTGGAGTCGATGCTCGCAATGTCCGCAATATAGTACTCCTGCGTCCGGTGAATTCGATGATCGAGTTCAAGCAGATCATAGGACGTGGGACTCGACTCTTTGAAGGGAAGACCTACTTCACAATACTCGACTTCGTGGGTGCATCATTCCAATTCTCTGATCCAGAATGGGATGGTGATCCGATAGTACCAATAGAGGAGATCACTACTGCCGAGACCAAGGTCGAAGAAAAATGAAAAAAGGAAACCACTGATGATACAGGAACTGGAGGAGAAACAGGAGGAGGATGACCAGTGCAGAAAACCGTGAAAATCAAACTCCGAGATGGTAAAGAACTTGAGATCGACTCGATGATGGCCACATCATTCTGGAATCCCGATGGCAAACCGATGTCTCATCAAGAGTTCCTTGATCGTATGTTCGCAAAGATGCCAGAGTTTTTCACCTCCGAAGCTGAGCTTCGTCGCCTGTGGTCCAATCCACTCACACGATCGAGTTTCCTCGAGAAGATCCGCGAACTCGGATTCGATAAGTGAGCCCTCGATACGCTCACCAAGCTGATCCATGCAGAGAAGAGTGATCTCTTCGATGTGCTCGCATATTACAACTGTCAGATTCCGATCGTCTCTCGCATAGATCGAGTGAAGCAAGCGAAACTCCATATATCGAGCGAAAATGAGCAAGAGCAAGAGTTCCTTGATTTTATTCTGAGCCGTTATATCGAGTCAGGCTGGGAAGAACTCTCGGCTGAGAGACTCCCGCAACTGTTGAGACTCAGATATGGATCATCGATCTCTGATGCACAGCGACATCTCGGTAAGACTGAATATATACGAGAGAGATTTTTCTCACTACAAACGGAACTCTATCAAGTATAGAAAACCAAAAACTTCCCGATCACTGAGTCTGTCCAAAAAATACCTAACGCCAGTTAGGTATTTTTCTTATATTTACCCTATTTTTTCCTCTATTTTCCCTTTGCAGATGCGGAAA
>JAYSPL010000107.1:0-1355 GCA_043722085.1 Candidatus Altimarinota bacterium | reverse complement strand
GTAGTTCGTACAATCTGCCCAAAAACAGATAGCATTCCCATTTCATGCTGTGACAAGGTAATTGGCATTATTATTGGTGATGTAATTAGTATTATTCGTCCATGAGGAAACCGTAGTCGGTTTCCCTGTGACTCCACTCCATGGAACCGTAGGGTCTCGCCACTCGGAATTTCCTGCAGTATCTGTGGCAGTGAGGACTCTATTCGGTTGGGCGGTCGTGGGATTGAGGCGGATCGATCATCAGACGGTGAGATTGGTTCAGACACTGAGACTCCTTCAGATAGAAACATCTCCATTGATCGTGGTCGTAAGGTTCTGAGACCAATCACTCGGAACGATGTAGACTGAGCCATTTGCTGGAGGCTCGAGGTATATACTTTTATTTGAATAAGCACCATTATTGTACAGTCACCATGAAGTGAGAGACACTCAGTAATTTGGATCATTCACCCTCACGGTACTATCCGTATTAATTGAGCCAATTGCATGAATATTACCACTGACATCAAGCATAGCCGATGGTGTACTCGTTCATATACCGAGGTTTCCATTTTGGAGTAATCTCATTTTCTCTACTCCATCAAATTGGAATGCGATACCTGATTGTGCGTCTCCAGCATTGTAATAAGAAGTGGTTCCATCACTCGAAATCTTCGTAAAATCCCAAGTAGCACCCCCATTAGTAGTGACGAGTGCTGTATTTGATCTGATATCTCCATTCACGTCGAGTTTCGCTAATGGTGTACTCGTTCAGATACCGACATTGCCATTCGTTGCAAGGATAGTCAGACGATCTGTTCCGTTTGTCTTGAGCTTGAGGTTCGATGTATCATATGCACTAAATCATCCTAGAATCGAGTAAACATCAGTATTAAATATAAATGACTTACTAGTATCATCTGCATAGATATGTGACCATGTGCTATTTACCGGTCAGATATTGATTGCTCCATCAGGAGAGGCAAATCGACCAATCCAATTTCATCCAGCGGGAGTATACACACTCAGCTTATAGAGTGGATTATTCGTACCGATACCGACCTTTGATCATACTATTGCCATATCAGGACTTGCTATTCCTCCACCACTCGGTGAGAAACTGAGACTATCTGGAGTTCACTCCGTATAGAATATTCCATAGTTTGGCCAGGTATTATCGAATTTCCAAATAGCTCGAGTGCCTCACATCACTCAACCGAATACATCCCCGAGCTTGGTATCTCCTCATGAAACATCGAGGAGTGCCTGAGGAGCAGTGGTTCCGATACCCACACTTCCTGCGACGTATGATATACTTGTTCCCAATCTTTGCCAATTCACAGAACCATAGAGTGGGGTACCATCGGCATTGAATC
>JAYSPL010000106.1:0-18694 GCA_043722085.1 Candidatus Altimarinota bacterium | reverse complement strand
GTAGTTCGTACAATCTGCCCAAAAACAGATAGCATTCCCATTTCATGCTGTGACAAGGTAATTGGCATTATTATTGGTGATGTAATTAGTATTATTCGTGAATGCAGAGAGTGTCGTAGGCCTATCGGGAATTGCACTCCATGGAACCGTTCCAGAGATTAAGGATCCATTTGGGTCAAATGCCCAAACCCAGGTACTATTCGATTTATAGAGTCCAGAATAGTTATCAGAATCACGAACCATAAATACACTATTAGGCGTATTGAATCTGATTCCTGACCAACCATTATTGGATCCATAGACCTCAGTGGATCCATATGATCCAGCTGATATAGCCCGTAGTGATGAGGCTGCCGTTGTCGCATTTCCAGTGAGATTTCCTATGAAAGTAGGAGCGGTGATATTTCCAGCAGCATTGATATTACCCACTACTTCTAATTTGGCTCATGGAGTACTTGTTCCGATTCCAACATTCCCATTATTTCTAATGGACATAGCAAGAGTTGCAGTTCCTATATCATCAGTTGTTCATCCTACCCAGAAACGAAGAGCTTCACTTGTGCTCTGTGCATCATATCAGATAAATCCAGAATGATTTGTATCGGAAATTCATTTGAATTGTATTGTTGGATGATTTGCATAAAAAGTAGTATTTCTATTGTACCCCGCAGTCATGGTAGGACCCCCATCGACCTGGAGTTTCGCATTCGGTGTATTGCTTCATATACCAACGTTTCCACCCACCGTGAATACATTCAAAGTTGAGAGTATACTCGAGAGTGTTGTACACTCCTTAGTACCATAAGTTGCAGGGGCAATACTAAATCCTGTAATAACTGTACTGATAGGACAAATTCCTGTCATATTAGTAAAGTAGTCGCCAAATACGCCATCAGAGCCTGTAGCTTGCACTACAACCGTTATAAGTGAGACAGAGATACAGGCACCATAGAGTGCATACGCTATTTTATGAGAGAACATAGTGATAAGAATTAATAATAACCACTATCAATATAGCACATATATGGTACTACTGTCAAATATTGCGCACATTTTACATAAAAACTCCAAATATTTGGAGTTTTTATAGGAATTTACTATGGATTATTATAGATTCCATACTTAAGCACATCATAGTACTTTCATTTATCTTCTATGAATTCATAGATTTGAGAGGAATCTCATTTTTTAGAGTTAGCTGTCAGTGTGATTGTTGGGAGAGAAAATGGTCTTGTTGACGTAATATTCACGAGTATAGGGGGACTCGCTGGCGTATTGGAATTATAGAGTATAAAATATGGATCCGTCTTATTGGCGAGAAAATCAGCAATAGACTTTGTCTCATCGTAACTATAGAGAACTTCGTCATCTCATGGATCGAGGTGGGAACAAGACTTTGGTGAGCCATCAACGGCACTATAACACTGACTCAGTGTTATACGAAGGAGTCCTGTGGTCGCTAGAGAAATATCTCCATTACCCGCTATGGCTATATTCTGAGTACCACTCATGGCGACAATACTCCAGGAGAGTCCACCTATTCCAGATATCTCCAGATTGGAGGTATTGGCGACATTAGTATTGTATATAGGACTCTTCGAAGCTACTCATAACAGGGCTGATCCTGTAGAGGAAAATAATGGTATCACCAGTTGCTCAGATCCAGAAAGACTAAAAACATGTGAAGTACTTGAGGATGATATAGAATACTGGGTATGCAGTCCTTTTGATCGGTCTGTACTCAAATCAAGGATATTGCCATCTACTTCTCCCGAAAAAGTAGCATCTTCAAATCCGCTCTTATGATTACGAATTTTGAGCATCCCATATTCAAATATTCATTCCGACGCGGTAGATACCAGAACTTCGTTGTATGAAAAACGTGAAAGTTTTGATTCTCGTATATAGCTAACAGCGAGACTACTCACGAGTATGAGTAATACTGCAATAGTTCCGATAGCCATGAGAATGGAAGATCCAGATGAGTTCGTTGACTTAATAAGCATAGGAGTATATTATTTTTTCCATCATCGTTCACTGATGGTAGTTTGAATATGGAGCTTGGTACTATTTGCAAGATTTGCTGATATTCCATTTTTTGCCATCAGAATCAGTGTAAAGTCTACTAACACCTTACGAGAAGTACTCCTAGAATCACCGGAGATATAAAATTTGAGATCTTCGATTTTTACGCGTTTTCGTTCTTCATCAGGATTAAAGCTATCTACCAAATTGTATCCATTGCTCCCATTATCACCATATTCTATGAAATAGAGTCCACAGTGAATCTTTGGATCTGTTTTTCGAATTCACGTACACCTATCGATCCCATTTGTTTTTTTAGCCCCGTATACGTATCTCCCATTACTTAAGTTCAGATATTCACTTCCAGATCCCGTGTAGTCATATCGTTTCCAGAGATCATAGTTAGTATCAAAATACGTATCTCCAGTCATTCCCTTCTCACGTATATCTTGGCTCATTCGTTCTGTAATTTCTCTTGCAGTTTCAGCAAGTTCCCGTTGTGCATTGAGACGACGAGTTGTGTCAGTCGTAGAGAAATAGATCGACATCACCATTACTATCATCATCCCAAAGATCGACATCGCAATCATGAGTTCGACGAGGGTAAATCCAGATGTACTCTTTTTTAGGACCAACATAGACATGAGTGAGAAAAAAATAAAATTTAGCAGTACGAGTAGATATAGATTCAATGGAATATAAAAATATTATCTATTGTTGCCAATCCGTTATCATCGACTTGGCATCATATTCTCGAATGTTTCCACCTAGTTTGATGAGCACGCGTGCATCGATTACCCATCATTGATTCTTCCCATCTTTTTTTACTTCTACGCCATTGACGGTAAGTGGAGTGATCCTAATATATGAGGCATATGGCGTCTGAGTACCGAGTGTTTCAGAATGAATATAGCGTCATTGCGTATCGAGACGAATTTGTGTCTTTTGCCAACGATCCTCATCTGAAAACGGAAATAAATCGATTTTAGAAAGTTTGACCGTACTCTTGTTGATATGCCCAGTCGTACTGTCAACGACGACAGTTGGTGTAGAAAAATCATTCTCGATCATATACACACCAGAGGAAAATAGAGTCTGAGTTCCCGGAGGCTCAATACGTAGAGAATCCCAAGGAATAAAATTGCGTAAATTAGTATCACGTATATTCATCACGAGATCGACTTGCTCACGAAGGAGTCCTGATACAATAATCTCATCACGACTATAGCTGACCGTTGACATCGTGGTTTGTAGGAGTGCGTAGATCCCCGTAAGGCCAATAGAAAATATGGTCATTCCGATAATGAGTTCGATCAGTGTAAATCCTGATGTAGCGTATTTCAAATGCATATATCAAATTAATGGAGGTATGTTCTGAGGAGTATTTGCCGTGATCTTCCGGTATTGACTGATGCTCCTGGATATCCTACCGTGAGAATCGCTCCGGTGAGGTTCATTCAGGGTATTATTGAGCCCGTAAAAAATATACCATCACCAAATGGTGGAGATATCATATATCAAACTCTGTTTCCAATGGGGGCGAGAGATGGAGAAAAATTCAGAATTTCTACACCATTTTCCATCGTGAACACCTTATATTTTTTGATATTTAGACCCGTCAAATGAGTAAGATCTGGAAACTTAAACACTGTTGTATCACTGGACCCAAAGAGAAGATAGCTCTCTACTTCGGTTTTTCATTTTTCAAAAACAAATAGTAGATGAGCATGTTTTCCTGCGATTGGATCGAATTCGAGTCATGAACGAATAGCCTTGTGTGCGAGTACCCATTCTTGTGCTAACCCATCAGCAGCTCGCTCAGTATAGGCTCGCTGCATATAGTATCCATATGGAAACATCCCGATACCCAAGAGAATCATAATGATACACATTACGATCATCATCTCAATGAGTGTAAACCCAGATGTTTTGGTAAAATGGTTCATATGATATTAGTTCCCAGCGACGTCTACTACTTGCATAATAGACGAAAATATAGCAATAGCAAACCACATCACAAATACTCAGGCGAGTAGGAGTGCAATCGGTTCAATCAGTTTCACCATAATAGCAAGCGAAGCGTCGACTTCGCGTCGATACTGTTCACTTATTTTTTTGGATATCTGATGTACTGTTGAGGTTTTCTCAGCACTTTCGATCATCTGCACAATATCTGATGAGAAAATATATCCTTCTTTATCCACTTCAAACATCGCCTCACTGATTTTTTTCCCCTTCGAGACCTCCGTTGCCATATAGGCGTACATATCTGCAATTTTAGAATTTCCGGATGATGCTCCCGTAAGGCGAAGTGTTTTGATGATACTCACGCCTGAAGAGGAGAGAAGATGGAAAGTTGACATCACTTGAACGATCAAGTAGTTCTTGTAGACTACTCCAATAATAGGCGCATAGATCTTCATGTGATCGAGTCTTTTTTTGCCGATATCGGTCATCGAATATCCTCGAAATATCAATCCAAATGCCACAAATACTAGAATAATAAAGATGATATTATGCCTAAGAAAATTGCTCATAAAGATGAGTGATCGCGTCGAGAATGATACCTTCGTCGTGAGTTCAGCAATAATTGGCATAATCTGAGGCACCACATAGGTCATCACCACCGTAAGCGCGAGTACCAAAAAGAACATGATGACAAAAGGATACGTGAGTGCTCCTACTACTTTACTCCGGAGTTCACTCTGCATACGTAGCTCCGATGCAATCGCCTGGAAGGAATCCTTGAGCATTCCAGTTTGTTCCCCACTCTCGATAATTGCGACTTCTTTTTCATCATAGAAACTCGGAAACTTACGCATGGCAACATTGAGCGCATTTCCACTTTCAATAAAAAATATAGTATGTTCTACTGTGTCCTTAAGAAGTCATGGATGTGAGCGAGAGGCAAGTCACTTGAGGGCGCTAAGGAGAGTGATTCCTCATTCAAGTAGATTGGCTATTGATTCATAGTAGAGAATTTTTTCCCTTAATGAGATATGTGGCGTAATAAATGGAAGCATGCTTGGATATGTTTATTCGTAGTAGTATACTCCGAGTGAGAGTGAGAGCGAGAGTCCCTTATTGTCCTGAGGGAGTGTGGCCGTATCGAGTGGGAGAGTAATACTATCGATAGTAAAGGCATATGGTGACTCCGTCGTCAAGTAGGTAATGTAGCTAACGATCTGATCCGGCGTATCTGCTGATACCATAACAGAGACGTTTGCCAGTGAGAGTCCACTGGGGAGCTTCTTCCCCTTATCGATAGCTATTGCTCCAATTTTTACCTGAGCCGGTGAGAGTAATGAGTCCTTCGTAAACTTATTGAGCATTACCACTTCCATGATATTGCTCGTATCAAATGCATGATTGTACTTGAGTACTTTTGACTTGATTTCGCTCGATCCACTGGCAGTAAAGAGGCGCTGAATCGCAATAATTTCATCGATTTTCTTTTGTTTTTCAGTTTTTGTTTTTTCGAGAACTGAGATTTCGATACTCGTATCGACATGGTTGATATAGAGTGGATAGAGGACGAGTATGATCAAAAATAAGCTCATTCCGATAATCATCGGAGCGTATACACGATTTTTTTTGGTATTATTATTTTGTAACATTGGTGATTGCTTTAGGGGATAGAATACGGAATGATACCGCGGTTGTACGCTCAGCTGCGGATCCTTGAAGCGAATAGATTGGCTCTAGTACTAGTCGACTCTTTGGATCTTGAGTACGCATCATAGCAATGATAACCTCTACAGGATCCATCCCCGTTGTTCCCTGTGTTGCAATGAGCGTCGAAGTAATCACATCATCACGAACTGAAAATCCGCTCAGTCTAACTCAAGCATTCGCCGCAGCAAGACTGAACATTTTGACAAGTACCTCAAGATCGATTGATGGCCTGATATTCGTGGAGCTGAGAATATTGGCAACGAGCACATCCCTATCTGTAGAGGCAGATTGAATACTGGATTCCAATTGCGTGATCTCCACATTGAGACTCTCCATATTCGATGCTGCAATGAATTGGTATCCATAGAGTCATCAGGTAGATACAAACGTGAGACAGAGGACTATGAGGCTAGAAAACCAAGAAAAACGGCTTGGCTCTTGGATAATATGATTTGGTTTGATCTCTTGCATAAGATAGAATTATAGATACGATACTGATCATACCCTATATACGATAATAATGCAAAAAAAGACACGAGAATACATTATTTGAGATGAAAGGGAGATTGATAGCATCCTATTTGATCTCTCACCTGGAGATCGAATCTTTTTTATGTGAGATCTTGGTACTGGAAAGAGCACCTTCATCCGTCATCTATTACGAAAACACATGAATGATACTCAACTCATTGTACGCAGTCCCACATATACCTACTATCAAAAATATAATACCGTCTACCACTGTGATCTCTATCGACTCGAGGACTATAGTACGTGGCTCTCTATAGGGGGTGCCGAAATAACAGAAGATACAGAGTCAATCCTACTCATTGAGTGGCCAGAAATACTGGGGAGTATGGTCATTCCAAGTCGAGCGGTTGCAATCGAACTTCTCGATACAGGGTGCCGCAAGATCACTATTACTACATATGAGTCTGTTCTGTAATTAACCCTCTCGTTACACAATAATATCAGGTAGCCATATACGCAAAGAGTCCTAGCATACTTCCCTCTGCAAGTATGAGATTATATCCAAGATGTACCATCACGGCCGCAATAAACCCAAGTGAAAATATAATAATATACTTCACTGAAAATGGTGGGTAAGAGAGTGCCCTCCACCAAGCATACGCACAGATAACTGCCGAAAGAAGATGCGCCGATAGGCTAAAAAATGAGCGAAAGATCCACGTAGTAATGGTAGTATCTCATACTACTCAATAGAGGAGATTTTCTATAAATACAAATCCGAGTACCACAAAGAGGGTAAAGATGATGATATCAGACCTTGAAAACCGAAAATCCTGACTCATGAGTCCAATGCTCATGAGGTGTTTGGAAGATTCCTCAATCAATGAGGATAGGAGAAGTGGAAGCATCGACAGAGAGACTATGATAGCCCCTGGAATATATACGGAGACTCCTGAGACTACCATGAGTATCGTGAATATGATCCCAATATTGACTATGGCCACTTTTTTAAGGATTCCTCTTGCATATACCGAGCCTCTATATATGAGAAAAAAAATAAACGCACTCACAGTAAGTATAAACGCAACGCTCATCAATAGGATATAGATATGCTCTACTGTTGTGATATATGAAAATAGCCATACAATCCCAACAGAACAACCACCAATAAGCATACCAAGCACGAAACGCCTCCGGTTCCATGGAGCCCCGAGGAGTCGCGATATCCCATATCACCACAGGTATACTGGAAGGAGTGCTACCAGGAGTGCGATGAATGATAAAAATATATATGAAATCATTATTTTCGATTTTTTATTATCTCGTATCCACCCACTTTCCAGGCACTGTTTCACTCGGAGTTTTTCCGTCGAAAAAATCGTGATATCACAAGGATATTGAATCCTATAACGAGAAATAAGAATCCGATGAGATAGGCTAAAATAGCCGGATCACTGATAATAATCACTCCAAAAATAATACAAAAAATACCAAAGAATTGCATAGACTAAATAATTAAAAAAAACGTACGATATCGAGCCCAGAGACGTAGATCATAAAACCCATTAACATCAAAAACCCTACCGTATGGAGTACTCCCTCTACCTGGGTAAAGTATTGTTGCCCCTTTGGTATATATGAAAATATGGAATAGAGGGTAGTAGTCACAATTCGCCCACCATCGAGTGCGGGGAATGGAAGGATATTGACTACACCAAGATTGATCGAAAGAAGTGCAATCATAACCAAAATAATCCGAATTGGAACATTGTTCTCAACTATAGAGATGAAGGTTGACCCTAGTCCAATTGGTCCGGCGAGCATATTTTTTGCGTCCTCATGTTCCTTATCATTCTTTGGATTCGAAAGTCATACAACCATGCGGGAAAGAAACTCAAATGTAAGGTGTGTTGTTGCTATAGTTTCACGAGCTCCCATACTCACCGCCTCGAATCCAGAATACTGTATAACCATCCCCTTATTGATAGCGAGATTCTTATACGCAATTACCATGCCTACTTTTCCATTTTTTGGAATCATACGAATACTTCGGGAAGTCTTGCCACTGAGGGTAATCTCAAATTCCCTATTTTGCGTAATGATATCAATCACATCCTGTGATGTTAGCGGGATAGTTCCATTGATCGAGACGATCAGATCACCCGAAAAAGCTCCCGCCCCTTCAGCGATACTTCCCTTAACAGGAGTGATCGTGAGTCCACTATGTGAGAGATATCCGCTTACTATGGCTTCATGCGCTGACGGCAGGATCTGTGAGTGGATATTATCCATGGGAATGATCGCCATCGGGGAAGTTCCCAAGAGAAACAGTCCTGTAAATATACAAAATGCCAGAAAAAAGTTCATCGTTACCCCGGCCGCCAAAACGATAACACGGCTCTGCCATGGCTTTGTGATAAATGATCCCTTATTCTTTGCAACAGGATCTCTTGGGTCTTCACCCAGGATTCGAACAAATCCACCAATTGGAAGCCAATTCAAGGTATACGCAGTCCCCCTTTTATCGGTACAGATGGTAGCAGCCCGTGGTGGAATACCGATCCCGAATTCCTCTACTTTCATTCCTGTCAAACGTGCGGTAATAAAGTGTCCAAATTCGTGGATCATGACTACAATGAGGAGTACCAGAAGGGTCAGGAGAATACCAAGAAAAATGGACATGGAAAATAAAATGTTAGAATTCCTATAAATACAGTGAGACTATTTGTGGCTATTTCGCCATTTGTTCTTTTATATGAGCAAAGAGATGATTGATCAGGTCATCAAGTTTTGCATAATTATCACGAGATGATCGGAATGCATTGCCCGGAAAAGATACCTGCAGTTTACCATTTGTTCCAAGCTTTACTCGATCGAGCGTCATCTCTACACGAATCATATCACCGTCTTTCGCCTGTCTTTTTACGTACGCATCGAGCTTTCCTGATAGATTTTTTTCGATTTCATTTCGGATAAATTCTGCCTCATTCTGAAATTCAGCGGCGTGGATGATAATTTCGGTATTCATAATAAAAAAGGTGAAGGAGTAAATTGTCTGAAGAGTTGTGATTTTCATTCCGACGAACGAAACATTTCTATAAAATAGGAATTCCTCGTTCCTCGAAATGAAACAACCCTATCCTAGTGATGCTGATCACTCGGATTATCATGTTGTTCATCTCATTTATCTTTTTTAGGATACTTTTCTTTCCAGTTTTCTATGACTATCTTTTCAGTCTGAGTCCTGAGATCAATCGGTATGCCACGTCCCAGTGTTTCTTCGAGCTTTTCCACATAGTCACGAGTGATATACTGCTTACCTCCGGTTACGAGGTGTCATTTTACTACGTCAGAAAGTGTTTCGATAAGGATATCAAACGGCTCCTTATCTTCAGTGCTATGTCATTTTTTATGTGGCTTGACCGCATCTTGCAGTGCATGAATCACATCCGTGGGCTTCCCCGCACTTCGCAAAATCAGAGATTCACTCCCCATAAGCTTCACCACAATATCAGAAATACCGAAAACAGAATAGATCCATGAATACGTTCGTACTTCCATTCCTTCGATTTTTTCAAATGGGATAATCACGAGGTTGGAAGTGAAAAACTTCCATCTGAGATCGATAAGTGTCTCTCTCGTAAGGATCCAGACGTCCGTATACCAGTCAAATATCTTGTAGATAAGGAGGAAGTATACTCAGAACATATAGGCGTATATATGCCAAGCCGCGATTGCTAGGGTGATATGAAAAATATCGAGTGAGTAGAGAAATCCCGGGATAAACAATGCGAAAAAAACCCAAAGGATAATATCTTCAATGATCACGAAAAAATGCCTATGAAAAATATATTGTATTTCTTCGTCTGGAGCAATATAGGATGCAAAAAAAAGTGATTGAAATCGATTCATGTAATTATTTTTCAGAGTGCTGATTCATAAAAATTGCCGTAAAAAAAGCAATAAATACAATAACAAACCCTATACCAGTAAGGGTAAATATATAGAGTGACTGGTTGATGATGGATGAAAACCTCTCATAGATCCAAAATAATCAACCAGTATAGAGTACTATCTCTAGTATGAGAGTTATCCAAAATATCCGAGTATGGATTTTGTATAAAATAATAAGAAATGTGAAGTTGATGAGTGGAAATAGGAACATACATCCAGTATATAGAGTTGATTACTTTTCGCAAGGAGAAATCCTACTTGGCTTCTGCCCAATTATTTCCCGTTGATATATCTACGGTAATCGGAAGAGATTCTCCGCTACTTTTGAGTACTCCTTCCATCACTTCTCGAACGAGTATCTCGAATTCTTGCTTTTCAGAAGGTGGGATATCGAATACCAGTTCATCATGTACCTGGAGTATCATAGAGCCTAACAGTCACTTTTCGCGAATTTTTGCGTCAAGTTCTACCATCGCAATTTTTATCATATCTGCAGCTGTCCCTTGGATTGGCATGTTCATAGCTTCACGCTCAGCAATACTCCGGATCGTCTTATTGGCATCATTGACCCCTGGGATATATCGTCGTCGTCCAAAGTAGGTTTCTACGTATCCATCCCTTCGGGCATTCTCAAGGAGCGCATCATAATATGTTCGAACGCCGGGGTAGCGAGCATAGAATGCGTCCACATATTGTTGTGCTTCCCAAGTACTACAATCGAGTGTTTTGGCAAGTCCAAATCCCGTAATTCCATAAATCACTCAAAAATTGACGCTTTTGGCGATTCGTCTCTGATGGGTCGTGATAAGCGTATCATCCCCAAAGAGAAACTTGGCTGTTCGCATGTGGATATCTTCCCCATTTCGAAATGCATCCAGAAGACTCTCGTCTTGCGAGAGAAAGGCGAGTACTCGAATCTCTACTTGGGAATAATCAGCAACAAGGAGTATATTCCCAGTAGAGGGAACAAAGCAAGACTTAATCTCACGAGCATATCCATCACCGGTTGGGATATTCTGCAGATTCGGATCATTTGATGACATTCGTCATGTCGCCGCACCGAGTGACTCATAGGTTGTATGAATTCTTCTATCTCAATCATCGATTGCACGCATGAGTCCATCAACATAGGTCGAAGAGAGCTTCGCAAGCGACCTGTATTCGAGGATCAATCTGGCCACGTCGTGGGTCTTTGCGATCTCTTCAAGCACATCGATATCTACCGAATATCCGGTTTTATTACGTTTCGTTGGTTTGATTCCCAGTGTTTCAAAAAAGAGCGTCTGCAGTTGTTTCGGAGAATTGATATTCACCTGACTTCCTATAATGCCATATATTTCTCGTTCGAGTGCGGATATCTCATTACGAATCCGCTGTCTGACGTCTAGCAGTTTGGCCTTATCGAATCCAACCCCAAATATCTCCATCGTAGTAAGTACTCCAATCAGATCTGATTCGAGTGTCAGTATAAAAGACTCTTCGATACTTTTCTCTGTATGAATCCGACTGATCGCATAGACACGACTCTCCGGAGAGTCAATCATCGATATCTCAAGTTCCTGATCAGCCCAAGTGACAAAATCTCTCCTTCCGCGACGAGTTGCGAGCCCAGAGATAATTGCATAGTCAGTGTATTTCATATGTGTTATATTTGTGTATATTTTTATTATAGAGAAAACCCAAAAAAAGACAAAATAAGAAAAGCTAAAATTTTACATTTTTTTGGTTTTTCATATACTCTCGCCTATGCCAAACCGAAAAATCTACACCAATACTCTCGCCCAGATTGCTGGGAAAATCATCACGGCACTGATATCCATATTTCTTATAAAAGTACTCACGGGCTATCTCGATGTCGCGGGATATGGTCTCTATTCCAAGATCTATAATTATCTCTCTATATTCGCTGTCATCGCTGATCTCGGACTCTATACGATTACCGTACGCGAACTTACGAAACACGCCCATGACGACACTATGGTAGCAAAAATAAGTGCCAATATCCTGTCACTTCGAACGGTTTCTGGTATTTTTATTGTATTTCTCTCTCTGGCGATTGCTCCATTCTTAACGGGATATGATTCATATACGGCACTGATTGGAATATGCATTGTATCGATGTTTACATTGGTATGACTCATCAATAGTTCTCTGATGAGCTATCTCCAGGCGACTCTCCATACGGAATTCTCACTTATTGCGAATACTTGCGGAAAACTGCTCACCTTTGGAATGATTCTGATGTTTGCAAGTATACTATTTCCCCGTATTTCTACACCCAGTATGGAGATATTTACGCTCATTATGCTCGCTTGACTCGCTGGAAATATACTCATGACGGCACTCACTTGGTGGTATGCTTCAAGATATCTCAAGATACGTTTTGCATGGGATAAGCTATATATTCTTCATATCCTTCGTATTTCCCTTCCCTATTGAGTCGCACTGTTTCTGGGGGTTATCTTTTTTAAGGTCGATATTATCCTTATATCGCTGATGGAAGATACTCATATTGCTGATACGAGTATTGCACTCTACGCTCTCCCGATGAAAATTGTCGAAGTAGGTATGATGTATGGGACTATATTCCTTAATTCACTCCTTCCGGTACTCACGACTGCTATAGAAAAAAAAGATCAAAAACAAATTGAATCACTCACTGGAAAATGATTTGAACTGTTATTTGGATTTGGACTTGCTATTGCTATATTTGGGTTTGTCTATAGCCCAGAGATTATTCGGACCATCTCAACGGCTGAATTTATGACAACTACCGTGATGGGATATTCTGCGGTTGACGCGATGCGGATTGTGATTTGGATATTTTTATTCTATTTTGTATCGTCTCTTTCAACGTATATCCTGATTGCTCGAGAGGAACAATCCCGGATGATGTGGATCAATGCTATCGTTGCTATCGTAAATATTGTCGGAAACTTGATTGTGATTCCACATTATTCGTTTATAGGATCAGCGTACGTAACCCTGGCAACTCAGATCCTCTTGATGATCATTACCTGGTGGTACGCTCGCGATACTATTCAGATTAAAAAAAATCTCATCTTTGCTATAGTGATGAGCACGATTGCCATACTCGCCGTCTCCTTATCTCAGTATATTACTAGAGATACCTGGATATCGGAAAATAGCCTCTATGACGCAGTCATTCATCTATTGATCGGTGGATTGGTATTTGCTATTATATACTTGGGATGATGGTGGAAAATAGGCAAGAGATTTGTATAGTTTTTTTGCATTATTTTTAATTTTCTGCTATAGTAAAGGCACTATAACGTCATACGAATGCCCGATATCTCTACTCGAATCAATGCACTCATCGCATATCTCTTTCTCGGTCCAATACTACTCCTTGCGAAAAGTGGTACCCCATTGGCAGAACCGTACGTCCGGGGACATGCAAAAAAAGCGAGCTGCATCATGCTGTATGGAATTCTAGCGATTGTAGTGTATCGATTTTTTAGAGATCTCTTATCACTGACCCTATTTTGATTTTCACTCCATATCATTGTTCTCTCATTCATTGTAAGTATGATACTCATTGTACTGATTATCTGAGCATACCGTGCATTTAACGGTGTCAGTGCGAACGAATTACATTGGAAATCACTGCGTATTCCAGAGAGCACTTTTCAGACGTGAGACTATAGCGAGGAGCATAAAATTCGCATCATCGCCTCTTTTATACCTTTTATGGGAATAATTATTGCGAGTAAGTATCTCACTCCTGAGATATATATAGGACGAAAAGTTGGGAATCTATTCACGCTGATACTCCTGACTAGTATTATCTTTTTTTCAGGATCAACCACGACACTGACACTTTTATTTACCATGATCTATATCGGAGTGATTGTCGCTACGACTGTATATCTTTTTTGATTTTCCAGGTTCTTGAATGTTGCGTTTTATACAACAATACCAACCTATCCTGTGTTCGATGCACATGTAAAGAGTAGTGTTCTTTGGTTGTATGATTTTCTCAGGATTGCATTTGGAGGAGAACATAAATCATCATACAGTACTTATTATTCCCATTGTATCGAGAATAATAACATCCGTGTTTCTCCAGTCGTTCCGTATTTTATGCCAGTATGGATTATTGCCATTCCTGGGATTAATCTCATTACCATTCCCTCACTCTATCAAGCCCAGTTCAAGGAGTATATACCACTGATTATTCAGGGAATAGCGATTACCGTACTTACAACGCTTATTCTCTACTTCTATGGATTTGGTTCGCAGATACCACTCTATCTGGCTTTCCCTATTCTTACCATCATTATGGAAGCTCGAAGCAATACGCTGGTACGAGCACCATTTACGAGTGTATTCGTTGATCTCTATTTTCTCTATAAAAGAGGACAATCTCGGATTACAGAGATCAAAAATAATGGAGAAGCCGTCATACATTACACCTATGAAGTGGAGAAAAAATAAAAAAACTCCATCTTTTCAGATGAAGTGCTTTACAATCCCTCTTGGCCGTTCTTGATCATATTTTATCCCTGAAGGCGACAGTCGAACTCATAGGAAACTACACTACAGTAGGAGCCTACGAATTCGTGTAGCGAGTCGAACACCATAAGTGACTATGGCACTCGCCCTTGGATGCAGTATATTTTGTAGAGAAAAATACTGACCAGATGCACGAAAGAAGAGAGAACAGGTATGAGTATATAGACTCTTATCACGGAATCAAGGGAAACTCTCTTGACTTCTGTTTTCTATATCTTCCTTGCTATAATGACCATACCTCTTCGAAGTACTCATATCAGTACCATACCACCGATAAGTGCAATTATAGCATAGAGAGCGATGCTATCAGAATTTTGTGTAACTGCTTGACTCTGAATAAGTGGGGTTGTATCTTTTGGCTTACGCACTGATCAATTCCTGTGAACTATTTTGGCTACCTTTGGTTTTTTTATTTTCTTGATTCGCACTACTTCCGCAGATATAGTCGAATGCCAGAGTGGCGTATCCGGAGAATATCCTGCTATAATCTCAATAGTATGCATGCCTGGAGATAAGATTTTGGATTTTGGATTTTTAGTCGTTACAGGCACTCCATTGTCATAGATCCAAGTGTATATGATCCCTGGTTGTGAAGGTGATAGTGAAAGATTCAGGCTACACGTCTTGGTCTTCGTCAGACAGAGATATCTATTGTTTTTTTCTACAAATTTTGAGTTTTGTAGGATTATTTTCGGAGGATCAAAAAAAGTCATTTTTTTGGGTTTCTTTTTTGTCTTCTTTTTTGGTAAAATATTTCATTTGTTTGTATTTTTTGAGAGTTCCTTATGGCTTATTTTTTTCTCGGTGAGTGTGGGTTCTCATACTGCGCGAGGACCAAGTACATGGATATTATATCGCACTGATGCTACATTCCCACTCCTATCGATGACTCTGAGCCATATCTCGTGATTACCAGATCCATATCTCCGTTCTCACGGATCCTTGGTAGTCTTGATATCATTGGGTCCATAATACCAGAGATACCGAATCTCTCATCATCCCACGTCATAGGATTTCTCTGCCGTGAGATTGATAGCACAGGTGTAGCTATAGCAGTTCATCTCAGTATCTCCAACCATTTCGTGGTAGGACTTGAGCTTCCCATCATATGCGAGTATCAGAATGGGTGGAGTATCGTCAGCCGAGACTGCAGAGTTAGGCGATCATGATACTGTAGAAACTGGGAGAGATTGAACAACCTGCAATGATCTCTGTATGCTCGTTGCGCTCACTACATGAATTATAGTGATATCGATATCTCACGTTCCAGAGAGATACAATTGTGGTGGATTACACGTGTGAAATATTCCAGTTCCATAACGAACTTCACATTGATACTCTCGCGCGAGAAATGAGCCCGTAAAAATTGGATCTAGGGTAAAATTGAGTCTACATGGAGTCGTACTACACATAATCATATCTCCGGAATGACTCGTATTCGTATAGTTCTGAAATGTTAGAGTACTCTCTGGGAAGGGAATATGAGAATGTGGTAACGCCTGAGAACCAGTATTGACCATAGAACGTACGACTCATCCTGTGTGCGAAGATCCGGTATCTACCAAGTTTCCTGTTCTAGCATCGATAGGAATATCTATACTTCTATAGAGTACCTCCCAAGTCATACTGCTCGACTGAGAAGGATCAAGGTTGCTCGTCAAATGCACTTGTATAGCATTGGATCCAGAGAAATACATGGTATTCGGATTACACGTCACCATGCTTCCAGTACCAATACGAAATTCACATTTGAAATTTTTTTCGAGTATTCCTCCGCTAAAAATAGGATCAAGAGTAATATTGATTCGACATGGCATGAGTCCCGTACAATCAAAGGTTGATCAGGAAAATATAGCATTCGTTGGAAATTGGAGTGTAGGCACAATGTCTGGAAATTGTATGTTGTTTGGTATGGGTGCACTCAGATTGCCCGTCTCTGTAAGCGTATTGGTTCCTGAATACGTGTTTGGAGGTATATCTCGCACGGTATACTCAGTCCCTGTCAGGCTACTTCCGGTATTAAGAAATCAGGTTTCATCTCTTGTCTGTCCAGTACTCGTATTTCCAGTATTCGTACTCCCCGTACCTGGCATATCTACTTGCGCTGATCCAGTATCGACTATTTGCGTATTACCTGAAGACATACTACCACTATTATTAGGCCCAGCTCAAGATGAAGGTGTTATACAAATATCATCCGTAGTAGTTATCTGTATCACTACATTGTCACGTTGCGTTCCACTATACTCATAGGTATCGAGAAGGATTCCTCATGAATCACTCAGAGTAACTGATTCGATTCATGAGTTATTGAGCGCAATTTTGGTGGTAGCATATGCTAATCTCAGATTCTCATGTGAAGGGAGTAGAGTCGATGCTGGGAAGGTATACTTTTTGAGACTCGCATCAACTATATGATATCATCCGAGGTCAATAGCCGCACACCCAATATTTCTCAGTTCTATGTATTCACCGAGCGTATCATCTCCTGACGGATTCGGGAGGAGTGCTATAATATCGATTTTCGCAAGAGTCATCAAAGGAAAAAGCAATCAAAAAATACATACGACATACAATAATACTCGTAATACACTCGATGGAGATCTGTGGTATTTGATAGTAATCATACACATATAAAAATATATATTTACTCAACAGTATACATAAACATTATTACAAAATCATTACAGTTTATGGTATTATGTATAGGTGGATTTCTTGCTTTTTATGATATTTTTTATAGAATTTTTTTAGTTATCTCTGTACTTTTCATCTAAAATAATATGCACATTGCTATTCTCACTGGCTGAACTTCATCAGAACGATCTGTGGCACTCAGAAGTGCCGATAATATGAGTGATTGGATTGTTATTGCTGGCTCAACCTATGAGGTATTCGACTTCCCTACCCAAATAGAAATATTTCTCACACGATACAAATCCTATGATCTCGTAATTCCTCTTTTTCACGGAACCTATGGTGAAGATGGTCAAATTACCGCATTTCTCAAAACCCTGGGTTGTACATATGCATATTCCGCATTTACAACTCATTCACTCTGTATTGATAAATATCAAACTAATTTATTTGTCGAAAAAATGGAAATAAAAATTCCTATTACACATTTGGTAGAAAAATATGATGATCATTCTCTATTATCTTTTAAGGATTTTCCATATATTATAAAGCCAAATCATTGAGGAAGTTCCATTGCTACAAGCAAAGTAACGGATGCAATAGCACTCTCAGAAGCTTGCAAATCAATAACGGATGATGCTATTCTGATCCAGGAGTATATTCCTGGTCGTGAATTCACAGTTGGTGTATATATCGATCAACTCGGATTTCATGCGCTTCCTATAATAGAAATAAAAACTATTAAAAAAGAAACATTTTTTGATTTTTCTGAAAAATATGAAACTGATGGATCCAATGAGGTATTCATGGAATGAGAAGATCAATTGCAAAAAAAATTAGCAGATCAAAGTGAAAAAATAACAAAACTACTCCATTGCAGTGGAATCGTTCGCCTAGACTACAGATATGATGGCGTCAATATTTATTTTCTGGAAATCAATACTATTCCTGGCTTCACGTCTGCATCACTCATTCCAAAGATGTGGAAACGAGCGAATAAATCTGAAAATGAATACCTCAGTATCATACGTTGAAACAGATAAGTAATAATTATTGCTTATCTGTTAGTTTTGAATAGAATATTTATTCTATTCGCTAGTTTTATAACATGCCCCTCTCTCAAGAGCCTATCGGTATGAGATTATCGCTCACCATAGCAGGGTCATGATGAGAATGAGAATCAGATTCAGAACATATAATTGCAGAAGTACAAAAAAATGTGGCATACTTGTCTAGTTTACCAAAAACTACAGATGACCTTTATCGAGAGTATACCACACTTATGCACAGTCAAGTATTTATGGCTCCTTTCTTCCCAGTGGGAAAAATATCCTCTAAAATTCCAGTTTAGTAATACAGAATTTAGCCACTAATTTTCTCAGATACATCTCCTTTG
>JAYSPL010000105.1:0-4487 GCA_043722085.1 Candidatus Altimarinota bacterium | reverse complement strand
CTCTGTGTGGAGGATGGGGCAGGGAATCAAGGATCTTGGAATGGAGGATACTATCTCGATAAAACATCTCCAACTATCTCAGCCACGAACGCATCATCGAGTTGGAGAAATACATCAGTAACCATCACATTCACCTCTACTGATACGCTCTATAGTGGACTCAATAATAGCTATACCAAGTATCGTTGGGATAATTCCGATTGTGTCGGCTGAGGGACATCATATGTGAATGGGGATATCATGGTCTATGGCATAGAAGGCGATCATCGCCTGTATCTCTGTAACCGGGATAATGCCGGGAATATCTCGACTTGGGGACCACAGGTATACCGTATTGACCTTACAAGTCCAATAGCGTCAGGACTCACCTATGCAAATACGTCAACCAATGGTTGGCAGGGGTCTACAAATATCGTATTGAACTGGAGCGCGAGTGATCCTATGGCTGGAAGTCCATCTGGTAGCTCCAATCTCAAAGAATATGATATTCGAGTATATCGAATTACGAATGCACAATGAACCCCATCAGTACTCTATACAACTATCCCTGCAGCCAGTACTACTACGACGTACACGTATGGGGGAATCGATGGATACGCCTACAAGTTCGAAGTTTGTGCGCGAGATAATGCGACCAATTCATGTAGTACTTGGCTCACGAGTCCCGATATTGTTCGTATTGACACCACTCCACCAATACCCAATAATTTGATATGAACCACGAATCTCAATTTACTCGCTACAACAACACAGGTATTTGCATATACGTTTGACGATGGGGGTGGACCAGTCTCTATTCGTTCTTTTATCGAAGATCCACTGAGTCCCGCTACTTGGGTAACTATTTTTAATCCATCCGCATACCTCTATACACATAATTCCAGTCAGGATATTTCAAAAATTGATGGACCCGATAGAATAGCAGATAGTGCTACGGCACGTCAATATACCTATCGTACTACCCAAATCTGTGATCAGGCAGGAAATTGTTGGAATGGTACCAAGGATTTTAATTACAATGTCTATGCAAATCCCAATTATGCACCGACTAATGTAGCGGATATATCGGCACTACTCACAGCTATTGCAGATGGACAATGATATAATGCAATTCAGACTATCCAGGATGGATATGGAAATGCTATTATCCCCGCTATGGGCATCAGTCGCACGGTGAGTATGAATCTCTCCTCCGTTACCAATACGATGTTTCTCAATCAATTTACGAGAACATGACCAACATCGATCTATATAACCGCACCCAACAATACTACGGACGAACCCCTCGCGTTTGCACCGACACAAACATTTACAAACGGAGTTACATCTACCAATGGTGCATACCCCATCACCATCAAGGCATATACTCCAACAGCAAGTAGTTATGCACTTCCAATAGATCCAATTTCTGATCCGAGTGCACTATTTGGATGGATAACCAATCTCGTGATCAATGATAGTATTATCGGAATGGGGATCAATAAAACGTTTTCCCAGACTCTCAGCTCTCCAAAATTCAAGCCGCTCTATAGTACATCAATAACTGGAGATCTCAAAAATGGTGGATTTATCGAAGGAACAGAACAGGCAAGTAATATTTGGGTTACGAATAATAATGGATGAGTGTCTCCAACAGCTATTGAGCTCCAACTCGAATTCAGTGGTTCAGATGTTGGAAGGTTTGATCTGTATGGAGGAAGTGTCACGAATAGTAATATACCCATTACCACAAAATCAGTGATGACCAGCAATCCCGGCAATACATCAAGTACACTCTTTACAAAATTGGTTCAAAAACCCAATCCCGTCAATAGTAGCTCAATTCTACAACTCTCCAGTCATTTTGCGTATACACTTAATGCCAAAAATGTGATATATAACAGTGATATTATTGGAAAAAGTGGGGGATATTGGACTAGTAATCCTGTGACGCCACTAGGACATCAAGTTTGAATAAAGATTATCGGTTCCATTGCCAGTAACTCTATTAGCCCTATCATTAGTGGACAGTTTAGTACTGGAACCAGTATCTTCGATGGATTCTCCAGGTCTACCGTCCGGAATAATATGAGAAAATCCATTGCAATTGCGACACGAAATACCCTGTTGACAGCCTATTCAAATACTATTACCAATACTGCAATACTTGACACAGGAGTAGGAATGAATGGCACAAAAATCGATAGAACCCCCAATACTTCCATCATGAGACTTGAGAAAACTGGATGAAATGTGAGGCTTGATCTCACCGCATGAATCTCAGGTAAGCGAACCATCGTACTTAAGGGAGCAAATCTCTATATTACCAATAATATGTTCTATAGTCCTACCGATCCAAGCTCTATTCTCGGAGTCGTAGTACAAAAAGATGAAAACGGAAATGGATGAAATCTCTATATCAATCCAAGTGTTACCAATATTGTCGGAACCTATATCCTAGATGGAAGTGTGATGAGTAGTAGTGATGGAGTCAATCCCATTGGAAATAGCAATATTGCGACACTCAAAAACCAACTCTATATCTATGGTTCGATTCTCAGTGAGAATACTATAGGTGGATCTCGTATGTCACCCATGAAGTGTCCGAGTCTGGTGAGTACCACTTGTAGTACTACGGATGAGTCCCAGAAGTATGATCTCAACTATCTCAGACGATACTATCTCTACAATAATGAACCATTCGGATGATCGACTACCAAGGTCATAGGAAGTGGAACTTGTCCAGGTGGAGTATGTGCAGGATTTAATGTTGACCTGATAAAAAAGTTTACGAGTACCTCTCAGGATTACGCAAGATATCCCGTGATCATCGAATACAATCCACTGATTCGCATTAGTCCACCTATTGGGTTTGAAGAAAGTCGAGAATAGTCACACAAAAATCCTTGGTTTTTCAAGGATTTTTTGTGAGATAGTAGTATATGTCTAGTCGAGTGTCACTCGCTTCATTTTCTCCTCATTCATAGGAACATCCGTGATAATGAAGTCCTTTGATGGATGGTAGAAGGAGAGTGAGTCTCCTCAAACTTCAGCAATAATAGCATCGAGCACAACATCAAGAGACATTTCTACCTGTGTTCCCTTGTCCATATCCTTCAGTTGGCATATTCATTTTTTGGCCTCCATAATACCGATCACAATCACAAACCTGGCACCTACTCGGTTTGCTTTTTTGAGTTGTACCTTAATACTCGGAGTTCCGAGACCCAGAAGGCTATTGAGTCATTTTTTTCGGGCTTCGATATTGAGGGGGAGCGCCAGTTTTTTGGCGTCATCACCGAGTTGCATGATATAGAGATGAATCTTATCTTTGTTCTTGAGTTGGACTCCCCGTTCGATCATGGCCTCTATGAGGCGTTCAGCACCAAATGCAAATCCAACGGCGGGTATCTCTGTCTTATATCCAATTGACTTTGCGAGACCATCATATCGTCCTCCACCACCGAATGCATCCTGTGTTCTGCCAGATCCATCAACGAGTTCCCAAACCGTATGACAGTAGTAATCGAGTCCACGTACAAGGGTGTGATCTTCTTCATACTTGACACCCAGGATATCAAGGTATTCCTTTACCTTGGTATAGAATTCGAGAGAATCCTTTTTGAGAAAATCAACCATTTTTGGAGCTACTTTGAGGAGCTCTCTCACGTCATTATTTTTAGAATCCAGGAGTCTGAGTGGATTTTTTTCGAGACGCGCGAGGTCGATATCATCGAGAAGGTGTTTTTTGTTTTCAAAAAATGAAGCAAGTTCAATTAGATACTTCTCTCGTTCTTTGGGTATACCAAGGGAATTGATCTTGATTGTATAGGTTCCACCGAGCCCAAGACCATCGAGAATCTGAGCCATGATATAGATAGACTTGGCGTCAAGTATTGGATCTACTTCTCCAATAATCTCGGCACCAATCTGGTGGAACTGGCGATAGCGACCTTTCTGTGGTCTATCATAGCGAAAATGAGGTTCGATATAGTAGAGGTATATTGGCTGAGGCTCTTCAAGCATATATTCCAGATACGCGCGCATCACTCCAGGAGTACTCTCGGGTTTCATCACGACTTCTCGTCCTCACTTATCTGTAAAATCAAACATCTCTTTCGTCACAATATCAGAACCATCACCCGTTGAATGAGTGATAAGTGTCTTGAGCTCGAGGATGGGCGTCGTAATACGAGTGAATCCATTGGTTCGGAATTCGTGTCGGGCTACCTTTTTAAGGAAGGTAAAGTATCGCTGATATTCACCAAATATATCTTGCATTCATCGGACACGAGGAGGAATCTCCATAAAAATAGTAGGTTAGAGTGTTGGATTGTTGGTTTTTTCTTTTGTCAAAATACTTCCTGAGTATATACAGAAAGCACAAAATCACAAGGATATTCTCGTGATTTTGTCACTTTAAAAGTTAAAATGTCGTAAACATAAAAAATAGAAATGTCGTAAGGATTGGTATAGGATAATGAGGTATCATAACTCATTATCCTCTC
>JAYSPL010000104.1:0-13070 GCA_043722085.1 Candidatus Altimarinota bacterium | reverse complement strand
CGTTGCTCTACCAACTGAGCTACAGATCCAGGAATTAGGTGGGTGAAATATAGCGAAATATTATAAAAAAGCAAATGTATTTGCGGAGTAATCCTACTTGCTCACTATAACAGCTTATATTTCCGTAGGATATACTGCAAGTAGGCTCGTTCGATGGCGAGGCCTGCAAGTAACATCAGCAAAAGAAATGGAATGAGGTTCGTTGTATTTTCTTCAGTTTTTGTCTCAAATAAAGTTGGTAGTTTCTGATCTATGCCCGCAAAGATCTCCTCAAGTGCACTCCGATTATCTGCCTGAAAATATTTCCCTCCGGTAGTTTCTGCAATACGCATCATCATGGGCTCATCGAGATCTGCCTGGAGGATACCACCACTTCCATTATAGAAATAGGTTTTTTTCCCATACGTATCGGTATAAAATAGATCCGTACCGCTCGCTGATCCAATGCCAACCGTATATATCTTGATATGTGAATCCTTGGATTCTTCACTGGCTACAATCGGATCAATTCCTATATTGGCCCGTCCATCCGTCAATAGAATAATCGATTTTTCTACACTTTTTCCGCCAGAATGCGTCATATTCGCGAGGAGTATAGCATCACCAATATTGGTGCCAGAGAGCCCAGGAAGATCCTGGCGAATGAGGTATGGGGATAGTCAGGCAACAACATGCTTGATGCCACTATAGTCAGTCGAAAATGGTATAGAAACGAATGGCTTCCCCGCAAATATAATGAGCCCTATACGATCGCTTGATCTCGTGGCAATAAAATTCTTCATGACTATTTTTGCGGTTTCCATCCGATTCGGATGGATATCTTCGGCGAGCATGGAGAGTGAGATATCAAATACGATCATTATATCTTGCGATATCGGTTCTTTTTTTGACGTGATCCTTGTGATATTCGCTCCCGCGAGTAATGACATGAGTATTACTATGAGGCATAGTCGTATAATCCAAAGTAACCAGATTCCATTAGGGGTTTTGAGGTATTTGGCAAATAGGGCATTTGGAGCGAGTGTCCCCAGTTTTTCACGAAAAAATACATACCAAATCGTCATGATAATGGGGATAAGTATCAGAATGAGTGGATAAGAAAAAGAAATCATGAATTATGGGCGTAGTTTTTTTGCGAGCGTTTGGTGAATGGAGCTGAGAGTATTTTTATCGAGTATTATTTTCGAGTACTCACTCTCTTCTAGTTGCCCTATGATCGTGAGGAGTTCCTGATCAGTACTGTATGATTTGATATCTTGTGGGATGTGGGCCCAGCTATGCTTTGGATAGTGTCTGGTACCCAGGTATCGACGGATTTCAGAGAGTGTTTTTCGAGCGTAGTTGGTATCATTGCGATCTACAGGATCGTACTCATAGTCTACTATCGTTGGTTTGTATTTTGGAAAATTTTTGTGATGGTAATAGACAAGTAATGTACCAATACATACTCATCATAGGATCGCGATAAGTATCGAGGTATAGGATATGGGGATTATCCACCAGACCGGATGTACTACAAAAAAAATTCCTTCCATATCACTTAGTATAGAAGGAATTGATTTTTTTTCAATTTTGAATCATGGAGGTATTATGCAGACATGTTATTAGAATTGGAATTTGACAAGATCTGTCATAAAACTCAAGGCCGAGAGAAGAATAATAATAGCAATACCCGTGTTGATAAGGATGGATTTCCCTTTTTTCACACGCTCTTCATCTCCGGCTGAAGTGATGAAATAGTAGGCTCACCAGATAAGCATAAATATCGAAATAGGCGCCACAAAGTACATCACCAGTGAGAATAGGTTACCACTTACATGCGGAATCATCCTTGTAAAATCACCAACCGCTACCAGTTCTCACCAGACTCTTACAAACCCCATAAATATCAGACCGAGAAGCCCATATACGATACGATTTTTTGCCATTTTCTTTTTCTCATCATCCCCTCCTGATACAATCAGATTAAAGAGCCCCCAAGTAAACATCGTGACAGCAGCACCGAATACGAATACCCGTAGGAAGCCTATGATATTCCCCATAAAGCCTTCAAATCCAGCCGTATTCCAAAATAGGGATCCTCCATAGGTGGCTGAAAAATCCGGACCAGGAGCAATTGAGGTGCTGGTATCTGGAGTGAATACAGAGTAGACAACACTGGGAATATTGAGGAATAAAAATCCTATAATCGTATACGTTATCTGCTTCCGCTGTTTTTTGATAGTTTCCTCAGAATCTGATGAGAGAATCATATAGACTCCAATCATAACGAGGTAGATGAGCGCGATACCAGATATTACAACACGTCCTACTCAAAGGATTCGAAATCACAAGTTTTTGGCACCCTCAACCGATTGATTGGGCTTGATATCGACACCAATCGATGCCTTTACAATTTCTGTAGTACCTGGAATCTTGACCTCTGCAAAAGCATTCACCGTATAGGCACTGAGAACTCATGCGAGAATAAGGAGAATGATAGTAAAAATACGTTTCATAGGAATTGGCTTATATATTTTTGATATTGTTGAGAAGACTGATGGTATCATCAATCTTTTTTTCATCTGCTTGAAGCTGTTTGAGTTCTTCTTCCAGTTTTGTTCTGGTAAGTTCATCGCTATTTTTGAGATCTTGGAGCTCTTTTAGAAAGGCAGATATCCTTGCGGCGAGTGGTTCATGAGTTTTTGTGGTATCATCAGTTGGCGTAGCATGATTGAGTGCTAGCAACTCAATAGGAGATATGCTTGTTGTATCTGGTGCGACAATCTCCACAGTGGTGCCAAGGATATCTATTCCTCTATCAGCTACTGGACTATCGATTGATACAGGAATAGGCGCAGCTACTGGAGTATCGATTGATACAGGAATAGGCGCAGCTACTGGACTATCGGTAATCGTAATAAGCTCATTTACTACAGGGGTTACTCCCGTGCCTGCTACTGCAGGAGTATTGAGAATCGATGATGTATCTGAGACTTCAGGAGTCATGAATAGTCCCATATTTCCACCGATATCAATATCAGGAATCTCATTCTCAGTCAATATATCTCATAGAGGACTATTCGATAAGAAGCTCATAATTGGATCTGATCCAGAGCCAGAGCCAGATCCAGAGCCAGATCCAGATCCTGATCCAGAGCCTGATCCAGAGCCTGATCCTGATCCAGAGCCAGAGCCTGATCCAGAGCCAGAGCCTGATGCTCATGTAGTTGCCTTGGGAGTGTCGTCGGTGATCAACTCCATACCAAGGGGTTCAATATCTTCAGTTGATGTTCCGATAATATTACTAAAAAGTCCCATAAAATAAAAATATGAATAAATATAGAGGTACTATACCACAAGAGAATTGATTTTGCAAAAATCTCTCAGATTACTTGTGTACTTTTCCTGTATTTCTCCTATACTTATCTGATACATACCTTATTACTCCTATTTTTTATATGCGATTTTTTCTTCGTTTTATTATCACAGCGACGGCTATTTATTGTTTGATACAATGGCACTACCTCTCCGGTGTGACTCTCACTGAAGGGGTGACTTCGCTGTTTGTTTTTGTATTTACTTTGGGACTCGTGAATCTGATTGTTGGAGGTGTTCTCAGACTCATCACTCTTCCGATCAGATGGCTCACACTCTGACTCCTTGGTTTTGCTATATCTCTCTTCGTTGTCTATCTCACGGATGAGTTCGTCACTGGCGTTACGATCATCGGATGGCTCCCACTCGTCATCATCGCGGTAGTGATGGGATTTGTCACAGCGATCATCGGATAATCAGTCCTTGCATCAGAGTCTTTTCCCTTACTTTTTGGATAAAAAGTAAGGGAAATATTCAGAGTCTTCCATGTTTCATTTTGCTATCTGTATTCATCTCGTTTTCTAGATTTTCAAACTCGGGAACATTTGAAAATCTAGAAAACTTCACTGACAGATACTCAAAATTCACATAAGGAAGAAGCAAGAAATACATAAAAAGAAAAACGGCTAAATAGAAAAACCCCTTATTTTGGTAACTGTTCTTTGGTGAGAATATTTGATATGATTATGGTTCCATTGTTCCCTGCCTTCCACTCTGCATACATATCTCATTTTCGGATTTTTTTCTCGAGATCGAGCCCTGTTCATTCTTTCACGAACCATCGATCTGTCGCAGTGGTTTGGAATCTATATGTTCCCGTACATGCGGATTTAGTCAGGATTGTTGCTTCTCAGATATTGTTGATATTTTTCCATTGTTCTTTGGAGATACTATATATGCTCTTATTCCCTTCTGTATACGCTGCGTAGTACACTGTATCAGTTATCTTGTAATCATTGCCGAGACAAGTCGTTCCGGTATACGTCAGAATCTCTCCAGATCCTGTTTCTAGAGTATAAATCTCTTGTCGAGCGCTGCTCCATCCATTTTTTATTTGGAAATATGTACCATCTGTAGGCCTTGTGGTAGTAATAGCTCTTACGCCGGATATCAACCTTCCTTGTATTTCTGGAATCAAGTACTGCCGTTCACTACTGTAGGCTGTAGCAACCCCATTATAGGGCAACTCATACGCGAGATTGATATAGTCTCATCTGAATATATCCGTTGGATCATATCCTCTGAGTGGTATATAGAGTGTGGTGCCTGTTGATTTGAGCGTCTCATACCTGACGATGAAGCTCCCCAATATGATGAGCTCTATAGCTATGGCTATGATGGTGATAGTTTTTCGGTTCATAGTTCTATTGCAGTAAAGAAGTGAAACTTGTCGGATAGTGATTGAAGTAAAGAACAGACAACTGAGATAAGATTAGTTCATCGTGAGCATGAGTCGTCTACGGACCTTCTCGATGAGGATCGTGAGGATAATACATGCTATACCACCACCGATAAATATATAGGCCCCATCGATCTTGGAGTCGAATGCAAATGCAAGGTACTTGCCCAAGAGATAGAGTGCGAGATAGATCATAGCGATATTGACGAGAGACCTGTTGTCTCGTCTGACGCCGAGATAGATCATCAGAGAGAGGATCGCGAGATAGAGTATATTCATCAGAACCGTGGGAATATACATCGTCATATCATCGGCATGAGTATAGTCATATACTCAGTAGGTTCCAGGATGGTTGAGTGTATAGAAAAATATGAGGCCGATCGGTACCAGTCCGAGAAGGAGGGGAATATCTGAAGTAGCATCGAGTCTACTCTTGCGTACTACGTCGATAGCGATAGCAACTATTGCGAGTCACACAATCGCAGAGAGTATCCACATTGTCGTCTGGAAGTCACGGTTGGTATACCATGATTCTCCGCCATATCTCCAAAAGTCGAGGAATGTATATGAGAAAAGTCCACCCAGTATACTCGCGCCTCCTGTCCAAGAGAGTATACTCGCGAATTTTGAATAGATATCTCTGTGATACCTCAGGATGGTCAGAGAGAAGTATCCAATCGCAATGAATATATTCGATATTATGAAACCCGAGAAGGCGAAGCCATCCACCATCTCAGCGAAGATATATGAATATACCAGAATAACACCGAGGAGAAATATCGTCACAAATCGAGTTGTGTATGCGAGAAAAATAGTAGGAAGCGCCCATATGAGGAATGCATCAGCAAATGTACCTCATAGGTTGTAGATCTGTCCAAGGAGAAAGATAGAGGCACCATAGAGCATGGAACCTAATACAAATAGTGCTTGTCCGGTCTTTGGATAGTCACTATTGTGATAGGTCCACCAGTATCCTGCTATATAGGAGAGGGTCGTTGCTCCTATCATGAGGAAGGCTTTTGTCATGTCTGAAATAGTATCCCAATTGGCTGCGAGTAGGAGTATAAAGCCAAGTCAGGTTACAATAGCGCCGAATACTGCGAATATCTGCAAGAATCGGGATGTTCACTCTACACTGGATCTTTGCGTGTTCCAGGCTAGTATATCGTCTCGCTTTTCCTGAGTGATTATGCCTGACGTTACGAGATCATCAAGATCTAGAAGAGTAGTTGCCATAGTGTGAAAGAAAGGATATTCTCAGTATATCCTTTCTAAAAAAAATGCAAATGTTCGTATTGAGAGGAAGAGAAGGCTATATGATTTCGATTTCTACGATTTCACTTCGAGTTCCAATGCGTTGTGGCGGCCCCCAAGTTCCGACTCCACTCGTGGTGATCGCCGTGAGTCCATTTTTTACTACTTGCCCATAGACGTATTTCCCATATACGATATCCATAATCAAGGAAAATGGAAACATCTGCCCTCGGTGTGTATGCCCGGAGATCACGAGATCGATTGGGTACTGTTCGAGCGTGGTATGAAGGGTTGGCTTGTGTTTGAGGAGTATTGTCGGTTTTGTCGCGTCAAGGTCGAGAAGATCGAGATTATGCGTGAGTCAGGCTGCAGTCTCTGTATCATGATAGGTAACGCCCGCAAATACGATACCCTCTATTTCTATTTTTTCATTGTTGATAACGAGGATCTCTTGTCGGCACTCCTGAAGTGAAGCATGAAGCTTCTGATTAGAGGCCGGTTTCCGCATTCGGAGAATAGGATGCTTGATCGATTTGAGGATTGTTTTGGTGTGCGTGTATTCTTCATGATTCCCATTGGCGAAGAGAACGCCATGCGGTGCCTTGATGTTGCCAAATTCACTCACAATACTGGGATAATCGATGAGTGGTCCGTCAAAAAAATCTCCAGGAATGAGTACAATTTCTGGTGAGAGCTTGTTGATGCGTTTTACGAGGGCACGCGCGTCGCGCACTCCATAGATATTCCCATAGTGGGTATCGGCAATCATGATGATTTTTTTGCCATGCCAGGTGTGGCCCTTATCTATACGTACTTGATATCTGACAATCCGTGGCATCCAGCTCGCATAGATCCCCCAGATATTTAGAAGAAGTGTAATCACTGCGAATGCTATGGCCCAGGAGTTATCCGTGTATGTGATATTGAAAATCATGCTCATGAGAAGGGCAAAAAGCGCAATAAACCCAGCTACTGTGATAATGCCATGCCAGACGGCTCCTACGAAGTATATTCTGGAGAACGTTTTCTGTGGCCAGACATTGGCGCCAATAATTCCGATAATAAACAGAAGTGTTCCAAAGACAAAAAAGCCAATAATCTCTCCTGAAAATCTGGAAAATAGGGGAAAAATCTGAGTGATAATACTCGCCATCATATACGTCCACGAGAGAAAGATGACCGATAGGATAATGATAGGAAGGAGAAAGAGCATAGAGTGGGAAAATCCGAAATGAATATATGCTCTACTATATGGGAATCTCGTGGAATGCAAGAAAAAGTCCTCCATTTCGGAGGATTTTTTCTATTTTTTGATACTGAGTTGTATGGTTCCCATTGCTTCATCGCAAATTGTTTTTTCAAGATCAGGTCCTGTGAATCATTCGACAATATGAGAGAGGGTTTCTTTTTCGATATATCATTGCCATTGCGATACAATCTCTGAAGATACTCAGCCCGAGATACTTATCTCCACCCTATCAGTCACCTGATAGTCCGCTTCCTTTCTCATATCTTGTATTGCTCGAATGATATCACGAGCGTATCCCTCGAGCCTGAGTGCTCCAGTGATCGTCGTATCGAGTGCGATGACCATATTAAATCATTCCTCAATTTCCAAGTATCAACCTAACTCTTTTTTAACCCATTCTTCCAATTCAACTTTAATTCTAACTATCTCTCAATCAGCACCGTCAATCAACCATGATTTTCAGTTATTAGTAACTGGTCAATCGTTGTAATGAAATGATTGTCACATCTCAAATTTATTGGGATTTATTGTAATTGTTCCATCTATATTTTCTTGAAAAGCTCACTGTTTACCCCAATAGATTATTTCTTGCATGTCTTTTCCATACTTTGGTCAAACTTTACGGGCATTTACTTTGCATATCTTAGCTGTAAAATCCTTTGCCTTCTCACATATTACTTC
Source organism: Candidatus Altimarinota bacterium (assembly GCA_043722085.1). Taxonomy (GTDB): domain Bacteria; phylum Patescibacteriota; class Gracilibacteria; order BD1-5; family UBA2023; genus JABFSX01. Next base: position 5,130 of record JAYSPL010000104.1, on the reverse strand, counting down.
TTTTATATTCAATTCGTTCTTTATTATTTCTAAGTAATATTCATTCAAAGTTGTATCAAGTATAATTTTTTGAAGTGGTTGTCTTACACGAATATTATGTTTACTTCGGATAGTAAGTCCTAGGGATACGATGTGTTCACAGATACCCATATCTCTATTGAGATCATTCGCAACAAGGTGTTTGTTCGGACGAGTAATATATTCTAGATGTACTGAATTGGAGTCCATTCCCCCTTGATAAAGGGGGTTAGGGGGATTGGCCTCTGGAGCAAAATCCCCCTGTCATTTCATGACATCCCCCTTTATCAAGGGGGATCTATCCGTCAATCCCTTCCATATATTCTCGGATAAGAACGGCATGAGTGGGGCGAGGAGCTTCGATACTTCGGTGAGTACGGTATAGAGAGTCTCGTAGGCTGATTTTTTGTCATCGGTCATTCCTGATTCCCAGAAGCGACGACGAGAGAGTCTGACGTACCAGTTCGTGAGCTCATCCATATAGTCAGTAATCGCTCGACATCCACGAGAGATATCATATCCCTCCATAGCGTCATGTACCTGTCCGATGAGAACCTGGAGCTTCGAGAGTATCCATTGATCGAGAGGATTGACGATCGGTGTTGTTATGAGGCGGAATGGATCTGCATTGTGTATTGTTATATCAAAGTGGGCCACCTCTTTTCCTTGGCCAAAATAATGATCGATGATTGGTCGTACACTTCCTGCATGAGCTATGATAAGTATTCTTTTTCCCTTATACTTTTGTAATATAGACTCATAGGCTGGGATGATCCGAGCAGTAAAAGTATCGATATTTTCCCCACCATGTTCCTTGTAGATGCGGCGAATATTTTCTTTTGAAAATATTATATTTTGTTCCGTCTTCTGATTATGATAATTGAGCAGCTCCTCGTGAGTCATACCGGAAAACTCACCTGCAGATTGCTCAGTAAATCCATCATCGAGGATATATTCTCCAGAGAATCCGATCGTATCACCGATGATATGAGCAGTATTAATAGTCCTAACTCGTGAAGTATGGATAATGATGTCGAATTTTTTGCCTTGAGTCCTAAGCATCTCTCCTGCACTCTTTGCCTGTTTTTCCCCTTTTTCAGTTAGTGCCGGATTATCCGTTCCATCGCTCATCTTTCATGCTATATTCGATGTACTCTCTGCATGACGAGAAAACCATACCTCCGTATCATCCTTCTCCCACTTGTCGATATTCGCGTACGTCGTGAAAAATGAATAGGTATTCCAGATTGGGAGCATGACTCACTTGATGGTATCCATGATCCCCTCTTCCTTGAAGTCCATATCCCCACCAGAGAGGAGTGGAGAATTGAGCATATAAAACCTGATCGGATCCGCTCCGTATTTCTCGATGGCCATACGAGGATCGGGATAATTTCCGAATGATTTCGACATTTTACGTCCATCATTTCCATTGACTATTCCTGTGGTGATCACATTCGTGAAACTTGGAGTGGGTTTCTCGGCTCCAGTAGGATTCAGGAGTACCCCGAGGACATGCATCACATAGAACCAAGCACGAATCTGTCCGACGTATTCCGCGATGAAGTCAGCTGGGAAACTTGCTTGCATGGCTTCACGATTCTCGAATGGATAGTGCATCTGAGCATATGGCATACTTCCTGAATCCATCCACACATCGAGGACTTCAGGAATGCGAGTCAATTCTGTTCCGCCTTCTCTTCTTAGTTTAATAACATCAATGTATGGTTTATGAAGATTAAATTCTAATCCATCAAACTCTCATCATTTAAAGAAGTATGTTATCTTTCCTTCGACTTCTTTTTTTTCTAGCTGTCAAAATGATTTATTATACTCAAAGATTTCTTCTCTTGAGGATATTACAAGAGGTTCTTCATTACCAAGCGGAGCTATCCACACGGGCATCGGAGCTCCCCAATAGCGAGTCCGAGAGATACACCAGTCTGGTGCCGTTTCGAGTCCCTTTTTGAATCTTCATTCTTTGAGGTATTCTGGGAACCAATTGATCTGTTCGTTGGCTTCGACCAGTTTATCTTTCTGTGACTGGATATCGATGAACCATGATTTTTGAGCTTTTTGCATCAGAGGTGTACCAGATCGTGGACAAAAAGGGACTCGATGGGTGATGCCCTCGAGTTTAAAGAGTGTATTATTCCCCTTCATGCGTTCTATATTGATCCGATTCGCTCACTTCTCAGGATTCTCGAGATCGAGATAGTGGATTCACTCCATATCATATATCTCTGCCGTATATCTGCCTGCCTCATCCATCGCATTCGAGATATGGATTCCTTCTTTTTTGGCCAATTGGAAGTCCACCTCCCCGAATTCTGGAGCCTCATGGCCGATTCATGTCCCATCAGTATCCGTGATGAAGTCAGCATGGTAGATCTTATGATTTTTGTTTGGCTCCCCCTTGATAAAGGGGGTTGGGGGGATTTTCTCTGAAGCCAAATCCCCCTGTCACTCCGTGACATCCCCCTTTATCAAGGGGGATGTCTGACGGAACTTGTCGTAATAATACTCTGGAAATGGTGGTATATATCCCACTCCAACGAGTTCAGAACCCTTAAATTCTCGGATGACCGTGTATTCTCATTTTCACTTGAATACGGTTTCGAGACGATTTTTGGCTACGATGAATTGCTCGGTTGCTCATCCCTCCCTTGATAAGTGGAGGTTAGGAGGGGTTTCATTATTTGGAATTCCTTTATGTGTAACCCCATCTGACTCCCCCTTCTCAGGGGGAGGAGCCAAATTCACCAGCACATAGTCGATGTCGTTCCTCACGGCGAGTGCCATATTGGCAGGGATCGTCCATGGAGTTGTTGTCCAAGCCAGAATGCTTGTTCACTCTGGGAACTTATCGTTTTCCTCCAATAGGAACTTCACGGTGATCGCTGGATCATTCACCTCTTGATAGGTATCGTCCATGGCCACTTCAAAATTGGAGATCGGAGTACCGAGTTTCCATGAGTAGAGTGATACACGTTTTCACTCATAGACGAGTCACTTCTTGTAGAGCTCAGAGAATACCCACATAACGGATTCCATGTAGTCCTGATCCATCGTACGGTAGGCATTGTCCATATCTACCCAACGACCGATCTTGTCGATATACCAATTCCACTCCGATGATACCTCACTCGTATACTTGTAGCATTCATCGATAAAGTTCTTGACACCATTGGCTTCGATCTCTTTGTTGGATTTGAGTCCGAGTTTTTTCTGAACCTTTTCTTCAATTGGGAGTCCATGACAATCCCATCACCAGGTACGCTCAACTCGACGTCCTTGCATGGTCCAATATCTTCCAACCGCATCTTTTACAGTTGACCCAAGCATATGTCCATAATGAGGCATCCCCGTGATAAAAGGAGGACCATCATAGAATCTATATGGATTATCTATTGGACGAGTGTCTATGGATTTCTGAAACGTGTTGTTCGCTTTCCAGTATGCGAGTACTTCTGATTCGAGAGCTGGGAATGATTGTTTTGGGGAGACGGTTGGGAACATAGAGTGATAGTTAGTAGTGAAAGTGAGAAAAATTTGATTTTTAAAAAAGATGAGATATACTGGCCTTGTTCCTAGCGAACAGATTCAAACTTTTGTCCCTAGCGGACCGCTTCCTCATCTTTTGTCCCTAGCGGACCGCTTCCTCATCCTGGGGAAGTTTTTTTATTCAGAGCAATAGTATGATCTTTGTATCTACGATATCGAGGATTCCTGAATTGGTAATCTTACCGATTTTCTTGCCTATTCTCCGTTTTGAGATGCTTCGCATAGATCAGATTCTGAGTATAGAGTTCATATCGAGCGAGCCTATTCATTTTTCTAGATATATATCATGTTCTGGGAGCTTTTTCTGATCATGGAACTTGGTAATAGGGATCACCATGATAGTATCACTTCCTGAAAGTTCTGAATTCTGATAAATGAGTGCTGGTCGCATATAGTTGAACTCGGAACCAATATTGACCCCGAAGTTCACATGCCATATCTCACCACGGACAAAGTGGAATTTTGGACCAAGTTTGGTTTCATGTATTTTGAGTTTTTGAGTGAACCAATCTGTGAGTTCTCTGAGATAATCCATAGGTGAAAAATGAATGAAGTGTGCTACTATACTATTGATATCTCGAGATTTATGATTCGAGAGCTGGGAATGATTGGTGAGGCGAGATGGATAGAAACACAAGAAGGGAGTTAATTGAATGATGTAAAATGAAGGATTGCCTGATCAATAATGGAGATATTTTTTATTTTGAGACCTTTGAGGCTATCGACATCTATTTCTCATGCAGATTCGACGATGATATCAGAAGTAGCATATATAAATGGATGAACCCAATCCTCTACGAGTTTTCAATGAAAAATAATGTTTGATTTTCTGTGTGCTGAGTTTTTTGGGAGAACTACGATGACTGGCTTGGAAAAATATTTTGCAATAATAAGTTCCTGAGAGGTTCCAAGTCAAAGCTTCTCTTCGGCATTTACTACAATGCAATCCGCAGATTTGATAAACCCACAATCCATACCAAATACACTGAGTGGATCAGATTCATCAACAGGGATATTTGGATCGAGGAACTCGAAACTTTCCGATGATTGTATTGATTTTTTATAGCGAGTACGCCAATCCTCAATAGTATCATGATCTCATTTTGGAACTTTTCAGGCAAGGTAGATTTTCATAAGATAAAAAAAGCACACAAAATAAATGTGTGCTTAGGGCTCTATTGCTAGAGAGGTACCACCGAAAGCTGATTCTTGATTGATTTCTATGACGGGAATTCCCGAGAGGTTCTACTAAGTACTTACTGGGAAGTTCTGGAAATTTGCCATTCAAGGCAAATTTCGTGATCTTTAGAATTGAATCATAAAATCTAAACTTTCATTATCTTGTCGTACCCTTCTTCCTCCAGCATCGCGGGTGATAGCCGCTCGATCGCTTTTGTGATATATCTCTAGTATAGCGAAAACGGAGAAAATGCAAGTTTATGCGAAGGCAATTGTCACTTTAAAAGTTAAAATGTCGTAAACATAAAAAATAGAAATGTCGTAAGGATTGGTAGAGGATAATGAGGTATCATAACTCATTATCCTCTC
>JAYSPL010000103.1:0-2579 GCA_043722085.1 Candidatus Altimarinota bacterium | reverse complement strand
ATCTCTACCAAGAGCGTTTAAAAACTTTCATTACGGACAACTTTCACGTGCTTGCTTTTTAGGGATGGAAACCGGGAAACTAGAGTGGAGTGGGTATATATAAAAACTCTCAGTAAATGAGAGTTTTTATATACATAGTGTATTTAGCCAAGAATCACGCACGTCGTCTTCTCTGATGAGAGATCTGCATCTTTCATCTTATACTTCGACATTGTCTCACTGGTTGATCCAAGGGCGAGGGCTATCTCATGGGCATCGTCTCCATAGGTAATGAGGAGTTCTGCTTCTACCTTCTCGAGAGTGGGTCGCATAGACTTGGCTCCTGGCATCACCAGGATGTCAACGCCTCCGAGAAAATCGAGTGCATCGGTCGAAATATCCGTGAGAAGTTCAGGAATATAGGCTATCCAATACCCTTCCGTGCGAAAATGATAGAGCTTCTCATCATTTTTAGAGAATGCATAAATAAGGCATCCACTTTTTTCATATTCACCGGGCAGTTCGATAGCAAGTCCATCCAGAGTCACTGAGTCTGGAGTGAGGACAATTTCTTTTTTATCAGAAAGGATGGTAATATTGCCGTTTTTGAATGTGAATTCCATATGTAGTATGTGAGGTATTGTGGGTAAATGAGAATCCTGAAAAATGACAAGATATATATAAAATCAAGTAATGAAATGTAGTATCGTAGGCATACGATACACATGAAATACACCATTAAATAGAAATGTCTTTTGCGTATAAACTCTACATAAAATGTATGTTTTTTTCGATAAAACCTGTAACATCAGGCTTCATCCATGCATCCTTGAGGGATTCTGGGGTAAACCATTTATATCCGATAAATCGTTCTTCTTTTCGTGGTCGAGGCTCGGCCTTTCCAGTATATCGAACGAGAAAAAGTGATACCTCCTTATGGATGATGGGGGCTCATTCGAGATAGGTAGCGGTAAAGGAATAATTGATCGTATTCATGAATTTGATGACTTGGAGGTCTGACTCTGCAAGCCCAGTTTCCTCGGATATCTCACGGAGTGCCGTTTCCATGGGAGATTCATCATTTTCAATATGCCCCTTGGGAAGGACATATTCGAGATCATCACGAGCATTTTTCCATGCGAGCATAAGGATCTCGATATAGGATCACTTTTTCCGGTACACGATGCCACCAGCACTCTTTTCATAGAGTTCTGTTGTGGGCATAGAGAGTAGTAATATAAAAATATATAGCCATAGTATATGCAATATTCTGAAAAACACAAAAAACTTACAATGAAAAGTTGCTTTTCTCTACTTTATTTATATTCTAATGGCAATCTATAGCCACTCAGCACTAACCATTCACGTCATGCGTTTTCGTATTCAAACTGACATATTCCGTAAGGCAATTGAAACTACGAGCCATGCAACCAGTACATCCAATCTCACTCCAATACTCGAAAATATTCTTATCGATGCCGGATATAAAAAAGTCACCCTCACGGGAAACAATCTCGATATGGCAATCGAATATATTGTCGATACCGCAGTTGATGTAGAAGTAGAAGGCAAGTTCACGATCTCATCGAAGTTTCTCATGTCCTATATTGCACTCATACAAGATAGCGAAGTTCTCGTGACGCTCGAAAAGGGAGGAAGTATCTCTTTTGCTACCAAAAGTAGTGAAACGAAGTTCAAGGGAACGAGTTCAGAAAAATTCCCATCAATTCCGGTTCTTGTAACTGGGCAAGCGATCCATCTCAATGCTCGAGAATTCAAGACAGCCATCGAAAAGACACTCTTCTCTACCGCTGATGGGAGTGTTCGGCCGATGCTTGCCGGAATCTATATGCGAAGTATGGATGGTGAGCTTATCTTTGCTTCGACCGATAGCTTCAGGCTCTCTGAATTCCGTATTCGTCCTGAACATAGCGTATCACATACACCGATCATCATACCTGAAAAAGCCGCCAATGAACTCTCTCGCCTGCTCACGGATGATATCAAGAATATAGAAATCTGTACCCACGAATCCCAACTCCTCGCAACCATCGGACCAGTAAGACTCACCTCTCGTCTTCTCGCTGGGAAGTTTCCGGATTATGAATCATTTTTCCCTGTAGAATATCGAAGCAAATCCGTAGTACTGAGAAGTGAGTTTATAAACGCACTCAAACAAGCCAACTTGGTGGCGAGACAGAATAACTACAATACGAGGATCAGATCCAAACACGAAGGAAAGATTGAGGTATCAACTGGAGACACAGAGATTGGCGCAAGTATAGCGAGTCTCTCTGGATCAGTCGAATGACAAGAAGATATAATAGGCGTCAATAGTGAATATCTCCTGCAAGCACTCTCCGTAATTCGAGAAGACTATATCAGTTTCGAATACAAGAATCCCCTCTCTCCAGTGGTTATCAAGTGAGTCGCCACCGGAGAATCCAAGCAGAGTTATCGTCACCTTATTATGCCACTCAAGATCTAATAAACCAATGAAATTAGTAATCACTCACACTACCCACATTTCCGCTTGACAAAATTCCAACAAAAACCATATCTGCTCTAGGTTACTCTTGGTAAGACGAAGCAGGTACTGC
>JAYSPL010000102.1:0-2256 GCA_043722085.1 Candidatus Altimarinota bacterium | reverse complement strand
AAAAGAGTGTTATATATAAACACTCTCATTATGCCATACTTGGCTCTGTCAAGGGAAAATTCGAGATAATTTCAAGAGGATTTTGGGGGGATTTTAGATCATAAGGACAGGGGCAAATACAAAACTATCTCATGATAAACTCTGTTTTGGCATAAAAATATATGGATACCCTACATAGATACTATTGTATCAGGTCTCTTGTTCATAGTCATTTCCCTCAATTCGTATTTTATTCATGCCTGCAGTCACTGCATCGGGAGAGCTAGGACTTCCTATAGGGCGAAGTATGTTAACAGTAGCAGCTTCAGATGAATAGAGTCCTCATACTATTGCCTCAGCATCTATGGCTGTTCATGTTTTCGTTCCTTCAGGTCTAAAGATATCGATATTAGATTGGCTACCTCATTCAAAAAGACTAGTAATGTCGAGCCTATATTTTGATGGTAGTGACTTTAGTAGAGAATTTCTAGTGAAAAGCCGTTCTTGTAAACTTCATTTTGCTTTATTGATTTGAGATTTTTCCGATTCAGAAAATTGCATATATTATTTGATGACAATGTAGATAAGAGTGCCAATTGAGGTAATCATGTTAATTCAAAGTAAAATGTATAGCCACATAAATTTTTTACTTATCTGTTGAGTTAATACTTCTCACATTGAATTTATCATCCCAGAAATAGTTTTTATTGATTCTGATGCATCATTTGTAAGTTTCCTTTGATCGGTAATAAAGTCTCTATATTCAGAACGAATACTTTCCAGCAATCCAAATAAAGACTGCTTATTTTCTAAAAGAATCGTCGTTGCATCTTCTTTGAACTTTGTTGTGCTGGTGTCAAGTTGAGATATTACTGAATCAATATCAGCCTTTCGTTCATTAGTAAAATTCCTATATTCGTATGAACTTTGTTCTACTGACTGAATAAATGAATCCTTATTTTCTTGTAAAATAACTATTCAATCCTCTTTGAACTTTGCTGTACTAGTCTCTAAATAAGTTATTTCTTTTGTAACCAATTTCCTTTGATCATCTATAAACTCTTTGTAGTCACTGGAGTTTTTCTCAAGTAGCTCAACGAGTGTAAGTAAGAGTCAGGGAAAAATATCATGATCTGTGTGACTATTATTCTCGAGTCTATTTTTGGATTCTTGAAGTTGAGATTTTATAGTAGATAGGATTTTTTCCATATGAGTGATATTAAAAATAAAAAAGCACTTACAAAAGTAAATGCTAAAAAGGGTTTCGTGATGTGGTTATTTTAGCAAACAAAAAGGGCAACCGAAGTCATCACTCATTATTCGCTAAAATAACCGTTTCCCTAAGATAGAACATCCAAGAGAGGGCGAGCAACTTTTCAGTTGCCCTATCTTATCTAGGTTCTATTCTTTTAAGGGAAATTTTATACAGAAACAGTTATTTTAGCTTGAGTATTCTATAGAATCTTTTTGCTTTTGCAACTCCACATAAAAAAACTCCATCTTCAGGTGGAGTTTTTTCGATTTTAATTTTCCTAAAATCAAATAATCTGATACAATCCTCAAAATATAAAAATATATGCGAGTACTCGATCATCTACATATCCCAGATTTCCATGAGTTCATCACTACTCCACGCAATAGCACTTGTCCTGTCATAGATGGTACACGGCTGATGGTGGAGATACTCTGATGACTCCATGTTGCCTCGTGAGAGTTCTCTGGATCTACATATTCTACGAAGATGCTCCTCGATGGGAACATCGCTCTCGTGGTACGATATATGCGTGAAAAAGATGGGAAATATAGACCTGCTTGTGCCATCGGTCTTGACGCAGATCAGAATGGTATCCATATACGACAGATTTAATGATCCAATGACAAGAATGTAGCATTTCGATTTCATTCTTCATTCAATACTACAGCCTTTCTTCTCAGGATTATTGAAGAGTCTTTTATCAAAAAAGGAATTCCTGTGACTACCGAAAAATTTCCTCATTGAATAGAAAATGCCTCATATGCCTCTCGGGCGAGTGATAGATATCTACATTTTCGAAATGGGATCGAATGACTCAAACAAAAATACCAAGCTAACCAGGAAAAGGAAATGGTATAAAAAAACCTCAGAAAATATTTTGAGGTTTTTTTAGGATTACTATGCTCCCCGAATTTGATCTATCGTTATTTGGGCTTATCCCGAAAATCTGAGGACTAAATTTTTATCCCATGGGATTTCCTATGAAAAAACCGTCATAATACGATACAACATATAGCGTTGAT
>JAYSPL010000101.1:0-1324 GCA_043722085.1 Candidatus Altimarinota bacterium | reverse complement strand
TGGTATTACTCTTACTGGAGCTAAGTTCGACTTCAAGACGGCACTTCCTGGTAGCACTGCCTACTCTGCAAGTGGATGTCTTCGAGATCTTGGTAATACTAATACATGTGGAGGTCTTGGTACTTCTTCACAAGTTAATGTTCCAGCTCTCGCTCAAACAATTGCGGTAACTGGTCTTACCACTAATATGACGGCTGACAAAAGCGGTGGGTACATTGAATTCGAAGTATACATTACTTCTGCTCAGCTTCTCCCTACTGGTGCTCAGCTTCAGGTGGCACTCACTCAACTCAACTATACAGTTGCTGGTGCTTCAGACCTTGAAACATACGTTGGTACTACTGGTGCTAGCGCAACATTCACTAAATAATTTATTTATAAAATCTTATGCTAAAAATCGTATATAGTATTTCATTATTTTTCTTACTGCTTTCTTCTTGTTTTGCTGATTCTCTTCCTTCATTTCCTATGACAATATATGGAACGATCACTGGAGCAGGAATTAGTACAAAGATCTCATTTTATGATGGAAATAATTCTCTACTCTCAACATACCTAACTACTCGTGAATGATGGTATGGTTATGATAGTACCATAAGTGGAACAAGTCCGATATTTTCAGGGTTTACTGGAACATTACGAAGGAGTGTCGAATATCAGAACAAAACATATACAATAAGTTCAATAACTGGCTCAACAATTGGTTGTCCAGTTTCGAATAGTATTACATTTGTATCTACAGTATGTCGCTATGATATTGTGACGGTTGCACCAATTGTGACATCGAGTTCATCTAGTTCGGTTGGTGGCGGATCATCTTCGTATACTGCACCCTTACCTATTGCCCCTGTAGTATCTAGTACCTGAATCACTCAATCTGGAACAGTAATAACTCTCGTAAAAGATAATGGAAACAAAATAGTAAATGAAACGACTGCAAAAGATCCTATTACTATCACTCCACAAGAACTCAGAAGATCTAAAGTAACAACTCTCGTAACCATTTTCAAAAAAGGAACAATCCTCGATATCTATAGAGTCTTACCTAACTGACGAAATATCAAAACTTGAAATACTCGTGTACTTCCGAATGGAAAAATCAGATTTACCATGAAGACTTCAGGAAAATATATATTTGTAAGCAAATAACAAAATCCCACCTCATCGGTGGGATTTTTCTGCATATCCATAAAGATACCCAATTATATCCAATTCAGGATACTACTCCCCTCTCATCTTCATCGCTTCCAGAATTCGCTCCATAGCGACGATATAGGCACCAGTTCGGAGCATCACACAATGTTTGGTAGCACTTCCGAGAACT
>JAYSPL010000100.1:0-2590 GCA_043722085.1 Candidatus Altimarinota bacterium | reverse complement strand
CAAAGATAGGGTGATGTCATAGGAGTAAAGAGTGAGAGGATAATGAGTTATGATACCTCATTATCCTCTACCAATCCTTACGACATTTCTATTTTTTATGTTTACGACATTTTAACTTTTAAAGTGACATGCAACACATGTAATCTTGAAAAAACCAGAGAAATAGAGAGAATGAAGTTGCCAACTTTTATTTTTCTAAAACACATATTTATATATCATGATCAGTATATATAGAATGTACAGTATAGCAAGGGAGAGTGGTACAGTAACTCCTAAAACAATTCGAGAAGTATACCAGAAGACTTGGACTCATACCAAATTAACTTAATTCTTCTTGCTTTAAAGAGAATACAGAGTATTCTATACTCCGTATTCTCTTACTATATGAATTATACCTAATCATACTCTTTCTCTCGTAACACATCATACTAAAGATGAGCTCATATCTCTTTGGAAACACTCAAAAATCCCAACAGAGAAAGCAAGGCTTCGACTCCTTGCTCGTGTCCGACATGAAGATGTCTCACAGACATCCCTCGCTATTCTTCCAGAACAAGCAGCAAAAGCTATCCGCATGAGTTCTGACTGGGCACGTCGAACTATACGTACATATAATGCTGAAGGTCTCACTGGGATTGCCGACAAACGTAAGAATAATGGGAATATGAAAATTGTTTCAGAGACACAGATTTCTACCCTCAAGGAAAGAATTAATTCTGGAGCCTCTCCAGATGGCGGACTCTGGACTGGACCAAAAGTTGCCCTCTATCTTTCTGAAATACTCTGAAAGAATGTGAGCAAGGTTACGGGATGGCATTATCTCATAAGTATGGGATTCTCTCTTCAGGTACCTCGTCCAGCACATAAAAAGAGAGCAACTCAGGAAGAACAAGAAGCCTTTAAAAAAAACTCTCTGCAACGTATGAGGAAACAGTAATACTCAATCCAGGAAAAACTATTGAGATATGAGTAGAAGATGAATGCGGAATTGTTGGATGATGATATTTTCATGACTGGATTATATAGAAATCTCATAAAAATCCACTCGAATATTTGACAAGAGAGAGAGTGATAGTGTAGTAGAGTCCGCCATGATCGTGCGGGAATCATGGAACGCTCACTCGCTCCTCAAAAATTGATTTCCTGTCCGAGATGAGTCGGATGGGGGAGTGCTAAAATGCGTTACTGGATTAATGCTATAATTATCGCTGGTGGTACCCAGAATGGTACATACTTCGTAGAGATAACTCGAGAAAGTCCGATTCGCTCGGAGACGGACTTGAGGAAAATTGCTGAAGAATTAGCTGCAAGCATACAGGCCACCAATGATCGGGGACAACGTCTGACTGTGAAAGTTCAGATTCTGGCTTTTAGCCAGTTTGCAAATTGACCTTCCCTCCTGCTCGCCACCATCTTCTCGATGGTGGCTTGTTTTTGATATATTATTTCACTATCCCTATCCCCTTCCATCCACCGTAGAGTGCGAGGAGTGCGAGAGATCCTAGAAATACTGAGATATATAGGTATGCGTTAGTGCTAGCATGCAGAATGGCTCAAGAGAGAAACATCGTGATCGCACCGACGAGCGAGAGCGTGAATCCGTAGAGTGCTGAGGTATAGGACTCATACGGATCCTTACCAAGGAGCGTGAAGAAGTGTGACTCCGCGAGATTGACCGCTCCTCCAAAGAAGAATCCTATCGCGAATGCGAGTGCTTGGACGATGGCATAGATATCAAGTGATCGTGCAAATGCCAGTATGGTCGAGAACTTCAAAATACCGGAAGAATGATACAGAATCATCTTGCTGGTATTCTCAATTATTTCCATCATCGATCATCAAATGCTTTTGCTGAATGATTCCATTCTAGGATGAGAACACTCATTTCAAATGTACGATGATTCAAGAATCAACACTATATGCTGTATCGTATCATGAAGGTTTTTTTGTAGGGAATTTCAGGGGATAAAAATTTAGTCCTCAGATTTTCGGGATAAGCTCAAATTACTGCGAGTAACTAACCGATAGCTGGGGAAGACCCAAAATAATTAATATATTAAAATCCCTCTAAAATTTTCATTCTAACACCCAAAGTTTAACCTTTTTTGGAAGATTTTCGGGGGATTTGAGTAATGACATAATTTTATAATACCGTCTATTCAGACGGCATTAATGATACAATACGTCCCATTCCTGGTGTTAATTCTGCTACGTTTTTCATGGTTTTTAGTGTACAATCAGGAACTAGTACTGTCCGAGTATTATTTGGGACCGATACAGTAAGTTGGTTGTTCTCACAAATAGCGTTAGCATAAATTCACCCTAATATATCTGTTACCCTAACGCTCGTTGGAGCCCTAGGATCACCAATCATATGTACACTTGGTTTGTATGCTAGGTATAAACATCAAATTGCTGTAATAACAACTCATGCCGTCTCCAAGAGATTTTTCATATATGTAAAATTAGATGTAATATCTTTAAACAATAATATAATTTTGTCAAATTTATTTTTTATATTCTTGGTTCTTGTCTTCAATTTGAAAGTGCAATATATAAAAAAGTAGCAATACTAAAATCCCCCCAAAAT
>JAYSPL010000099.1:0-6280 GCA_043722085.1 Candidatus Altimarinota bacterium | reverse complement strand
AAAGAGTGTTATATATAAACACTCTCATTATGCCATACTTGGCTCTGTCAAGGGAAAATTCGAGATAATTTCAAGAGGATTTTGGGGGGATTTTAGTATTGTAGTAACACAACCACGAGTATTTTCAGCTACTTCACTGGCACAGCGTGTATCTACGGAGTTTCTGGCTGAGTATGGGGACGCGAGATACTCACTTGGTCATAGAATCGGATATCGTACTTGACGGGAAAAAAATGCATCCCCAGAGACGCGAATTTCATATAATACAGATGGGACAGAGATAATGAGACAATCCATGTCGAAGTTAACTCCTGATATATTATTTTTAGATGAGGCCCATGAATTCTCTATTTCAACGGAGATGCTCGCGATGATCGCACGTCACCATGCTCGCGCCATGAAGATCGTGATCATGTCAGCCACACATGATCCTGATCTTCTTAGAGAATACTTTAAGGATATTAGTAGTGATATCCCACTTATTGGTATACCTGGAAGGACATTTGGCGTTACATCGAATTTTGATGCTGAGAATACTCTTATAGATGACCTCAAAACAGCAATTGCGGCAGGGAAAAATGTGCTCGTATTCGCTCCAGGAAAAAAAGAAATACAGCGTTATCAAGAGTTATTCAAGCTACTCTTTCCTAGTAATGTTGAGATTTTTCCACTTCATTCAGAAGTATCAAGTCGTGATCAGAATTTCCTCCTTACCAAAACATCACGTATTCCGCGTATTGTCATAGCTACCAATATGGCTGAGGCAAGTATTACACTTCCATATATCGACGTTGTACTCGATCTTGGTACCCAGAAAACCTTGAGATATGATGGTCATGGTATCCCAACTCTCGGACTTGAGAATACTGCTCATTCCAATAGTGTGCAGAGAGCAGGTAGGGCGGGCCGTACCAAGCCATGAACCTATAATCGCTACAATGATACTCCGTCAGAAGACCTGGACCTATATCCAGAATCACCTATGGAAAGAGAGATGATTGATCGCTATATCCTCACACTCCTCTGACAAGGTATTGATATCATCGGCATGATATATGAGGCCGAAAAAACTGGGAAATCTCCTTTTTTTCACCATGCTAATCTTGCATTACTTCCTATTTCTCTTGATCGACTCAAAAGCATTGGGGCACTCACCGCGGATAACAGACTGACTGTGCTTGGTTATGAGCTACTCAAGTTTCCGGTTGACGTATACCACGCTCGTATGCTCTATGAGGCCAATGAAAGAGGATGTCTTGATAATATGATTCCAATGGTATCAATACTCGAGAAAAAGTGATTTGTCTCAAAAGGTAAAGACTGGGAATCACTCCTCATGCATGAGATATATACATCTGATCTAGATGCATATATTGAGCTACTTGCAATTGTTACAAATACGTCCATTACCAAAAAACAAAAAGATATCCTCCTCGCATGTGGAATAAGTATTGATGAGTTACGAGACTTCGAAGATCGAGCTGGTAGTATGAAGCTCTATGAAGTCGTTGATCTTGCTAAGATCGGAATTAAGAATAAAAAAGTTAAGGAAATCGATGAATTACGTGATATACTTCTTAATAGCTTCAATGCTCGATGAATTGAGGTACAGTCATCCGATGATGCTCGTTCCCGATTATTATCACTGACGAGTGGCTATATGCACTATCGATACGTTTACGGTAAAGATCGAAAACAATTTTTTAATCCGAAACATGGAGAATATGCGAGTCGCTTCAAGCAGGGTGATGTTTCAGTGGTCGAGCCAGTAGATAAGTGACACTACCTGGGTTCACCATTCATTATCACGTCTGATGATGGATTGCCAGACTTGAATCTCCTCACAGGAATTATTGCCGTTAATAATACTGTCATCGCTGATGCTGCTGCATCAAACGCACGGTATGCCACAGAAGTATATAGAGCGCCTAGAGTCAGCAAGGCATCCAGTAATATAGCATCTAAAGATGATGTTCAACCTGTTTGAAATCTCGAAGATACGACAGATGTTCATACAAGTATAAGTACTATTACGAATACTGTGACATGAATCGTAGTACCACAAACATGAGGAACACGACCTCGCAGGACTACATCTATTCTCTTTGGTGATATTGTACCAGTATATGAATCTGCAATAACTGAATTTCATGCAACTCGCCATAAGAGTTCAGAAAATGCTCAAGATTTTTATCTCAAGTATTGTCTGGTGCCATTTTTATTCGAATATAATTCAGCAGTTCGAAAATATATTGATGGAAAGGATCAGGAGTGGATTCAGTTTTTTGCAGAGTCTCTCAAGAGGCTCATCGGTAAACATGATCTATATCGTATTAATCCAGATAATATCCCCAGAACAGAATCGAGTTTTCGACATGATTCCAGTATTATTGATCGATTTCAGGAATCTCCTGATGTAATCATTCGTGATTTCCGACTTCATGGTGTACCAAAGATGAAAACACTCACCTTTATTGATATCCCTGAAGAGGGTACCATCGATAAAAAAGAATTATTAGAATTGTTCGCACTCAGAAACGAGTATGCAAGATACATATGACAATTACGACAATATACTCGAAATATTCCCATCGCTACTATAGAAAAGATGATTCTAGCAAGAATTATAGATGAGGCAGGACATGTAAGGGCTTGAGATGATACCAATGCGGCCTATGCAACAATAAAAAATATAATGGATTATATTGCTACAGAGTATACAGAGCCTGAGATTAGGGAGCTTGCAATTTCTGTAAAATGAATTTGAGCACGACGCACAGAACACCATAAGTATAGTGTTAAGCTGGGTAAATTACAAGAATTCAATACTTTATTTACTAATTCAGCACTATGGCGAGAGACCAAAGATCGCCTTCTAGATGGAATGAATAATGGTTATTTTGGTGATATGAGTAAAGTTGAAAAACTCGCATATAAGCTATTTATAGAAAATATGACATCGCATGATATGCCAAAATGAGATATTAATAAAGATATGGAATTCAAACGGCTTCAAGAATTACTTGTGGCACATATTACTGAAATAGAACAGAAAAAGATGGATATTGAGAGTAAGATAGGATTAGATGATAATCCTATCGCGAAATCTATCCTAGATAATCTATGACTCCTCGCAAAGACACTGTTCGATGATGCATATATAACGAGCATTGTGGATCCAAAACTCTATAAAATGATGAGGACTATACAACGAGATAGTATTACTGAAAATACATGACTCAATAGCCTTCTCGTTGATGGATTTTATCAAGATCAAATTGGGCAACATATGAAGTGAATTAGTGGGACTTTTAATGAGCTTGTAACACATGATGATTGGCAATATCAACTGGATACATATGTCGCATGATGAAGTATTTATAAGGCAGTTCTCAATTGAGTAGATCCTGCTGAGCTGACTAAATACGTATTCGATATAAAAACTCTCGTACAAAATCTCTCACAATCTGCAAGAAAAGTTGATAATAATCAGTTATGGAAATTATACCGAAATAATGCTGCCTAGTACGATACACTATTGAGGTTACTTTAGAAAACCGCTTATTGCTAAATAAGGAAAATCCTGATACACTTGTATCAGGATTTTTTTTAATGCAATTTTATGAAACGATATTTCTATCTCGGTCTTATGATGGTCTGCTTTATGGCAATCTTCAATTTTTTCTATTTTATAGGCGTATTCTCTCTGGTATTTTACCATATGATCCCAGTGCGTTCGATTATCGTATTTACAGATATTGCGCTGCATCCACTCATGTTTCTAGGTATTTCCGTACTTGCTGCTCTATGTTCATGGCCAGTAGGCAAGAAGTGGTGGAAAATCATCTATATTGATCGAGTATATCATTTTGGACACAAAGGTCGTCACTAGAGTGTGTATTCTACTTTTGTTCCAATTTCTCTCATAGACTGAGGGATTTGTTGTATCTTGATCTCATCGTAATCATCGATTTCTGGGGCTGCCATTTCTGGCCGAATAATTATGGTAGTATCCTTGATATCCATTATATATCCAAATTGTTTATTTCCGGTTCTAAGCGCAAGCTTTGTATCGTAGACGGCATTGAGAAGTGGAGTAATTTGTTTGATACGATTTTTTGCAATAGATTCATCGACCTTGTTCGGGAGCTTCGAACTTGCAGCGAGTTCCTCATCGTGGTATTCAAATATTCCAACCGATTCGAATTGATATCTTTCTACAAAATCGAGGAGAATCTGAAAGTCACTATCTGTCTCACCTGGGAATCCGATAATAAAACTCGTACGAATAAAAGAATTCGGAAAATGTGCACGAATATACTCGATAAAACTATCAATATGAGCACGGTCATAATGACGCCCCATGAGTTTTAGTATATTTTCACTCGCATGTTGGAATGGAATATCAAAATAAGGAAGAAAATGTTTGAGTTCCTTGAGTTTTGAGAGATGATCGAGCGTGAGTATATCTGGATAGAGATAGTAGACACGATAGGTTGGCGAGTGTAGTGGATTGGTTTTTTCGACGAATTCATCTATGGCTATATCAATCTTTCCAAGGAGCTCGATGAGACGAGCCTCTTCGTAGAGATCAGTTCCATAGCGCGTAGTATCTTGTGAGATAATCTGGATCTCCTTGATGCCTTGGTTGAGCATGACATTGACTTCCGTCACAATACTTTCGATGGATCTACTGGTCTGCCGTCCGCGAATGGTTGGGATAATACAAAAAGTACAGTTATTATCACATCCTTCTGCTACTTTGAGGTATTCATATCCAAATGGAGCATGCATATACGCACGCACTTCGTCCCCCCTCCAGACAAAGGCCTTTTTTCACTTACCTGGCGCCTCGATGGAAGCAAGGTAATTGGATAGAGTTTTTTCTTTGCTCTGTTTGTGTGCTTGTTTCGCCTTTACGATAGCGGTGAGGTTGAATTTCGACTTTTTTCCGAGTACCAGCTCTTCAATCACGGAATAGCTCATGAATGGAACAATCGAAGTTAGATTTTTGAGTCCAGCCAAGAAGGCATCATCCTTCACACTGACGTAACAGCCCATAAGAATGAGCTTTTTCCCGAGATTATCATAGTAGCTCAGTGTCTCTTCTGATTCTTGCCTCGCTGATGAGAGGAATCAACAGGTATTGATGAGTACATATTCAGCGGCCTCATCTTCTGGATCTTCGATATACTCAATCGGAGCTCGATCGGAGTATTTGAGTATTTCGCCAATAGCAAATTCGAGATCGACCATATTTTTGGAACAACCGAGATTGATCGCGGAGAAGGAAAAGGACATAGTGAATTGTATTATAATTTTTCAGATTTTATAAAAAAATTAGCTAAAAGCAAATCTATGGTTTTTTAAGTTCATCAGTATTGACCAGATTGCTTTCTGGTAGAGTAGTAAAAAGCGAGTTAATGAGTTGCCTTCATTCCTCAGTAGTTAGAAGTCATAGTATTGGTTGCAATAATGCAATCAGTTCCTCTCATGAAAGTCATTTCAAAGTAGACTGTATTCGATAGTCCCGTCATTGGGTATCTTTATTACGTTTCATATGTTTTTCTGCAATCTTAAATGCATCATCAAAAGTCAATATTTCTGGAATATCGGTACGACTATAATATCAACATGATATACCATGTGTTCATGCTATCTCTCGATATAGATTTTCTACAGTCGAAATATACTCTTGAATAAATGCAGAACCAGATCACTCAACGATGATAACGAATTCATCTCCTCCATTACGAATTGGGGTGGTATTGGGATGTTTGATTCTCAAATCCCTAAAAATTTGAGCCAACTGCTTTAGTACGGCGTCTCAAGCCGTATATGATAACTCATCATTAATTCTTTTGAATTGATTAACGTCAATAAAAATCAATGATGATGTTCTGGGTTTCCAGAACAGAGGAATCATAGTCTTATTAAATATTTTAGTATCTGACTCATACAGTGACCGGATTAGCCTCATCTTGGTTTCGATCGTACTCAGTATGCCGGTTCACAACCATTTTCTTAAGAGGGATAGAGAACACGCGGCTTGCTCTCAATTTGGCGTGGCCAAGATAGCATATCAGTCTTCCGTAGGCGTTATAGAAAATTTTAATCAAGGAAAATTGTTCCTAACAAAAAGTTCGAAACTATTCACGAGTTGGCCTATGCTGATAAATACGGCTCTTTCCTTCCCAGTGGGAAATTTTTCATAAAGTTTTACCCAGTAAACCCTAATATCCAAGCCAAGAAACAAACATAGAAAAAGAGTAGAAAGTTT
>JAYSPL010000098.1:0-3755 GCA_043722085.1 Candidatus Altimarinota bacterium | reverse complement strand
GAGTGAGAGTTTTTGGGACGGACTCTTATCGGTCAGAATTTTTTGAGCTCAGACACTATGACTTCATTTTCCAGATTTTTCTGGTATATGTCCCTATGTCATGACGTCATTAAACAATGGAAGAGTTCTGAAGCGTTATATCAAGAGGCTATTGCAAGACTCATGATCACATCATAATGATCAGAAAATACTCACATCTGATCTGTAGGAATGTTATTCAGTTCACGCAGTGTCTTCATGATACTTCGTGCATCTGTTCCGGTGCCCTGCCTGTCAACTCCATCTTCGATTATGCTGATAAGTATTTTGACAAGATCATCAAAAAGTCATGGCTTCTGTATATACTTAGCGAGAACCTCATGAGTATCCCAAAGCTGATCACAAATATCTCGATTACTACCGTATTCATCGTTTCATCTTCGTGGCTTTATTTCACAAAATTGCATGAAAAGATCTGGATCGAATTGATATGTTTCTCATAATATACTATTTCGAGCAGTATGCATGAGATCAGAGAAATTCCGATCCATAGCTCCAATCTTTCTACCAATTCATGGCGACCGTTGAAAAAGTATTTTTAAAGATTTATGGTATGTTAATCGTGCAAGGAATACACGTTTACCTCCTTCCTGAATATCCTCTTCCGACATATCATCTCTCTGATATTCTATTCTCTTTTTCTCAAAAATGGCTACTTTCATGCCATTCAGATCATCAAAATAAGCATCTATTATGGCTAGATAATCCCCTATATCATCCGCACTTTGCAGAGTATCTATAATATCTTTTTCGGTCAGTCATAATGCCTCAATTTTCTCACTGAGTTCATCTGAAATAACTGAAAAAACTTTCCCAGAAACATATATTCTAGTGCTACTGATTGGTGACATGCTTTGAGTGGTGGGAGAATCCAATCCTGAAGATGTAGTATTTACTTGTCACATATTTCATATGCTAGCACAATATATAAAATATAGCAAAAATCTTTCTGAGATTATAGGCACAAGAAGAACGCATCAGAGTGCATTCTGTACGTTTATATTGTGATGGCTCCGTGAATGGGATTCGAACCTACATATCGATTACTCGGGATAATAGCCAGTTGCTCTGCCGCTGCAGTACTATATAAAAATAAGTGAATCTTAACATGTTTGGACTCTGTATTTGCGAATATAAAACGGAACCTCAAGTTTGAGAGGTTCTCTGTACGATGATTCAGATGTGTCAAGATTGAATAGAGTCTCATTCGTAGCTGGTATAATACATTTTGTGCATAGATGGAAATATCCGATCAGGAAGATTATGGAAAGTATGAGAAAGGTAGCAGTATAATTCCATACAGATGGAACATATTCAGAAAAAATATCCAGAAAAGTGAACTTTTCTGGATATTTGATAAACGAGAATATTTTGAAATTTGATTTTTTGGACGAACTCACTGGGAGTTTTTTTTAAAGGTGTGAATTTTAGGTGAAAGTATTATGGACTGATACGAAAAAATATCGGGAGTTTCTTGTCTTCGCGAAACCCGCGAACACCATCAAAATAGGCAGTCGACGGTCAACCATCAAGGTTCAGTACTGTGATCGGATCATGTTGGAATCGTGGATCGATGCGTATCTGTTCGCCTATCTCTGTCAGAGAGAGTTGCTTGCGAGAGAGGAAAAAGTATATCTTCCCACTTTCAGTTTTTCCTATCAGCGTCCGCTCATGTGCCTCACGAGCATGCCAAGAGTCTCAGAAGTCCTGGATAATACCACCAGAGAGAACGAGTGGACCAGCCTGGAAGGCATCATCCCCACTCCCCCACTTCATATAGAGAAGATGCTTGTTCGGAAATATCCTCACACTCTGTGGTTCAGTGTGTGAGATACGCACTACATGGGTAATATTTGGATCATCGTAAATCGCTGGTGATAATTCTACGATCCCGCTTCTCCAGAGTCCTGCAGGATAGTAGACTCAGGAGTCTATCAATCCGAAATATGATCCGTTGATCATTGTAGTCCCAGATATATAGTAGTCTCGTGCTGTGTGTGTCGCTCATGAGTCATAGAACATCTCAAATCCATGAGGGGCCTCTATGGTTACGAGCTCATCTCAGAGGGGCAGGATTGAGATAGGATAAGTCACTGTAGAGCAAGCAGGGAGAAACAGCGTAAGGATGAGAAAATACTTGAGCATGGAATTACTTTTTCACTATTACAAATGCGTCCATGATATTGCGACCTGGACCAAGTACATACTTCGAATTATCATACATCGCGAGTGATCCGCCATTATCGAGATTGATCGCATCTGTACAGCCAAACTGACGAATCAGTGGTGGAACGTCTACGATTGAGATCTTTTCAATCGTTCCCATCTTGATATCATTATCTGCCGTGCGACAGATGAACGACTTTGTGCTTTTTTGCTTCATCTTTTCGGTGATGAGTTCGAGTACATCATATCGAGGAACCATATTGATTCCATTGGCAAGGAGAATTGGGAAATTGGCAATCCCACTCACGAGCGTGAGGATCATCCCAGAATTATAATTATCACGAAGCTCCTTATTCCCGTAAATACTGTTCTGAATAAGGATGGGTATATGCTCTGCATCAAATCCGAATATGGCATTGATTCCCGTATCGGGATAGTATTTCGAAAAAGAAAACCCATTGCGATCCATCACTCGCACCGTATTGGTCGTATCTGGTTTCCCACTATAGTCTCTCGGGATAAAATAGGCACCATTGATTCCTGCGACTCCCCTAGCACTCTCCACGAGACTCCGCAAATTAGATCCAGTATTGGAGGCTATAGCAGTCACACGATAGGTGTCATTATGCGGTATGACAAAAACTCGTACTCGATGGCCGTCGACGACCTTGGTAACGAGGGAATAGGCGAAAGTGGTAAGAGGGAGGAGAAAAATGAGGAATGAAATGAGAAATTGTAATAACAAGCGCATTAGAGAATTAGAGTAACGTAACCATATAAATCATCCCCCTCGTCTTTATAGATTGTATTCTTATAGGTACTTCTGGATTTATAATTATAACATCTCATACTGTAACAACATCTTCATCCCATGTATTGATATCTTTTCATAGAAACTCAACTATATATCATCACTTGATGACATATAGCATGGATTTTCCAGTAGGAACAATCCTATGAACTCATACTCATTCCGAAAAATGATATATTGTTATGTTGTATCCAACATTGAGGTCTGTTAAATCCATGGTAGATACTCCAGCATTAGTCGTTACCATCTTCCTGACTTCGACTCATTTGGCAGAATTGATCAACATACTCCTATAGCGATCTAATAAGGCTTTGGGTAATTTTACCGAAATATTCTTCACATGTTTATTAGATGGATTCCGAATTGTGTGTGTAATATTTGGTGGAATAATTACAATATCACCTTGATTTACCGCTATTATTTTCTCTGTTCATTGATCATAATATATTGCTTCAGACGGTCCTGTATAAAAAGTGACTTCTGTAGTATACTCATGACTATGGATAGGCTGTGTATAATTCGGAGGAGTTGTTGCGCTAACTACGGATGGAGCATCGAGATCTGTATCCACGGAAGGGTCAATACCGATATATTCTCTTCGTTCTAGAACTGTAAAATCGGGATCATTGAGTTTATTAAGATACTAAAATCCCCCCAAAATCCTCTTGAAATTATCTCAAATTTTCCCTTGACAGAGCCAAGTATGGCATAATGAGAGTGTTTATATATAACACTCTTT
>JAYSPL010000097.1:0-1147 GCA_043722085.1 Candidatus Altimarinota bacterium | reverse complement strand
CTTTTATTGTATTTACTGACCCAAGAGTATTAATAAATGGAGAATACGAGGGGATATTCGTATCTCATTTCTCTATTTTTATGCCTATTACCTCTGTTTATGAGGAATTGAGGCACATTCAGGCACACTTCTCCTATGAAGATAGGGGTGGATTGGAAAACAATAACTTCTTTCTGAGAATATAGATATTCGTCAGGGCTGATATGACAAAGAAGTGTTCTGTATTCTTCATGAGTCATCGGTATGGTACTTTTCTCCATCCAAAGATATTCTTCATAATATGAAATGGGTGTTCTGTTTTGGATCGTACACGTGAACGTTTCTTATTCTCTTCTTCTTGCCTCTGTGAGAGTTTTTCTCATCTTCGTGCTTTCCTGTGTATTTGGACACATACTCCTTTTGCCCTGAGATTCTCTATTCGTTCCTTTTTCTGGTAGGCCTTATCTGCAAATACGACAGATTCTTCTCCATGGAGACAAGCTTCAAAATAGAGTGAATCATGTTCATTGGCTCCACTGGTTTTGAGTGTATGAATACATCCACTCTGACTATCTGTACCACAGTGAAGTTTCATTCCAAAATACCACTGATTTCCTTTTTTTGTTTGTTTCATTTCAGGATCTCTCTTCTTCTCTGTGTTCTTTGTGGAACTTAGTGCTGTGATGATCGTTGCATCCACACTGGTTCCTTTTTGGAGGATAAGTCCTTTCTCAGATAAGATATCATGTATCCCTATGAAGAGTTCTTCCCCTATCTGGTTCCCTTCGAGTGCATGTCGAAAATTTTCAAGAGTGGTGGCATCAGGAACTCCATCTGATCCAGCGTCAATATTGAGAAATTTTTGAAAACTCTTTCTATCCCATATTTCTTCCTCGACACTTACATCAGCGAGAGTATACCACTTCTGGAGAAAGAGTATCTTGAGCATAAGAAGGGCATCTGTTTTCTTTCTTCAGAGCTTTTTATTGTACCAAACTTTCTCTACGATAGGGAGAAGATCTTTCCAGGGTATAATTCTCTCCATATGTTCAAGAAATTGTTCTTTGCGAGTAATTTTCCCACCAGTAGCCAATGAGAGAAAGCTTCATGTAAAACTCATAGTAACAAGATTAGAAAGCTAAAAGTTGTACTTACATTATATGAAAAA
>JAYSPL010000096.1:0-4625 GCA_043722085.1 Candidatus Altimarinota bacterium | reverse complement strand
GCATAAGGTTTATTTGGTGAGGGTATTAAAATCTTCCATAAAAAATGGGAGAAGATTGTATTTTCTGATGTGATCTATTTTCAGGTTTGGGATATATGCAAGTCCGAATTCTTTGGTGATATAGTCCTCAAGTTGCCCCCGGTAGTTGGACTCTACGAATACGACAAGGTCGATGGATAGAAACAACGCTCGCATTCGACGGTCAATCGGAAGGAGACAGGTAATCACGATAAGACCCCATTCTGGATTCACGTCACACCAAGCTTCCGCGGTATATGCCGTAAACGAGAGCGTCACGATCATATTCTTGGCTGTTGGGTTCACCACGCGGTATCCCATCATCACTTCATTTTCATAGAAATTATCGAGCTTCCTGCCTCTTTTTTCAGTCATTTTCACCTTCATATCCATTTCTTCGGTTGTCGCTCCGTATTCATCATGCTCATAAGAAGTGGCGATAAAATCACCATGTTCTGTCCCAACTTGAACATATGGAGATACCCCATCTTCGGTGAGCTCATACCGCTTGTACCCGAGTTCTGGCTGTTCCAACAGTTTTCCTCGCTGTACGGGGGCTGGAATCAGTGCTCATACCGTTACGTTCCCTTCAGAATACTGCTTATCCGTGAGGATGATCACAGTGGTTTGGTATTTTTGTGCGATATTGAGTGCTTGACCCCCCATATAGAATCCCTCTTCAATGGTAGATGGACAGAGGACAACATGATCACTTCCCCCAAATGTTGGAACGAGTGCGTACTTGATCTCACTCTGTTCAAAATAGGTGGGCGTTCCCGTCGATGGACCCGCCCGCTGAGAGAGGATCGCGACAATAGGAAACTCAGCCTGTGCCGCGAATGAAAGACCTTCGGTCATGAGAGCAAATCCTCCTCAAGAGGTCGCGACCATCGAACGAGCTCCAGTAAATGACTCTCCAAGTGCAATATTGATAACCGCGATCTCATCTTCTGCCTGGAGACACTTCACTCGGCGAGACGTGAGTACCTCAGAGAGGATTGTAGAGGCAGGGGTCATTGGATAGGCGGAGAAAAACTCAAGTTCCGATTCGATCGCACCATACGCCAGTGCGCGATTCCCATAGGTGAGTGACTTGGCCTCATGCTCTTCACCAAAATCCATCGGAGATCCTTGACGTTTCTCACTTCATATTTTCGCATATTCTCTGAGAATGGCGATATTTGTAACAACGGTTTCCTCTCATTTTTTTGAGAATGCACGTTCTACAGCAGGCTCGAATACCGAAGCGTCCAGTCCCAAGTATCCGGCAAGGATACCAAGGAGATACGTGTTCTCATATTTATCATCGATGAGTGGATCAATAACGACGAATTTGCTACGAATATCTGGTTGAGTGACCTCCACTTTTGTGATCCATTTTTGATTGGCAACGAGGAGGCCTCAGACCTTGAGGTCTCAGAGATTTGGGTAGATATTTTTCTCATTGAGCGATATCACTACGTCCACCGCCTGTGTGATATATGGCTTCTCACGACAGATATGCACATCATAGTAGTTAAGTCCCCCCTTGATAATCGATTGGTACTCACTATCGGTGATGACGTGTTGTCCAAGTGAGGCAAAGGTGTGAGCAATGATATCCATAATCGAGTGCATTCCGAGTCCAGCGGGTCCAGCGATTCGTATCGCGAAGTGTGTATTTGACATGGGTGGAATTATAGGAAAAGAGGACATGAAAGCAAATACAAAAAAAGCAATGAGAATATTGCTAAAAACTTGATTTTCAATCTATTACATCAATACAATTCACACCACGAGATTCAAAACACCAAACCAGAACCAATACCCCTTTGGAGTAACCGTGATAAGATAATTAGCCCCAAGATGGGACGCCAGCAGTGTGACAATAGTTGTCCAAACAAGATGTGTGATACTAAGATCCATATGACCGATACATTATATGTGTGGAGTATAGAGAAAATCCTACAAAGAGCAAACATACTAAATGGCAACAAGCCGTAAGTGGTATATTACCGAAGTGGTATATTTTTTGAAAATTGACTTTCTATTTACTTTTCGCAACTTTGTGAGTTGAGAAATTTTATTTAACTAACATTCGATAAATTCTTACTGTATCCGTTCTGTTTTTTTCTCGATCTGATTCCCTGGTGCACTGCCAAAAGTTCCATAGCAAACATTGGTATCAATAGCTGAGATATCATATAAGCTCGTATCATTTCAGTGTGCATTACAATTCTTTTTTATATCGCTCATGTATGCATCATAGTTTTGACTATTATATTGGGATTCGAATATGTCATAGAGAACAATAAGTGTACTCACCTTTGCTCAAGGGAGTATATGGAGTGGTCCATATCCATAATCCATAACATACACAGTATCCGTTTTTCCATCCTGAAAATACAGGGAAGGGATTTTTGATGTTGATCCAATTGGGGTAAAAAATACATTTTTCTCGTTCATTTTGAGTCTGATCCCACCATAGAATGATCCGTACTTATCTTTCCCATTTTCTGGACTCGAGAGAGTTATCGTAGCAGCATCAAAATCAGTATCACTCCACTGATATTTCCCTATTCAATTGATATAAGATCTATGTTGTACAATCCCACCCTTTACTCGGTAGGTATCTGAAATGGCATAAGTTCTGGCGACGCTTTTCTGTGGAGTATCTTTAATTGAGGCAAGAAAACTCTGATAGGCTGCATTTGCATCTTTATTATTGAATTTTCATTTCTGGAATCACTTTGTGATATCGACATCGAATTGGGGATACTTCTGTCCACTGTAATCTGAAGGATATAATTTTGAATAAGCTATATACTGCTTACTTCCTTTCGGAACCAATGGTTGATTATAGATATATATCATACCATTTTCCTTATATCGCATAAATGAAATATAATACATTTCTAGACTACAGTCCTGGATGCAGTCATTACCAATAGTAATAATTCCTGATTTATATACTTTTTTTGCGAGTATTCGTCGAGGTAGCAATAGGCTTCTTCATTCAGTTTGGTATATTCCAAAGAGTGGCTCGAATAATATATTATCCCATGAGTATGGATTATCCGAGCCATCAACTGTTTGACTCATTTGCTCCCAATATTTTATCGCTTGAACTGTATTTCATTTTTTCATGGCGGATACAAACTGATTATGCAACTGGGCATTGATTCAACCACAGATCTCGTATTCACTACTCTTTGGACAGGTGAAGTTATCAATACTAACTATGATGGATCCAGCGGGCTGAGCAAGGAGCTGAAGAGGAAATAGGAACACCAGAAGAAGAATAAATTTCCTCATAAGAAAAAAGTAAATAAGTAAACTTGTAGTAGTATACCCCCCCCCCCGACAATTTAGCAAATTAAAATACTTAGTTTGCCCATCGTCGAAAGCTCGGACAATCCTGTTCGACATCAATATGGGAGAATCCTTGGTATTGGATCGCAGCCTTGATAATCTCTTTCATTTCAGAGAAGTTTTTGGAACCTGCCTCAGAGGTAGACCCAGATCGAGACTATGAGTCCGAAAAAAGCGAAGATCATGAATCTCGTCGAGAGATACATCCAGGAGAAATAGATCATATACGAGTAACAAATATACGAGAGTATGACATCGATTCTCCTCATAGCACGAAAATATCTATGAGAAAGGAATTCGAGTACATGAAAGAAAGTACGCACGATCATGATAGCAATAGCTAATGTACAATATATCACCTCCTTCTGATACCATGCAGCAATAACAGGAAGGAGGAAAAATATATTTGTGTAAAAATTATAGTAAGCAGTACTCATATACTCTCATAGACTGAAAATTAAGACTTACTTTATAGATACTACGAATTTCTTATAAACCTCATTCACAGAAGCATTATTATATTTTCATTTATAAAATGCATTTTTCATATCCGTATTAAAATTTCAAAAATCTTGATATCCATAGAGCTTTTCATAGATCTTATATTGTTTGCTATCTCTTGGAACGAGAGGTTGATTATAGATATATATCATATCTATTCCACTTGAATCTTTCTTATAAGAAAGATATCCAAGATAATAAAAACTAAAATCCGCATCCTGTATTCACATGTCGCCGAGAAAAAGAATTCATCCATTATGAGCTTTCTTAGCTACTACTTTATTTGGCATGATTTGATTCCCTTGGATTGTAATATCTCAAAAAAGTGGTTCTAGTAATATATTTTCAAGAGAATAATTATCAGTCCCGTCTCTTACACCAAGCATGTTATCCCAATATTTGATTGCACTTTGTATATCTTTCTTCTTTAAAGCTAAAGCGAATTGATTATGAAGTGACGCATTGATGCCACCACAAATTGAGTATGATTTTGCTGTCGGACAAGTGACCGAAGCCAATTCAATTGCACCAGAAGTTAGAAGTCCATCAGATGTATAATTAGCCCAAAATCCCCCCAAAATCCTCTTGAAATTATCTCGAATTTTCCCTTGACAGAGCCAAGTATGGCATAATGAGAGTGTTTATATATAACACTCTTTTTTATGAAAATCGACATACTAAAACACACGATTGTCAATGTCTGTAAGTCCATAACCTACGGAATGAAGAAACCAGATAAGAAATTCTTTCGTACC
>JAYSPL010000095.1:0-3054 GCA_043722085.1 Candidatus Altimarinota bacterium | reverse complement strand
CTTTCTACTCTTTTTCTATGTTTGTTTCTTGGCTTGGATATTAGGGTTTACTGGGTAAAACTTTATGAAAAATTTCCCACTGGGAAGGAAAGAGCCATTCATATTTGCACTTCCAAATTTAATCGAAAATATTAATCGTTTTAATGTAACTATTGGCGATCTATCTCTATTCCGAGAGGATATAAAGCAATATGATGCTAAAAGTATCGAAGAGATGTTAGTAAATTCACTTGCTCATAGAGATTGGACCATAAATATGTGGAATGAAGTAATACAAACACCTGATCAACTAGAAGTAAGAAATCCAGGAGGATTTTATGCAAATCTTGAAGATGTTTTAATTAGGAATTATGTGAGGGATTATCGATGTCCTAATTTATGTGAATTTCTTACAAAGGTGAAACTTATGGAAAGAGAGAGAAGATGATTAGAAAAAGTCTATACAGCACAACTACGTAAATGATTGCAAATTATTCCTAATTTTCTCCCTGAGAGAACGAGTTTTATATTGGGATGAAGGATAAAAAATGCTGTTTTTGCAAAAGTGTTGCTTGCTCAAACTGATATAACTTTGGAACAGTTACTTATTTTGGATAAACTCATAGATGCACCTGCTGAGCTCTCAGAAATTGAACTTGCAAAAGTATGAAGCTTTGTTGATAAACAAAAGAGAACAAATAACTTCACTATTAAATCATCATTTCTTCAGGAAAATAGCCTACTGGATGAACATTTTCTAGATTCACACTCTTCCCTTAAAACAAAAGAACAAGTATTTCTAGATTTTGCAAGAAAGAATAAGGGGAAAATCACACCAAAAAATGGGTACACTATATTCCCAAATGATCCACAGTCATCTATTAGAGTCATTTTAATGACTATGGAAAAGGAAGGAATATTGAGACGAGTAAAACATGGAGAATATGAAATTGTTAAACAAAAGTAATTCTAACGATTTATAACGATTTTATATATCAAATTCTGAAATAAAATCCAATTCTTGGCTTACATAAGAGGATATAATATAACAATTTATAACGATTTATATGGTACACCAATCAGAACAAGCTCTCGAAAATAATCTCATCGACCAACTCGTCGAGCTTGATTATGATCGTGTGACGATACGAGATGAAGCTGATCTCATAAAGAATCTCAAGACACAACTAGAG
Organism: Candidatus Altimarinota bacterium; assembly: GCA_043722085.1. Lineage (GTDB taxonomy): Bacteria > Patescibacteriota > Gracilibacteria > BD1-5 > UBA2023 > JABFSX01. Next base: position 1,882 of record JAYSPL010000095.1, on the reverse strand, counting down.
GTACATAATCGAATCGCACTCGAGTGATGCTTATTGAGTGACTCAGAATTTGAGAGAATCTTAAATCATCTAAATAAGGGAAATATATTCGATCGTGCGAAGATCCTCAGGGATAGAGTAGCACTCGTGCGAGATGATGGGAAACATATTCATATCGAACTCCTCAATATGGACCACTGGTGTCAGAATGAATTCCAAGTGACGAGTCAGGTAACCGTCGAAGGAATTTATCAGAATCGCTATGATGTAACGATCCTTATCAATGGCCTCCCTCTGGTCCAAGTAGAACTCAAGAGACGATGACTCGAACTCAAGGAGGCATTTAATCAGACGCATAGATATATGGGTCACTCATATGGAAGTGGATTCGGACTCTTTCAGTATATACAGCTCTTCGTCATATCGAACGGTATGAATACCAAGTACTATTCGAACGATCGAAAACAATCCTTCAAGCAGACTTTTTTCTGGGCGGATGAGGCCAATAACAATATCACCAATCTCGAAGAGTTCACTAAGGTATTTCTTGAGCCATGTCATCTCTCGAAGATGATCACAAGATATATCGTACTCAGCGAGACTGATGAAAAACTTATGGTACTCAGGCCGATCAGTACTTTGCTACTGAGAAGATTATCGATCGAGTCAAGGAGACGAACAAAAACGGCTATATCTGGCATACAACTGGAAGTGGAAAAACACTCACATCATTCAAGACGAGTCAGATTCTCACGAGGATGCCCGAAGTAGACAAGGTCATTTTTGTTGTAGACCGCAAGGATCTCGACTATCAGACCACGAAGGAGTTCAATAATTTCTCGAAGGGAAGTATTGATGGAACCGATGATACGAAGAGTCTCGTGAAGCAATTCAAGTGAGAAGAGAAACTCATAGTAACGACTATACAGAAACTAAATACCGCCATCTCAAAAGGGAAATACCTGAGAGAAATGGAACTTCTCAAGGATAAAAAAGTGGTATTCATATTTGATGAGTGCCATCGAAGTCAATTCGGTGATACGCACAAGCGGATCGTGAAGTTTTTTACCAATAAGCAGATGTTCGGATTCACTGGGACACCTATATTTGCTGAGAATGACAGTGGAGGGAGAACTACCAAAGATCTCTTCGATGAATGTCTTCACAAGTACGTCATTACTGATGCAATCAAAGATGAAAATGTTCTCAGGTTCTCCGTCGAATACGTGGGGAAATATAAGCAGAAGGAAGGCTCAAAAAGCAGTATTGATATACAAGTCGAAGATATCGATACGAAGGAACTTCTCGAGGATACTACTCGTCTCACAAAGATAACGGACTACATCATAGCAAATCATAGCGCAAAAACGCATAATAAGCGCTATACAGCGATGTTCTGTGTGAGTAGCATAGATATGCTCACGAAGTACTATGAACTCTTCCAGAAGAGAAAAAATGATGGTAGTCATGATCTGAGGATTGCCACGATATTCTCGTATGGGATGAACGAAGATGACAAGTGAGCGAATGGACTCATTGATGAAGAAGTCAATCTCGATATCATGGAAACACAAGTGAACAAACATTCACGAGATCTCCTCGAAGACTATATTGGGGATTACAATGGGATGTATGGTACGAATTATACGACCCGTGATTCGACTTCGTTTTATAACTACTACAATGATATAGCAAAACGAGTGAAGGCTCAACAAGTCGATATACTCCTCGTGGTAAATATGTTTTTGACGGGTTTTGATAGCAAGACACTCAACACACTCTATGTCGATAAGAATCTCAGATATCAGAGTCTGTCCAAAAAATACCTAACGCCAGTTAGGTATTTTTCTTATATTTACCCTATTTTTTCCTCTATTTTCCCTTTGCAGATGCGGAAATATGA
>JAYSPL010000094.1:0-32156 GCA_043722085.1 Candidatus Altimarinota bacterium | reverse complement strand
CTTTCTACTCTTTTTCTATGTTTGTTTCTTGGCTTGGATATTAGGGTTTACTGGGTAAAACTTTATGAAAAATTTCCCACTGGGAAGGAAAGAGCCATTTTCGTTTGACAAGAGAGGCGTTTTTTATACAATGTAGCCACTTTTCCAGTTAGAATAATTTTATTTTGCCATTTCTTCCTATGCCTATCACTAGTTCAGCAAAAAAAGCCCTCAAGGTCAGTGAAAAAAAACGATCTCGTAATCGTCACTTTCTTGCTCTCCTCAAAGAAAGCACCAAAGCCTTTGTAGTACTTCTCTCAGAAGAGAAAAAAGATATGTTAAAAATCAACGAGGCCCTCTCGCTGGTATACTCTCGTATCGATACACTCGAAAAAAAGAATGTACTCCATAAGAATAATGCCGCTCGAAAGAAAAGTGCCTATGCAACAGCTCTCAACTCTATAACAGCGTAAATCTCCTATGCAAAAAAGAGGATTCCCTCCGAAAAAAAACGATAAGCGTATCAATGATGCTATCATTGCTCGTGAACTTATGGTTATCTCTGATACCTGAGAACCATTGGGTAAGATGACTCGAGATGCTGCCCTCACTCTCGCTGGATCGCAAGATCTTGATCTCGTTGAGGTTGGCATGCAAGATGGGTTACCACTTACTAAAATTATAGATTACGGTAAATTTGTTTTCAAACAACAAAAGCAACAATCACAGAATAAGAGTAATACGAAGAAAACAGAGCTAAAAACGATGAAATTGACCTACAAGATTGGTGACCATGATCTTGATGTAAGGCGGAATCAGGCGGAAAGGTGGGCAAAGGAATGAAATCCAATGAAAATTTTTCTGCAACTCCGTGGTCGAGAAAATCAATATGAAGATCTGGCCATTGCCAAAATCCAAGAATTCGTGGCTTCCATGGAAGACTTCTACCGCAAGGATGAAAAATCAAAAGTTCTCAAACAAGGGAATACGTTCAATCTCATTCTCTACCCTAAAAAATAAATACAAATTCTCTCTTATGAGAATTCCATTCTCTTAATGCTGCATTCCGCTCTCAAATTCGAGCAAGCTCTATTTCCTCACTTCATTTGAATTATGAAACTCAAGACTCACTCTGGTGCAAAAAAACGCGTCAAAATTACTGGAACTGGTAAGTATATCGTCGAAAAAACTGCTAAACGACATCTCCTTAAGGATAAGAGTAGTAAGGCAAAAGGTCGTGATGCATACGGACGGGTGCTACACAGTACCAATCAGCTCGAAGCCCGACTCTCTCTTCCATACGGAAGATAGACTCCGTCCCCGCAGTATAACTCAATATCTAATCTCTCTCTCTTATGACTCGTGTAAAGCGTGGTGTGATGACACACAAAAGACATAAAAATATCCTAGCGCTTGCGAAGGGATTTCGTCGCATGAATGGTAATGTCTACTCTCGTGCAAAAAATGCCATCATGAAGGCAGGACAAAATGCATACATCTCTCGAAAGCTCAAGAAGAGACAGTTTCGTCAGCTTTGGACCGTTCGCCTCAACAATGCAGCGCGTCTCAATGGTATGAATTATTCTACATTTATTCACTCTATGTACACGAAACGCGTTGGACTGAATCGTAAGGTTCTTTCTAATATGGCCATTACCAATCCAGAGGTATTTGCGAAAATCGTTGAGTTTGTAAAAAAATAGATCACTCTTTCAAAAATCTCTCCATTAGAGAGATTTTTATTGTATAAGGAAGGTTACGTTATTTTTTTGCGTTAGCTTTTTTGATAGCTTCAGCTAAGTAGTCGGTACTTAGACTCTTGAGAGTATTATATTTTCTATCATATAGATAATAAACCGTAAGCCCTGTCTTTTTTTGAAAAGTATCAAATTTCAGGATAAGTCTATCATTTCAGAGATCCATACCAGGAAACAGTATGACAATGATTTCATCATACTTGTTTTTGTTGGCTACGGACTCTAACTGGGACATAAGAGTATCATCGTTCGTTCAAACCAGAGAACAAACCAGATCAGTCTGTATAGTAATTTTTCATATTTTGCTTACTTTTGTGTCGGAGTTTCTATCTCTACAGAGTATGCTATTAACTTGTTGTCCATAAGACGCTACTGGAGATGTTGTTAATGCAGTGACTACCCATATTGTCTGTATGGCATAATGTTTATTAGTATTCATTTTTTAATTATACATAATATTTATAATAATTCAATATCAACTTATGATTTTTTTTGTAATTTATGTATTAAGTAATAGAATATCGCTATTATGAATATATTCTCTTCGCTTCTCACACTCGATCTGGAGCTCCTACAATCTGCTCGTGGGTTGATCTGACCCACATATGCTCATCTCGTTCAGATTGCCGGTGAACTCGTCGTGATCTACTGAGCATTGATACTTATAGGACTTTGGCTCTATGGAGTATACCAAAAAAATAATGAATATAAAAAAAAATCACTCGCCATTTTTTTCACGATTATCACCGTATTTATTCTCTACGCTATCATCAATCTAGGTATTCCACAGTGGAGACCAGGAGCTATGGAGGCGGTTCATGGTATTGCGCCACTGATCCCACATCCGATTGATAATTCATTCCCATCCGGTCATGCACTCTTTACCGCTGCACTTTTCTTTGGGCTCATACAGTATCTGAGGAATACCCCCCTGATACTCGTCACGGTAATGATTGGAACTATTACCTTATGAGCGCGTGTGATTGGAGGTATACACTACCCTGGAGATATTCTCGGAGGTATTATTTTTGGGCTTATTGGCGCCTATTGCTTGCTTCCAGTCGTAAAAATCATCACTGCCAAGAGTACTCCACTATGTCTAAAAATAGCAAGTTGGATACGGTTATAGTCTGCTTTTTTTATGAAACATAGAGTACTTCCAGGTTTATTATTATTTATTCTTTGGGATTTTATAGTATCCAAGAAGGTAGGTGGCAACCTCAGAAAAGAGTGCTGATGAAGTAGTTTCTGAATATATGCCGGTTCGAGGTCGTTCAATCGATACAATAAGCACAAACTTTGGATTATAGGCTGGTGCGTACCCGCCATAAGAGGTAATAGTATGCCCAATATTTTGATTAAAGTAGATATTTTCATACGTTCCCTTATATGGAATCTGAGAGGTTCCGGTTTTACCAGCAATATTGTATCCGGGAACTCAACCGCTCTTTGCAAACCCATACCTGACACTATCGACCAGCATCGCGGTAATTGTTTTTGATGTTTCTTCTTTTATAACGCGCCGTACTGGAATCGGAACTGTTTCTATATTTTTTCCATTCGGATAGGCAATTTTTTCAACGATATATGGCTGCATATAGACTCATCCATTCGCGAGTACCGAATACGCACTCGCCATCTGAAGGAGTGTCGCATTGATACCCTGACCAAATGACATCGTAAAAAATTGAATACGTGACCATTTTTCATAATTACTAATTTGTGAGAATACTTCGCCATCAATCGTCAGGTTGGATTTTTTTCCGAATCAGAAGTCGCTGATATATCGGGAAAATAGGGAACGACCAATTTTCTCAATGATATTGATCATACCAACGTTACATGACCAATTGAGGGCATTGGCATAAGTATTATTTCCGAGACACTGATGGGCAATATTGGATATTCTCTGTTTTTTTGGACCACCGAGATCAAGTTCCACATAGCCTCGGTCAAAGTAGCGATCACCAGGTTTGATCTCACCGCTATCGAGCCCAATTGCGACGGTAACTGGCTTGAATACTGATCCTGGCTCATAGAGTCAGCCGACTACATCATTTTTATAGTTTCCCACTCAGAAACCATTTTTGAACTTGTACTTGGTAATGGCAAAATTAGCAATCTCATCATCGGTCGCATCTCGCATTTTGATGCGTTTTCCATCAATATTGGTGCTCAATGTTCCACTGGATGAGTCAATGATAAAGAGAGGATACCCAAAGAGATCAGTACTGGGATTCGGGTAATTTACATAGAGCACTGGCTCCATATCGTAGACATTGGTAAAGTTATTGGGGTCATAGTTTGGATAGTTAACCATAGCGATAATCGCACCGGTCGTTGGATTCATCACGATGACACTTCCGCGATTTGCCCGGAACCTGGTAACCGCACTTTGCAGTTTTTTGGATATTTCTTTTTGGATATTGCGATCTACCGTAAGAGTAATATTGATTCCATTTTTGAGCATCAGTGATCCGGATGAGGCATAGTCACGAATGGGGCGATCTTGGACATCTTTAGTAATATATTGTTTTGGACTCTCTCCTTGAAGATCGGATTCGAAGTATCATTCGATCCCGTACCTTCCGCGTCCATCATTATCAACGAATCCCGTGATCTGACCGAGCGCTTCTCACTCAGGATAGTATCTTACGAGATTATCTTCAATTTTGATAAATGGAAATATTGCATTTTCGGCTGTCCATATTTCACGAGCATTATCTTTTGCGGGTATGGTAGCCCGTACTCATTTTTCAGTATCAATACGTTTTTTGACAATATCACGAGTCATGATGTTCATTTTTTTGAGAATGTCTAGATGTTGTCGTTTTTTGATTACAAAAGTAGATAAGAGAGTTTCTTTCGGTATTCAGAGAATGCTCGCAAGCTTGTCTGCGAGTGCATCAGGATTGGTTACTTTTGTTGGATTAACATGGAGGTGATTTACAATAAAGAATAATGCTGGATTATCGAATCCATTAATAATTTCTATGGTAGATTCATCAAGTGATTCTTTAATCGTTATATCCTCAATAGGAGTATTGATACGAGTCTGTAAATATGATTCAATCATCTCTCGTATTACTGGTTCCGTGAGTCACTTGGTTTCTCTAAGATCCTTTCGTATATAATTCCCGATACTGATTCTACATTCGAGCGAAGAATAAACTTCGCAGGAGTCACGATAGATAATATCTGAAAGAAAGGGGAGGAGTTTGCTCATGGATCCAGTTTGTGTAGGATCAATAGCAAGTGTTCCAAGATTGGTAGATACGCCGAGAATTCCATGCAGTGAAACGTCTGATGAGACAATATTCCCTCTGGAAACTGGATTTTTTATGGTTGTTTTTTGTTGCCGCTCAGCCGCTTGTGTGAAGTAGCTGTAATCGAGTACCGTATAGCCAAATGTCGTAATCAAAATCAGTATCATCCACGCGACAATACCATACCAGAGTATGGCAACTCTATCGAGGTGAGTAATATAGTGTATCAATCAATTGGTAATAGTTTCAATATTTTTTTTCATGAATTTTTGGTAAAGGGGCGTCGTTTAGTCGATATTTTTTATTTCAAAATGTCGAAAATGGATCAATGTCGAAAGTGTTGGGACGCTCGTGAGTATCGTGAGATGGGTCCCTGTATTGACACGTGAGAATATATGGAGTATAGAGCTATACTGGATACGCACTGGATAGTGCCAGTAGTCTGGACCGAGGGAATCTTCGATATAGATGATATTGTTGTATTTCGTCAGATTATAGTAAAGAATCTTTCGAGTTCAAAAGATAATAGAAAAAACTCCACTCGAAATATCGATCCATGCCTGTGCCCTTCTTACATCCGTCATGCCATTACTGACAAATAGAATATCATCACGATCATGGTAGTGACTGCGATATGGCATCATCGAAAAATCGTCGGGAAGTATCACGACTGTTGGTCAGTCAATATAGGTATCAACAAGGCCTGCTGTCACAATGCTATTTCGTGTGATATGTAGTTTTCCGAGTCAAACATCTCAATATAACATCGGCGCATCTTGGAGTTGTTCGTAATTTTTTTTCTCAAGGCGCGTGAGGATCGGTCGAGTGAGAAACATTCAAAGTACCCGGTGTATGGGGATCATATACCGCATAGAGAGTATGATAATACTCTCTATTTGAGAGGGACTCAGAACTCTTTTTGGAGTGATGATTCTTGTGATTGTTTTGATGCGCCTATGTGCCTCGCTATCTCGATCGATCGGTGATTCGTTATAGATTCCAGCCACAATACCATTTTCGAGATGCGATCCATAGGGTATCTCTACGAGTGATCCAATCACGAGCTGTTCCACTGATATATCCCCTCCGTGATAGAGGAGTGGCTGTACCCCGATAGAATGCAAGAATGGAATAATTGAAAAATACATAAAAAATCTTCCGTATAGTGTACGGAAGATGGTCTAAAATACAAGCCTAGAGGCCGAGTGATTTTCTCACTTCTTCTGCCTTTAGGAGATCTTCATTGGCTCTCACCATAGCACGTTCCTCTTCGATATAGATATCCTTGAGTTGCTCCCACTCATTTTGAGCTTTTACGAGAAGTCACTTGATGATTTCACCTTCCGTAGGCATGAGTTTACGAAACTCCACGCGTTCATCCTCAAACACCTTTACGAGTTCATCAATCTGGAACTGTGATAGTGTAGGTACTGCATCGATAACTCTCTTTTTCTCAAATGTTGAGAGTGAGAGGGAGTGTTCGAGAAGGTCGATAAATTCTCCTTCCACAAATGTCGTGAGTGGATGCACCATGAACCTATGGATCAGTGCATCATTCGAAGTCTTTGGACGAGGTGGTTGTGGTGGTGGAATGGGTGGATTAGTACCTTGATCTTCGATATCCTGAGTTGGATCAGACATAAGTATAGTTTATTATACAAATAGTATAGACGAGAGCGAAAAAAATACAAAAGATTTTTATGTTCGAAACTGTTTACTCGACACAAAGCGAATCACTTCTGCCCAGAGTTCATCAGAAATATCAGCCGTATTCCAAACGGTTTCAACATCTTCATCGGCTTCAAACGCTTCGAGCATTTTGTATATTTTGAGAGCATTCTCTATCTCGGTAACAACGGTATAATTCTTAGCTCGGTATCCAATCACCGCAGCCACGATCGTATAGCCAGCTTGTTCCAGAATTCATTGTATCGCCATAGAGTCCTCCCTGGAAGTTGTGATGCTGATTTGTCCATCAATTTCCTGGTAGTCCTCTGCATTAGTTTCTAGGATTTTTATCTCGAAGGCGTCCATATCCTCTGGCTTCTCGATGAGAATCTCTCCACCGTAATCGAATGCAAAATTCGATACGGATCCCGTCGCACCCAGTGATCCTCCAAACGCCGAGAAAATATGTCGCATACTGGGTGCAGTTCGATTTCGATTGTCGGTGAGGGCACGAACAATCACAGCAACTCCCCCTGGAGCGTAGCCCTCATAATATACTTCTTCTATTGTACTCACGTCCTTATCGATTCAAGCACCTCGCTTCACGGCTCGTTCGATCATATCTGACGTAACCCCATCTCGTTTGGCAGAATAGATCGCATCAAAAAGTGCTCCATTGATACTTGGATCAGAACCACGCTCACTCGCCAGGGTAATAAGCTTCGAATGAATATTGTACATTTTTGATTTTGCTTTTGCGGAGGCCTCCTTTTGGCCTGCGACAGTTGGTCATCGCCCCATAGGTTACAATAGTAAAGAAATACGTATCTAGTATAGAAAAATACTAAAAATGAGCAAATAAAAAGGCATCCTCAATGAAGCTAAGATAGGGGCAGTATACCACTTGCATCTGAGTATTGCAATTGAAAAAGAAACTTAGGAAAGGAAAATGAGTCATAGATTACAATTGCGATCATTACAGAGATACGATTTTTATTTTTTAATATTCTTCTATTTGTGATTTTTATATTTCACACTATACTCAGTCAATACTTATATAAAATATATCTCCTATGGAAAAATCCGTCCAGGATGAAGAAATGATACAAAAAATGCCAAATAAACGGGTCAATCTTATAAAAAAACTTCCCAAGAAAGAACAAGAACAAGTAGAATGACTCATTGATGCTATTGGAGCCGTGGGACTCGAAGAATTTATTGAATATATTAGGTCTCCTTGGAAGATGCTCTGGCCCAATTTCATTGCTGGAGTCGCAAGAGGATTTGGTGCGTTGGTTGGAGCTACAATTGTAATCGGTCTGGTTGGTTGGTGACTCGCTGTGATTATTGATCTACCACTCATTGGACAACGCCTTGAGCCCTATATCCACCAGATTCAAACAGAGTTCAAAAAGTATACCGAAGCCACAAACTACAATCCAAAATTTGATGCTATGGAGACTGTGCTCATCGAGATCAGGAATAATACGAGGAAATAAAAAACATAAAAAAACCTTGAGAATTATATCTCAAGGTTTTTTTATTATTTAGTATCTTGTTTGTTATTGACGTACCACTGCTGTGCAATCACAAAGAGTGTTCCGATAAACCAATAGAGTCCGACACCAAGGGGAAAAAAGTAGGAAGATACGGCGAGCATCACGGGAAGCACATAGAGCATCATCTTTTGCATGAGCTCCGGATCAAGAAATGCTTCTACTGGAGTCGGCTCTAATGCAACTTCTGTGGTTTCTTTTTTATGCTTTCATTTGGCTATATACTGTGTCGACATATAGGCCTGCACCCATTGTATGAAGCCAAGTATCAGACCAAATATGATAGCCGTTATGCCACCAACCTGCGAGAGATTGAGTCCAAGAAACTGAGTCACGATGCTCGATGGAATAAAGTTCTGAAACACGGCATAGAGATGATAAAAATTCGATGGGTCCGTAATTCCGGATATTACCCAATAGAGACCAATAAGAATAGGCATCTGAATTAGAAGAGGAAGGCATGATCCCATGGGATTTACTCATTCTTTTTTATAGAGTTCCATCATTTTCTGTCCGAGCACAGCCTGATCACCTTTGAATTCTTTTTGGATGGCTTTGATTTTTGGTTGTATTTTTTGCAGTTTTTTCTGACTCTCGAGCATATGCTGTTGTGGAACCAAGAGGACCAACCGTATGATTACGGTAATGACAATAATTGCCCAACCAAGAGAATGTCCTGGAATCCAGGTCAGGAGTGCTACAAAAAGATTATAGATCGGCCGATATACCACGCTTGAAATCAGTTCTCGAAATCAACTTGGAACTGAAAGAGTCGCAGAAACCGTACGATCTCCCATGGGGGTTTTCATGGAAATAAGGTACTTTCCTGGTTGAGTGGAAAATACTCTATACAGTGCATCCAGTGAAAGATGAGCGGTAGATCCACTATGCACAGTCACTGGAGCACAGAATTGAGGAGTCGTCTCCTTGATTCCAATGAGTGGCCGTGAATCGATAGAAATCGATACTGCATCACAGGGATTGATTGTAACCGAACCTGATGTTGTATTGTGAATAGTGACTTTTGGAATATTGGGTATAACAATCCCTTCTGTTGCTATGGAGAGGTAGACATCAGTGACTACTGGTAGAGTACTCTGTTGTGGAAAGAACCAATACTGTACCAAAAGTGATACAAGAAAAGCAATTACAAAAAGATTGATAAGGCGGAGTTTGTCCATAAAAAACTACATTAGTGATTAATATTTCTACTTTCTTCTATTTTTCTATATAAAAATAGAATATTTTTTTCGAATTCAGTGATATGAGTGGGATTTCTATAATCGAGTATCGTTCATTTTTTTGCAACGAGAACGATATCAAGTGGAAGAGTCTGAATTTTTGGGAGTGAAAGATCATAAAATTTTCGTCTCCAAAAATTTCTGTTAACACTTCCCTTCGTACACTTGGACGACAAAAGAATACCACACCGACCGTGAAATCATTTGTTTTCGAGAGTATTCGCCACAAAAACATGCGAAAAAAAAGGTTTTTTTCGAGCTAAAACCTTTTTAAGTTCGCGTTCTGTAAGACGATATTCTTTGGAGATCATATCTAGAGGATAGAGGACAGTAATACTAATCAAATATAGAAAATTGAAGAGAAAAATCCTTTCCTATTTTCTATGCTCTATCTTCCTATACACTAGCCACGAAATCGTTCTGTAACACCAGGAAATGTTACTATACGGGCATTCCCACCCGCAACATTGTGATGCTTACTTTTACCACGAACGTTTTTAAAACGGTTTGCGTAGCTAACCGTCAGTACATGACGACCCTTGCGACGGCGTGCACGAAGTACCTTCTGTCCGTCTACTGTATTTTTGCGAGCCAGAAATCCGTGTACACGGAGTCTTTTTCTCTTCTTGAGTTTTCCGATCATATGAGAGTATTTTTTATGAAAAAAGCTTCAGGATTGTATAGAAAAGTGAGTACTTGTCAATCAATTTGTTGCAAATTATTCAAAATCCGAGAGTGAAATGCTGGTTGCGATAGATATCGTTGGGTCTTCGTTACGAAGGGTACGTCTTTTTCACGATGCAAATCACATTTCCAGATTCATCCGAACATAGGGATGAATAAATGTGCTAATACAGGACACAATGAGACAATCAGGAGCTGACCAAGAGAGCCAAGGATCCTTAATTGGATAGATCTGAAAGGTAAGATTCTTCACATTGATCGTACTCGGAAACAGATCGAGCCACTCAGCACCTGTACCCGTTGCAAGTTTTTCAGAGCTGGAAAGAGTTGGTCCTGTGCATTGACCGTATTCTATACAAACCCAAGTATCAATAATCCCATCATAAGCGGTTCTATCAGTCGTACCACCAGAATGTGCGAGCCCGACATCGAGTCATTTGAGCTTCAATACTTGCACGTTCCCCACACAACCACTATTGGTAAGTACTTTACTAGGAATCGTTGTCGTATCTACTACACATACAATTGTTGTATTAGGATCCTGTTGGATATTCCACCGGAAATAGGTACGTTTTTTTGCATTTTTATTGATCAAATAGAGCTCTTGCATCGCTCACGTGGAAACCGCTTGTACATCGCCAATTGATCGGTCATCATCATCACCGACAATATTCCCATCCGCATTTTCATCTCCCAGATCACTATCATTGTTGCTATTGTAGTCCGTAAATTGTGCAAGGTACTCTCCATATCGTTGTGGTTTCCCATTGAAATCTACTGAAGTAGCCGGACCAGGATTCGTTCCACTTGCACTATTATTATAAGCACTCAGGCATCATCCTGTTCCCATATTAGTGGTACCACTCGACCTACAGAGGTATATCCCACTCCCATAGGTGGCATTTCCAAGGATTCCATTAAAACCATAGTTTCACACGCCTGTTGGAGTGGTATAGTGGCCACTCATAGTGGTCGTTCCTACCGCCTGACGATTCCAATATTCCTCATAATCCAGAGTACCCCCATCCTTGATTCCTGTAAAAAGTTGTTCAGAAAAGAAATACAACTCCTCAAGAAGTGCTACACGATTGAGTGTTTTGATACGAGCAATGGAAAGATTTTGAACAGCTATAACGACACTCGTGATAATGAGTGCAAAGAGCGTCATGGAGATCATCAACTCAAGAATAGTAAATCCGTTTTTATTTTTGGATTTTTGGTTTGCGATCATAGAGATGAGAGATGAGGATAAATGGGACAAATAGCGCCCGTCCCAGCTTGATAGCAGTGGGTTTTTTCATGAAGGAAATTGGTCATCACGTAACAATTTCCTCGGTCATTCGATACGCGTGCAGAGAATTCTCTTCTTTTATATCTATAAACAATGATATAAGATTCCTGCATGACCGGTAGATGTACCCTAAACAGAGCCTGGTACTATGTATCCATATGTTTTCTGACATATCTCTTGAAAAAAAAGAAAATATATATATCCTGACGTATATGTCTGATTATATTACAAATTCACAAAATCGAAAATTAAAAACAAAAATTCTTTTGTTTTTGTCACGGATTAATATAGGAGCGAGTAAACTTCCCATTTCCGGAAGGATTATCGTTCTAATGGAATGTATTCTTTGTGTCTCATTATTTTTTCCATGGCTCACGCTTACCTATCTCGATGGGCATATTCAAGTGCATACAGCGTTTTCTCAGTTTTCGCTCTATATTGGATATAGTATCCTTCTCGTAGTGGGGATCATCCCATTTTTTCTCTTGTCTCATACCAAAAAAGAACGCATACGAGCTATGGTACCATTTCGGCTCTCTGATACGCAGGCCATTGTATTTTTTACAAGTATACTCCTCACTTCCTTAATTAATCTCATTTTTGTCAATAATTTGTTTAGTGCTCAGATGGCAGGAATGGGCTCAACCATTGCTATAGGATTCAAGATTGCATTTTCATCATTGATGATTATACTTGCATCTGCCTATTATTTATCGAGGTCTACAAAAACCGCGAATACGGACGTATGCTACCTTGATCATCAGATAGATGATGAACTGCTGGCCTATAACTCTATTTTGCGAGGTGATGATTCCAAAAAGAAAAAAAATATGAGTCTACCAATTTAAAACTTGACTTTATTTGAAAAACAATATGATTTAATCAAATATACACTTGTTTTTAAATTTGAAAAATCAATTAATTTACCATTATGTCTACTGTAGCAAAAGAAATCCAAGATACATTTGAAACCATACTTTCGTCGCTTGTAGAAAAGGAACGCTCAGTAATTATTCGTCGTATTGGACTCAAGTGAGAACGAGAAACACTTCAGGAAATCGGAGATACTTATGGGATTACTCGTGAGAGAGTTCGTCAGATTGAAGATGTTGGAATCAAAAAAATTGGACGTATCATGCGAACGAGTCCACTCATGCGTATTCAGGAATCAGGAGAGAAAATACTACAAATATACGGGGGAATTATGACGAGAGATCGCCTAATTTCTGCAATTATAGCGGATATTGGGATTGAATGAGCCCTCAATCATAACATTATCGATGTACTCCTTCAGGCTGATTACAACCTGCAACGATCGAAACCACAAATTGGAACCAATACCTACTTCCACTTTGCAGAGGTAACTAAAAAAATGATAGAAGCAGTTCATAAGGAAGCCCTGAAAATCCTCAAGAAAAAGGGTGATGTTATCGAAACCACCAGTCTCTATGAAGCAATTCACTTAGCTCTTTTCGCTCAATTTGGCAACCTGTCACCTGTTGTCCTTGACTCCATTATGGACGTATTTCTCGATATCGTAAAGGGGGAAGAAAAATTTATTGGTCTTGAAAAGTGGAAGATACTCAATCCAGCAACGCTGAAAGATAAAGCCATATACGTTCTCAAGAAAAATAAAGAACCGCTTCATTTTCTCGATATTGCCACTGCCATTACCGAAAGATTTGGTGAGCCAGTAAAGATCTCAACCATTCATAATGAACTCATTCGCAATGGTGAGTTTATCCTGATTGGTCGAGGAATATATGTCCTCAAGGAATGGGGATACAAGGATGGAACGGTTCTCGATGTTATTCTTGAAATATTTAAAAAAGCGGCCATTCCTCTGTCAACAGAAGAGATTACCAGTAGAGTACTCAAGGTTCGACAAGTCAAGATCACGACGATCTATATGAATCTACAAAATAAGAAACATATCGAACGGGTAGGTCGAAATCTCTATCAGGCTATCTAGTTTTCTCCTGAATCATGGTAAAAAAATCCAAGTCAACCAACTTGGATTTTTTATTATTTTTTGAGTAAGTGTGACTTTTTATGTGTTGCTATTTTTAGGTAGGGATTACTATGATCCACTACAATGAGCCCAATACAGAGTCATATCATGATGATATGACTTATTACGAATACATTCAATGAGAGAAATACCAGGAGTACAATCAGTGCAATACCAATCGGATTACCCGGTGTCATGGATGACCTATAGAGGATGTTTCAAACAAAAATAATGGGGAATATTCCATACTGAAATAGTACATCTATGAAGAAATTATGTGACGAATCAATATTCATAGATCACGGGAAATACTGATCTACTATTGTTGTTCGCATTCATGAAAAGGAAGTCAACAGTGAGTCTGGTCCAAATCCAGTGATATACGATAGCGGAGATCGTAACATAATCATGAGACTCTCTTGCATTAGGATAAATCGACTCTCAAGCGATAATATTTTGGCTCAATCAATACAAATATATCAAAGAATACTTATACCGATACTTATAGCAATAACTATAGCTAATTTTTGTTTAGCGTTTTGTGGTGGAATGTATATATGGATAACATATCCTATTCCCATAGCACCAATACATGCCATAGCAATATAGCTTCCCGATACAAAGATGCCGCCCAAAATACATAAGAAGGCAATAATGAGCCATCATCGTTTTGCTTTGTTTGTTTTTAGAGAAAATACCAATACCGGCACGAATGGGAGAAGATATCCTGCCACATAATTGGGATTCCCAAGAGTACTTGATGACCGCCCAGGGTAGGCGGAGAGCGTTTCTGACCTATTATAGATATCCCATAGAGATCCGATATGTTCTCATAGAGCAATACAAGCCACGATAATAGCGGAATAGAGACTCCACTGCAGGTACTGCCGAACAGATAGAGGAGGACTCGCAAGGAGGAGAATAGTAAATAGTACTATACTGACGTAGAACACGTACCCATGGCGTTTTTCATAACTCCCGAGTAGGAAATGCATATCCAATCCACCGTTATAATAGAGAGTCGCAATTATTGGAAGTATAAGCAGTAAGGCATATAGAACCCAGTATTTTTGTATAACACTTCCGATGGTTCCCCGAAAACGGATCCATCCTTCGATACAGGCAACGCAAATCAGGATGGAAAAAAGGAATACCTTTTGTCTCTCAAACGACAAAACTTCGCCAATGACCCAGCCGAGTGGCGAGAATACGTGTGAGAAGTAGAGTGGAATTGCAAAAAAAATGAGAAGAAGTGAATACATAGCACAATTATATCATATGAAACATCGACTTCTACTATGTATATGAGAGCATCTTAGAGCACAAAAACATCGGGACTTACTTCTTGAAAAACTTGTCAATGATCATCATTGGAATTTTTTCCAGTTCAGAGGCGTACCCAACGACACGATCTGCAAAATTAAGAATCCGCTCTGCGCGATCCATCATTGCATAAACACGCCACAGTATCATAGAGAGAATCGTTCCAATCGGAAGGAGAATAATAGCAATTACCATGTAGAGGACATCGAGAGTACTAATAAACATAGGGTAAATATTAGGGTATAAAACTTATTTTCAAGCGAGGGGATCGACTGCTACATCCGTTTGGAGAATACCCCCTGTATCTCAATTCGTATATACAGGAGCCTGCCACCATTGTTTGATGTCATGCGTATCTGTGAAGTGAAAGGTTTCAAGTCATTCGAAGCGTACTCGCATATCGATGGGAGTCGTAATTCCCATATTTTGAAGTAATTCTGTAGGTTTTCAGGTGGCAATAAATCGTAATGTAGTGCTATCTATAAAGGCACGAGTGAGCCAAATGGAGGAAAAAAGACGAATTTCCTTAGCAATACTTTCTTGAGTTTCATCATAAGCAAGGATCACTACACGTTTCTCAATAAGAATATTTTCATACTCAGATTGCGTTTTTATAAAAAGAGGGGTTGTCTGAATCTGATCTTCAGCAAATTTCGCCACCTTAGTACCGTATTCTTTTGCCTTATTGATATAGGGAGTGAGCGTATTGGTGATATTTTTCCAGTCCATATGTGAATAATTAATATATGTATAAAAGTATTATACCGAGAGAGTCACTTTGACGCAAATCTTTTTTTATAAAGGGAATACCTGAAGAAAATCTTCGGGATAGGGGGCCTCAATGGTGATTTTGTTGTGAGTTTTTGGATGCATGAAGGAAAGTGAGCGAGCATGAAGGAGTTGACGAGTGATACCAAGATCACGCTTGATATACGAATTGATACTCTTGTTTCCATAGGCTCGATCCGCGAGCACTGGATGACCTATATGCATCATATGCACACGAATCTGGTGGGTACGACCCGTTTCGATGCGGCACTCAAGGAGAGAGACATCGATTCAGGATTGATTTTGAGAATTTTGTACTCCACGGTATACATTTCAATACAGTATTCATTTGGGATCTTGAAGTATCTTGTAATGCGTCACTGCGGATTGACCCGTTTCATCTACTTTTACTTTTGTTTCATGTTTCGCATTTTCTACTCGCAGAAGTCGAACCCGAATAGTATCCTCTCTCTTGAGTGGAATCCCAAGTACGATTGCATGATAGATTTTTTCTATTTTATGAGCTTGTAGATCCGTTAAAAGAGATTCAAGAACGGATTTATCTTTGGCAATCAGCAAGCATCCACTCGTATCGCGATCGATACGATGCACGAGTGCAGGACGGAAAGTAAGGCTATCATACCGTCACTTGAGCGAGTCCTGAACTTGGTCAATGAGCGATATTTCGGTTGTTTTGTGATCACCAGGATGTACATTGATTCCAGCTGGTTTATTGACGACCATAAGGTATTCATCTTCAAAGAGAATATCAAGTTTTGGTGATAGAGCGAGAAGAGACTCCATCTGAGATGCAATAGGATCTCAGGTACTTGTGGGAGCTCATTTCATGGCTTCCATTTCAGTATCCGTGAGCCAAAAAGTGAGCTCATCACCCAATTCGAGTATATAGGTCTGATCTTTTCGCTTTCCATTGACTTTGATTTTACCAACTCGCAGCATCTTGAATATACCCCCAAGTGGGGCGTTAGGAAGGTACTTGCGAATGAAACGATCGAGTCGCTGCCCGGCATCAGCCGGATGTTGTATGGAAAGAGAAATCATTATTGTAAAACCGTAAAATCAGTAGCGGTACTCGTGGTAATTTGGGGAATCCGTATTTGACGGGAACGAAGGTATCCATACATGTACGCTGAAGCGTCAATCACCATATATTGACTGGGGACGGTCTTATCAACAAAATCGATCTTATATTCAAGAAATGAATAGGATCTCGATGAGATGAGCGCAATAAAAGGTCGTATCATCGAGAGCTTCAGAGTACACTGGTATCAGGTACACTTATTACCGGAAGGTCCCACTCCAATAGTGCTGTCTCCATAAAAGAATCAAAATGTAGCACTGGATCCTGAACTTGTATTACCACTATAGCTATTAATGGATTTACTATTTCCATCAATATCTATAAATTTAAAGATATGAGTTTCTCCACTCGCATAGAGTGATGCTCCTGAATATCCAAACGTCCAAAGAATAATTCCAGAATTACTTGCATTCCCCGTAGAGGTTGTTTCACCTGGAATATTCGGAACTCGAAAATAGAAATTTACAGCAGACCAATTGATCCCTTCGGGTATCACGATCTGAATTGGCTCACCAATACCGATAATATTCCAATTGGAATCAAATGTGCTATTTCATTTTCAGGGCAATCATCAGACTCATTGTTCTGGCATAATAAATGCACCCGTTGCCGCGGTGAGTGACCTTCCGGTATACGCTGAAGATCCTGAATATACGGAAATATTCCAAGGAGCGGCCTTGGTCATAGCTGGATCCATTAACTGCTCTTCGATGAGGCCCGTAGCGAGTGAATAGGCTTGTGCGGAATTATGGATTCCACCACTCGTTTTTCCGAGGTTCAATACTTTTTCGAGAAATGTGGTCGTCATTATACTCAGTAGTACAACGATAATGAGTGCCACGATGAGAACAGACCCCTGATGTGAACGAGTAGGATTATACATTTTGCTTGGTAGTAATTATTTTTTCTTCGAAATACGATGAAAGGATCTCAATACCAACATGCTCTCCTCCCGCAAAAAAGAGACCAGTACCAACGGAAGCATTCAAGAGGATATACTTCTCTTGTTCGGTCAGCTTGAAGACGTTCTGCAGTACATCGATCGAAGCAGGAGACTGCTTCAAAAGAAGCTGAATAGAGGAATTGGTGACAATAGCCTTGCCATAGGATGAGCCCATAAAGTCTTCGACATCCTGCGTAATCGTCGTAATTCCAAGTCCATACTTACGAGCGCGTTTGACAAGACCAAAGAGAAATTTGGCAGAATCTTCATACTGCATGATATTCCACGCTTCATCAACGACTAGAAACCTCTTTTTTTCACTCGATCTTGCGACGTTCCAGACGTACGTGAGAAGGATATACATGGCAATGGGACGGAGAATATCATCGAGATCTCGTACCGAGAATACGACAAGTCATCCCTTGAGATTCACGTTGGTTGGCTTCGAAAATACTCATGAAAACACGCCAAATACATATTTTTCCAACCGGTTTACGAGACCATTTGCTCAGTCCATGGTTTCCAGTACCGAATGCAGATCTCTCAGAAGTGGAATCTCTTTTCCATCGATCGAATCATCCTCCATAGTAATTCACTTGAGTGAATACGTTGTGATAATCGCCTTTTCCAGGAGTGCTTCTTCGTTTGGAGTGATCACTCCGAGCATCAGACGAAGCAGGCCAATCATATTGACAATGGCTCATCTGAGAAGATCCCCAACGTGGGTCTCAGAATCCTTGAGTCAACGAGGAAGATCAAATGGATTGATTTTCTCATTGGAATTGAGACTAATATTGAGATACGTTCCACCAACGGTATCCACCAATGCCTTATATTCATTCTCAGGATCCAGTACAATCACGTCAATTCCCATCATGAGGGCCCGTAAAATCTCAAGCTTAATGGCAAATGACTTTCCTCAACCTGATTTTGCAAACACACACATATTCGCATTTTCTGAGCGAAAACGATCAAAAATAATGAGTGACTTATTGTGAGTATTGATTCCATAAAATATCCCATCATCTTGTGAAAGTGAGTTGGAACTAAATGGAAAGGTAGTAGAAAGTCCCTTGGTAGAAATATTGCGAAATACATTCACCTCATCCCGTGCAAATGGTCCGGTCGCAATAAAGCCTTGTTCTGCTCTTAAAAACGTCTGTTTGGTGAGAATATTTCGTCATGCGAGCATCATATCGAGCATATTTGTGAGCTTTTTCATCTCATCCTCACTCTCTGCGTAGGTCGTGATATAGAGAGAGAAGTGGAAATACTTTTCCTGACCACGAGTCAGGTATTGCTGCAATTCTTCAACATCTTGTATTTGTGCGTCAAGGTGTGGATCTCCAATAAGTCATTTTCAGTTATTCATCGCTCGCTGTGATCCAAGTTGGGTGAGTCGTTTTCTCAAAAATTTCATCACCCGCACCGAATCGACTGGATACACGAACATCGATATATCAAACTTCACATCCCAGTTAATGAGTGGTGAGAGCCAATTTCATTCGAGAACGTCTGGGTAGGCATAGGTAAAAATCGTCCTGATATAGGTATCACCAATTTGAAGCTTGGTAGCATCGATTCGCATCATGGCCGGAGCAATCGCATCCTTGATAAAGGCGAGTGATTCATTGTATTCTCGTTCAGTATCCTTGAGTTCCATCGCTTCCTCTTTCGAAAGCTTGCGATCTGCATCCTGAATATAGGAAGGAATACTTGTTATATTCGTCGATACCTCTGGAGGAGGTATCACGGATAGAGTACTTGTGTTTTTACTTCACATAAGACTAACTGGCACTAGAGTTTCGAGTCATTCGATATCACCAGTGTAGTTCTTCGAGATGAGTTCTGCGAGAGTAGGAAGGGTCATAGTAGAGGGTATTACATTACGGTATGTTTTATTTTTTCGAGTCACCAATTCCATTCAGTGATATTAGAACTATCAATACGCCTACTGATATCGAGGAGGGTATCACCAATCACATCATACCTAGCATATTCTACGATAACAAGCGAAATATCATCGTACTGTTTATACCTATACCCCATCCACGAGGAGAGATCGATCGTAATTTTTCTGAAAATATTTTCTGAATTTTTTACGTCCAGCTTGAGAATCGATTCAATGATACGGTCTACCGAGAAGAGGATTCCATTTTGTTCGCTGCGGTAGCGTGCTTCACTAATTCCATCGGTATAGAGAATAATAATATCACCCGGTTCAAATGCAATTTGTTGTTCCTTGAGTATTTTGGTTGAATCCTTGATCATGCCGAGTGCCACTCCCCCACTTTTTACTTTATAGACCTTGTCCTCTCTACATTTATATACCAGTACAAATTCATGTCATGCTCCCGTATAGTACATTTTTTTGGTATTTGCATCCCACCGGAGCATCACACAGGTCATTATCATATTCTGTTTGATACGAGGACGAAGGATTGTATTGGTTTTTGCAAGGATTTTTGCTCCATCTGATTCAGAGAGAGAAAAAGCTGATATCAGAGCATTCACCATCATCATCACAAATCCAGATGGAACACCATGTCCGGTAACATCTCCAATATAGATATAGTAGTTATTATTTCATCCCGGGATGATATCGAGGGAATCACCCCCAACTTCCGATGCTGGCGTTGTTGCCATGGCAATAGTAAGCCCAGGTACGATGATATTTTGTTGATCAAGCGTCTTTTTTTGGATTTCACTCGCGATTTCGACTTCTGACCGAAGTTTTCGGCCATCTCGGAGTTCTTGTTTGAATACCTTAAGGATCTGGAGTGATTTTATAAAAAAGACAATTACTTTATTCATTCCACCACTCCAAGCATTGGGCTGCATTTCTGGTTCATCCGCAATACCTGTCATAAATCTGGCAATATCCTGCGTAAGGAGCTGAATAGGACCAATATAGGCCTTATACAAAATAATATAGAGAATAGGAAATTGGATAATGATCAGTATGGGTGCAAGTATCGGATTCATACGGGCAAAGTCAGTCAAAAATCCATTGCCTCAAAAACCAAGCAGAATAAATCCATCTACGACGAGAAGAAAAAAGAGAATGACAGGAAGAATTCGATGGAGCATAAGAAAAATAATTAAGCAGCTACAGTATCAGGAATAGTACTTGGCACAGGTAATACCAGTGGTTCTTCTTCACGAATGATTCCCATGCGAGCTTCAAGCTCCATGTCCACATATTCCTTTTTACGACCATACATTTTACGAGAATATTCCTTGATGATTCTCGATACTTCTGTATTTTTATAGGTATTATCCCAGAGGGTCTTCATATCAAATGGACGAGTAGTCGCGTTATCAATATTGAGCTTACAATAGGTCGTAAAATTGGCGATTCCGATGATATCCTGTTGTGAGAGGAGTGGGGCGTATTCCTTTTCAAGGTACTCAGCATCATCCGCTCCCACCTTGAATGACATAATAGTTCCCGCATTTCCGAAGACCGCGTCCTTGATGGATGGCTTCCCTCACTTCCCTTGCTTATCACCCGACCCACCAATTTGAGCAATAAACTGATGCGCCATAATGAGCGCGAGTCGGTATTTACGAGCTTCAGAAAGGATTTCACCAAAGGTATCCGTGGCAAAATTCTGGAATTCATCGACGTAGAGGTAAAAATCCTTTCGTTGGTCTTCTGGCATATCGGCCCGACTCATTGCCGCCATATTAATCTTTGATACCATAATAAGACCGAGGAGTTGTGCATTGAGATCTCCAATCTTTCACTTAGAAAGATTGACCATAAGGACCTTTTGATCGTCCATGACTCTTCGGAGATTGAACGCGGACTTTGTCTGTCCGATGATATTTCGCATAGTCGTATTCGTGATGAATGGACCAAATTTCGCTGAGAAAAATGGGATCATTTCTTGTTTCTCACGATCTCCCGTCTGCGCGTATTCATGCTCCCAGAACGCCTTTACCATCACATTTTTGATTTTTGAAACCTTATATTTCATAAATGCTTCATCCACAAAGAGTCGCGGAACATCAATAAGTGTTCCCCCATCTTCACTATCGTCCATCAGAGTAAGACAACCATTTCGGAAATAGTGCTGAATACGAGGACCAAAGACCTCATCTCCATACATTTTTATGAATATTGACGTCGCGTCCAGTGCCGCTCGATCTTTTTCGATAGCCTGGAGCGCTGGTTCAGTGGCAATCAGATCGAGCATGTTGAGGCCAAGTGGTCGCTCGAAATCTGATGGGTCAAAGATAATCATATCTTGTGCCCGTTCTTTTGGAGTAAAGGCAAGAATATCCTCCACAAGATCCCCATGGGGATCAATCACACAGAGGCCATTACCATTCCAGAGATCCTGTCGAGCCAAGTATCCAATGAGCACTGACTTACCTCAGCCTGATTTCCCAATGATATAGTGATGTCGTCCACGATCCTTTCGGTCAAAATAGATCGGAGTCTTCATATTTCGATACTCGTTCCACCCCATGAGAACCGCCTCCTTAAAAAGTGGAAATCCTCCAATAGTACGCTGAGCATCGATCTGAATCGGAGTTTTTCAGGCGTCAATCGGCTTTCAGGTATCCACACCTTCAGTAAATACAGATACCATCATCCCATTCGTGAGCTCGAGATTCTTATTGGCGTCCCTATAGAGATTTTTATTTTTATCAATCCGAAGGAGTGATCCATCGTTCGTGAAAATATTGCCTGAGGCATCTCGTTTGTAGTCCTTGAGGATGAGTGGTGTTTTTGGAAATTTGAGATTCTGTGGAATCGGGAGCATCTTATAATCAAGCCAGGCAATAATCGGCGACTTATTGTATTTGATATCTGGAAAGTGAAACATCGTCGACATCTCATCTGAGGAAAACCGAGACACTTTTTGAAAAATACCAATGAGTCGATACTGGAATGCAAAATACCGAAGTGGCGTAAATATCACGCGAAACATATCCTCTATCATCTGAGGATTATCAAGCTGATTGTTGTATTCATCCGTAAATATAGAAGTAGCCGCCACCAGAGACTGGAGACCTTGGTGTGCTGATTCACGAGTATCGGAAGAGACGAGGATACGGATAGACGCCTCAAATCCAGGTTGTCCAGCAGATTCTCCTACCATCTTCTGAGATTCTGTTTCTGCCTGATTGAATATCTTATACGAGTCACCACTACTTGCTCCGGGAGCACCACTAGCACTCTCTTCATTCTGGATAAGCCTATAAAAAATCCATGATATTGGCAATAGAAGAAATCGAATCGCTGATATAATCATTCCTCATTTAAGGCCCTTCTTGTATTCTCACTTGGCGACGAGTCCGGCGGCTTTTTTAGCCTTTCGATTCCAGGAATGTCCGAGTGGCTTCATCACAATCTGAATAGAGGCTACGTCTGTTTTTTTGAGTGAACCGAAGTTATTCGTAAAAGATGAGAGTGGATCATCCTCAAAGTATTTGTAGGTCTTGAGCGGGTAGATATCATCATTGCGCTTGCTGATGGAAGCCGCTTCCAGTGCATATCCTTTTGGCTTGATTTCTGGAAGATCCAATTTACTAATGAGTCGAACCTCAGCATCGGGATAATTGGAGGTTACCTGCTGTGTGATAAGAGTCATATGCTCTTGGTATGCGGCCAGATAAAAATGAACTTGTCCTTGACTATAGATCATCTCGAGTGATATTTTAGCATGGCAGAATATGGCGTTGAGAATCGTATTCCAGGCACTGATGGTCGATATTTTATGAACACTCTTATAAAAGAGGGTCATAATACCAATTTTTTCCTTAAAATCTTTTTTGGTATCCTGTTCTTTATCGAGTTTCGAATCGGCACGAGGGAGTGTCACCTTCATATAGCGCATACGAGGAGTCATCATCACTTCATAGGTGAGACGCATAATCCGTATACAGATCCAAATTATAATAATTGCCAAAAAGAGATTGAGCGCATTTTCAAAAACAAACACCAAAAATTCCCAAATGCCTGACCAGACTGATGGAGTTGGTTTTTGCGATACTTCCGATACCAGAGCGGGCCTTACATTGATAGCAAGAACTTCGGGGAATGTCGAATATATCAAAATGATACCTATAAAAAATCTGTTCATAGTGCCATATTAGCATATACAAGCTATTTCACAAAGAAAAACCCACTTTTTTACTTTACAACCGGCGAAAACCATGCAAAAAAAATGAGAGGATATGATATACTGAAAAAAGTCCATTTTTTTGGCCTGGTCACTTGCAATTCTCATAGGGATATCTACAATATCACCATTATATACATGGTGCTTATCTTTACACAATCTATATCCCTATGCAAAAACTCTTTTCATCCTCCATCTATGGAATATCCGGACATCTCGTCGAAGTTGAGGTGGACGTCATAACGGGAATGGGGCAATTTACAATTGTGGGGCTCGGTGACGCAGCGATTCAGGAGAGCCGAGAACGAGTAAGAAGTGCTATCAAAAATTCTGGATACGTATTTCCAGGTGGAGCCCGTATTACCGTGAATCTCGCGCCAGCAGATCTCAAAAAAAAATGACCCCTCTATGACCTTCCGATTGCCCTAGGAATCCTCTGAAAAGAGTTCGACTTTGATGACGATATCATAAAAACTTCACTTTTTTTATGAGAACTCGCACTCGATGGATTAGTACGTCCTATCCAATGAACCCTTCCCGCAACGATACTCGCGAGAGCACTTGGAATGAAGCGTATTTTCCTTCCCATAGATAATACCCTCGAGGCATCTGTCATACCTGACATAGAAATTATTGGAATAACGAGCTTGCGTGAAGCCGTGAATATCCTGACACGAGAGACGCCAATGCCAATATGAGTCATCCACGCAAGAGCAATAGCACCTACCACGGCGTACTATTCACCTGATTTTTCAGATATTATTGGACAAGAACATGCCAAACGAGCGCTTCTAATTACAGCGGCCGGAGGGCACAATCTGATAATGCAATGACCACCCGGGAGTGGAAAAACGATGCTCGCCAAGGCAATGGCTGGCATACTTCCTGATATGGAACTCGAAGAACAGATTGAACTCTCCAAAATATACTCTGTTGCAGGTCTTCTGACTCGGGATATTCCCCTGATCATACATCGTCCATTTCGGATCATCCATCATACGGCCAGTGAAGCATCGATCATCGGTGGTGGACGGGATGCTCGGCCGGGTGAGATTTCGCTCGCCCATAAGTGAGTACTCTTTCTTGATGAATTCCTCGAATTCAGTAAGTCGATCCTCGAAACCCTCAGGCAACCACTCGAAGATGGCGAAATAACGATCAACCGTGTCAATCAATCCTGTCGATATCCCGCTCGTTTTTCCCTTATTGGGGCGATGAATCCCTGTCCATGTGGGTATATGTGAGATCTAGAGAAGCCATGTAGTTGTTCGCCAATGGCTATCGACAAGTATAGATCTCGACTCTCTGGTCCAATACTTGACCGTGTCGATATTAGCATACAAGTACCCCGAATAAAGGCAGGTGAATTGTGAGAAAAAAGATCAGGACAAACCAGTATAGAAATGAAATCAAAAGTTACACAAGCCAAGAAGATGCAACACCTTAGGTTTGCTTGAGAACGCATACATTCGAATGCAGAAATGTCGAATGTCGTCATAGAAAAACTTGCCAATATTACTCCTGCAGCAATTCAGATTGCCATAGCATCAACTGAAAAGTTAAAGCTCTCAACCCGTGTGTACTACCGAATTCTCCGTGTGGCACGAACGATTGCGGACATAGAAGGTTCCGATACCGTTGAAATCAAACATATTCTAGAAGCATTTTCCTACCGAGGCAGTTAATCCTATAAAAATTCATGAAGACTCTTCTCTATATCAATCCCCTGCACGCTGAGATACACTTTCTCATCTTTCAGGAGGACACAACCATACTACAGACGCTTCCAAAAAATCTCAATACTGCAAGTACATTTCCAAAAATGCTTGTCGATCTTGTCGATCAATATGCGATCAATGAAATATACTCTGTTACTGGGCCTGGCCCATTTACACTTATGCGAGTCATTACATTGGCGATCAATGCAATTCGCTATACAAGAAATATAGAGATAAAGTCTTGTCATTTTTTTGATCTTATCGGATGAAATACTATCCCAATTATTGAAGCCAATACACATGAATATCTGATCAGACAAAATCAGGAAATTATAATGATACCAAAAGAGCTGCTTCCTCCATGAACATATGAAGGAATACTGTGATCAATAGTCTCGACAGAGACTATAAAATATATACAATATAAGGAGATTAAAAATAATTTGATATCTGTCTTTTCCAAGAAATTGTATGAGACCAAAATTGTTCCTCTCTATTTCAAACCCCCTCATATAACATGACCGAAAATCTAAAGACCGCATCACAAATGCGACCTGGTGAGCACCTCATCATGAAGCTCCATCGACATTGGATTGTTTTTGCATTCAAAATGGGATATATTATTGGATTGATAGCAACCACTATCATTATATTCAGTATGAAGGCGAATCTCATTACCCTATTTGGTACCGCTCTATTCTGGGGAGTAGTCAGTCTCTATTGGATGTTTTTTCTTACGTTTATTCTGGTTTCATGGATCAATGATGAGCTCGATCTTTTTCTGATTACCGATCAGCGAATTATCGGAATTGAGCAATTATCGGCCCTATCAAGACGAGTGAGCGAATGTGGACTCAATCGGGTACAAGAGGTAAATGCTGAGGTAACTGGAATACTTCAAACTATTTTCCATTATGGACATGTCCATATCCATACGGCCAGTGAGAACTCAGACATGATCGTGAGCTTTGCGCCCAATCCAGTAGAAAATGGGAATAGAATCAATTCGATCATCAATGACTACCGATCGAGTCACGCTTCTACGAAAGAATCAACTCTATAAAAAACTTGTAATTTTATTACTTTCTATATAATGAGAATTATTCTCATAAAGGTCTGTTCAGGAGTAAACACCTGAACGTATTCTTCATGTAGTAGTATTACATTTTTTAATTTCATTTTTTATGTCTCAAGTCTACGACACAATCATCATCGGTGCAGGGTCTGCATGACTCCCTGCTGGTATGTACGCGAGTCGTTATAAGCTCTCTAATGTCATCATCGGAGAACTCCCAGGTGGAGCACTCGCCACGAGTCATTGTGTAGAAAATTGGCCGGGAGTATTCTCGGGTACTGGAAAATCCATCATGGATGATTTTGCTGAACATGCTCGTAAAGCTGGATCCGAAATACTGCAAGAGCGTGTCGAAACAATAGTCAAAAATGGCGAATATGACTTTACTGTTAAGACAACGAGTGGTTCAGAATACCAATCTCGTACTATTATCCTCGCCACTGGAAACAAATATAAAAAACTTGGTGTTCCGGGTGAAGTAGAATACATTGGTCAATGAGTATCCTACTGTGCTACTTGTGATGGTAATTTTTTCAAAAATCTCTCCGTAGCGGTCGTAGGTGGCGGTAATACAGCAATCACGGAAGCACTCTATCTTGCGGAAATTGCCCGAGAGGTACATATACTGGTGCGTACGGATCGAGTCAGGGCTGAGGACATCTGGGTAGATAAGGCGAAGAAACATACCAATATCATATTTCACTACTTCACCGAAGTGGCGGAGATCCAGTGAGGGATGATGGGAATGACGGGGATACTTTGTAAAGATGGATCAACACTCACACTGGATGGGATATTCATCGCCGTTGGGAATGAGCCATATACTAGCCTTGTCGATCACCTCTTGGTAGAAAAAGATACAGAGGGATGCCTCGTTGTTGATAAGCGGCAAGAAACGAGCGTGAAGTGACTCTACGCCGCAGGAGATGTGACGACGGGTAGTAACAAGTTCCGACAAACCATCATGAGTGCGGCAGAGGGCTGTCTCGCTGCAAACTCGGTGCATGAGGATATACTCAGAATTGGACACTAATTAATAGAAACCATGCCTAATGAAGAAGTACTCATTCTCTCAAAAATCCTTTGGGACTATCATCACATGAATCATTCTCTCAAGAAGGCTGATTGTATTTTCGTGTTGTGAAGCCATGATACTCGAGTCGCTGAGTATGCTGCTGAGTTGTATTTGCGTTGATTTGCTCCTCTGATTATTTTCTCATGATGATATGGTAATTTCACAAAAGAGTATTGGACAATACCCGAAGCTCAGGTTTTTGCAAATATAGCAAGTGAGAAAGGTATACCAAAAGATGCAATAATTATAGAAGATAGATCTTCAAACACATGAGAAAATATACAATTTACAAAGGAAATTTTACTTAGAAAGCAAATTGATCCAAAATTCTTAATTCTGGTTCAAAAACCTTATATGGAAAAACGAACTTTTGCTACCTTTAATAAGCAGTGGCCGTGAAAAGAATTCATAGTAACTTCTCCTCAGATAGAATTCCTAAACTATCCAAATAAAGAAATTTCTCTAAACACTATAATCAATATAATGGTTGGTGATCTCCAAAGAATAATTATATATCCCCAAAAGTGATTTCAAATATTTCAAGAGGTTCCTCAGAATGTTCTCAATGCATATAATAAGCTCATAAAATTGAGCTATACTAAGCATTTGATTATTTAAATCAAAATATAATTTTCTCTACTTCTGACTGAGTTTTTTTGCCTCCGCTTCTTGCTGCCTTTTGAGTTTTTGGATATCAGTCGATGGTGGCAAGTTCTCAGGAGTTATACCACTTTTGACGAGGAATTCTCGGACTCATTGGTTACTTTTTGTATGTTCTTCTGTGATCTTCCCTTCTCACTCTAGGGATTTTTTCTCTCGGATATTGTGGTTGGTGACCTCTGCGGCGAGGTCTTTGGCTTTGAGGAGAATAGTCGGGAGGAAGTCTGCAAGAGATCGATCCTCACTCACTCAGAGTTTTTGCTTCATAGACTTGGTACTATTGCCACCAAATAATATTGCATCGCCTTTGCTACGGATACGAGCGATCCCCATACCATCGACACCCCGCTCGAACGCAAGTCCAGTGAGTTGTTTCTCGGTCTGTGTCAGCTTTTCCCTGACTTGGATACGCTCATGATCGAGGAGCTTCTGTTCGATGAGCTCTTGTTTGCGAGTCTGGACAGCGAAGTATGCCTGAGCAAATGCGATTTCCTGCTTGCGAGGATCACCATTCTGAGCGATGAGATATGCAGCGTATCGTGTGAGATGGATGTCAAATACCTCTCTTTCCGCTGTCTTACCAGTAGAGATCATCTTGTTGACGCCAACGAAATGATCGAATTTGCTATTCCCTGCTTTTTTACATGCCTCCATCGCTTTCTCTATGACGATTTCAAAATTCCTCCAGTCTTTGTATGAAAGGAGTCATTGTAGATCGCGAGCACTCCAGTACTCCGATCCGTCCTCTGAGAGATGCTTGATCTCTTCGAATGAGGTGAAGAGTTGAGTGATGAGAGTAGTTTCCATAGAAAATATTTATGTCTCGCTAGTATAAGCAATAGAAACAATTACTCAACAAAAATCCCTTGCAAATTGCATTGGATATATGTATGTATATTTTGTATATTACTTCCCTCTTTTCTCCATATATTTCCGAAGTGCATTGGCAGTATGACTATCTTCAACCTTGAGAATCTTATCACGAGGACCTGCGAATACGAGATTTCCTCACTTATCGCCACCCTCAGATCCGATGTCGATGATGGCATCAGCATTGGCGATGATGTCGAGATTGTGCTCTATCACAAGCACTGAGTTTCCCTTCTCTACAAGTCTATCGAGGATATCGAGGAGTTTCTGGACATCAGAGAAGTGGAGACCGGTTGTCGGCTCATCGAGAATATAGAGAGTTTGTCCTGTCGATCTCTTGGCGAGGTCGAAGGCAAGTTTGATACGTTGTGATTCTCAGCCTGAAAGTGTTGGAGCCGATTGCCCAAGCGTAATATATCCAAGACCAACATCGATGAGGACATCGAGCACTCGCTTGATTCGTGGAAAACTTATAAAGAATGTGCTCGCATCCTCTATCGTCATATCGAGTACTTCGGAGATATTTTTACCCTTGAATTGTACCTGGAGAGTCTCGTTATTATATCGACTTCCTCCACACGACTCACACTCGACATAGACATCCGGGAGGAAGTGCATCTCAATCTTCTTGGTTCCGCTTCCCTCACAGATCTCACAACGCCCTCACTTGGTATTGAAACTAAATCTCCCAGGACCAAATCATCGTTTCTGTGCGTCAAGTGATGCCGCAAACACCTCACGCACATAGGTGAAGAGCCCGGTATATGTGGCGATATTCGAATGGGGAGTTTTTCCAATAGGGGACTGATCTATTATGATAACTTTATCTATGTTCGCCACACCTTCGACACGTTCATGTCGACCAATATGGCGACCACTCGGATAAAAGTGATTCATGAGGTAGTTTGATAGGATATCGATAATAAGTGAAGACTTGCCTGATCCAGAGACACCAGTCACGACCGTCATGCATTCCAGGGGAATTCTGACGTTGATATTTTTGAGATTATTCTCGATAGCACCATATATTTCTATGAATTTTTTTGGTGCCTTGCTAACTGGATTTCTTCGTGTCACCGATTTTCTGAGCGAGAGATAGTCCGCCGTCTGTGTATCTGAGGCGAGAAGATCATTGTATTTTCCAGAAAATAGCACCTCACCCCCATGGACTCAAGCACCAGGACCAATATCGATAATATAATCACTCTCTCGCATAATATCCTCATCATGTTCAACCACGACCACCGTATTACCAATCGCCGCAAGACGCTTCAGATTGGCAATGAGCATATCATTATCACGCGGATGGAGTCCGATAGAGGGTTCATCAAGCACATAGATAATTCCTTCCAGTCTGGTGCCAATTTGTGTAGCCAGTCGTATGCGCTGTGACTCACCACCCGAAAGCGTACCAGCACGACGGGCAAGGGTCATGTATTCGAGTCCAACTCACGCCAAAAATTCCAGTCGTTCAACAATATTTTTCAGAATTGGCCTTGCAATATGTTCCTCGGATTTTGAGAGTGTTAGTTGTCTAAAGAAAACAAGTGATTGTTCGACACTAAGAAATGCAAGTTCGCCAATATTTTTATCTGATATTCGTACATTGAGATAGGGTTTCTGGAGTCTATATCCACTACATGTTCGACATATTTGTTCTGTGGCGAAATTAGCAATTCTCTTAAAGTACGCATCATGAGCACTATCCGCCTCGGTATGGCGCCTTTCGAGATTTGGAACCAATCATTCATATCGAGACTTATGGACTTTTCAGTCATTCCCCTTGCCAAGGTATGAGAGTTCGAATGAGCCTGGAACCCCGTAGAGGATTTTTTGTCGATCTTTGGGCCTGAGAAGCGACCAGGAGGTATTCATGGATATTCCCTCTCCCTTGCAAACTGCCTCAAGGAGCATTGAATAATACGGATGTGCTTGCCAAGGAAGAAGTGCTCCTTCGGCCAGGGTGAGTTCTCATTTGGTGATATCAACCTCCAGAAATGTGGTCGAAGCACCGAGTCAATGACAACTTATACAAGCGCCCTTGTGAGAATTGAATGAAAAATTAGAAAGAGTCAGGTTCTCCATCTGAGAGTTACAAATAGGACACGAAGCATGCAATGAAAAATGGGCATAATTACCTCATATTGAGATGGAAACTCTCCCATTTCATTTTTCCAGTGCAATACGTATGGAGTCAACCAATCGGATATCAAAATTCTCATCCACCTTCCGAATAAGACGATCAACTACAATATATACTCTATCCCCATCACGCAATTCGACATCAAGGACATCAGCAACTGAATAGGTATTTTCGCCAATCTGGAATCGTACAAATCCCATATCTGTTACTCGTTTCGCCAGTTGTTCGCCAGTTAGAGATTCTTCGCCAAGATCAATAGGAGTAAGGATATGAAACCGATCTCATTCATGGAACTTCGACACATATTCGACAATATTTTTGAGACTATCTTTTTTAAGAGGAATATCTTCATGATTGATACAATACGGGCATCCGATACTCGTATAGAGGAGCCTGTAAAAATCATAAATTTCTGTAATAGTTCCAACCGTCGATCTGGGGTTATTGGATACTGTTTTTTGATGGATAGCAATAGTAGGGGAGAGTCCTCTGATTTCTCGAACATGAGTTGCTTCAGATATATCAGAAATAATGGTACGTGCATAGGTAGAGAGGGACTCAAGATACCTTCGTTGTCATTCTGCATACAGGGTATCGAATGCGAGTGATGACTTTCATGATCCTGATACACCCGTGATGACGGTAAGTGTATTTTTTGGAATTGATACAGATATATTTTTGAGGTTATGGGTTTCGGCACCAATAATCTCGATAGTTTCTGACATAGGTATATTTTATAAAAAATGCAATCCTTCTATCCTATTCAATAGGATAGAGAATGCAAAGATTTTTGGCTCCTTTCTTCCCAGTGGGAAAAATATCCTCTAAAATTCCAGTTTAGTAATACAGAATTTAGCCACTAATTTTCTCAGATACATCTCCTTTGTTC
>JAYSPL010000093.1:0-10306 GCA_043722085.1 Candidatus Altimarinota bacterium | reverse complement strand
CAGTACCTGCTTCGTCTTACCAAGAGTAACCTAGAGCAGATATGGTTTTTGTTGGAATTTTGTCAAGCGGAAATGTGGGTAGTGTGAGTGATTACAAATGGGCTATAAAATATACCAATAATCTCCGCAATATGGCATATGTGGCACCGATTTGTAGCACAGAACCAATTGAGGGCTCACCATAAAATCACTCAGAAAATCTTGTATGATTTCAGAAACTTCTTATACTCTGGAGGCATTTTGTATCCTCTAATTTTCGACTTTGCGACTTTCCTATCAGATACCATTCATTACGGCTATTGCTATAGTGGCAACTATTATTGTCAATATGTTAGCGTTCCATTATTTTATGGGTACCCTATTTTTGGCGTATACCGATGAGATACAAGCAATGGAACAAAAATGATCACTTTCACCTGAAAAACTCAGGGCAGTGCTCGATGTGAGCACACTCTCTCCAAAAAAACAAGATGAGTATAAAGAAGTCGTCAGTGAACTCACCACTATCTCGACTTCACTCAAAAATATCAGTGATAATCCAGAGCTCTATATCCAATCCGGTACTTGAAATAGAGAAGGTACCGATGGAAGCTACAATATACGAGTTACTCAGACCAAAAAAATAGAAAGTCCATTCTCAAATATTAGTTCACTGTTTGCCAATCCTACTAGCTGGGATCGAGATACTCCCGAATGGAGACTCATCATTGGTCTTCTTACGAGACTCCTCATTACTGATACCCTATTTCTCATTATTATCATTAGTCTCTACTTTTTGTGGATACGCCGGGTATTTATCCCCGTACATCTCATTATCGATCGACTCAATACCTATATCGATCAGGCGAGATTTCAGACTATTACCTATACAAGAAGTGATGAATTCGCCCCACTGGTTTCTACGATCAATAGCCTGTACCGATCACTCCGAGTACAAGAGAATATTCGTTCGAATTTTCTCTCTGATATATCACATGAGATACGGACCCCTATAACTGCCGTGAAGTGTTATCTTGAGGCCATCGAAGATGGGATGATGCCGCTTGATACCAAGACTATCCCACTTCTTCAGAATGAACTCACACGGCTCACGAGTATTACTGAGAAAATCATGGAATATGAGCACCTAACGCACCATTATACTGATAATATTCATGTAGAACGATTCTCGATCAGTCAACAACTCGAATGACTCATTCATGAATATCTTCCACAACTTGAAAAGATTGAACAACGAATTATTGCGGTTTGAGATACGGATATCTATATTCGAATGGATAAAAATATGTTCGTACAGATCCTTCATAATGTGTTTTCGAATTTTATAAAATACGCTGGCCATAAAACACTCCTAACTTGTAGCTATGTTCGAACGAAGCAACATATACAAATTGTATTTACCGATAATGGAATGGGAATTCCTGAAAATGAAATCAATCTCGTGCGAGAAAAATTCTACCGTGTGGATAAATCACGAACCCGTGATTCTGCTATGAGTATGGGTATCTGACTCTCGATCATCGATCACATTGTCCGTATCCATGACGGTTCTCTCGAGATTGAGAATACTCTTCCAACTGGACTATCTCTCAGGCTTATTTTTCCTCGATAATTTTTTATTTCTATGATCTTCGTACACAGACTTCTCCTCATTTTTATGGTCTGATTCTTGTTTGTTATCCCAAGTCTTTCAGCTGAGGTACTCCCACTTCCGAAACTCAGTGACGTGATGAAGGAAAACGAAAAACTGCAACGGGTTCAGATTCGAAAAAATAGAATAGCAAAAATCCCAATGCTGGCATCAACCGAAATCCTTGCGTATCATACCC
This sequence comes from Candidatus Altimarinota bacterium, assembly GCA_043722085.1. Taxonomy (GTDB): domain Bacteria; phylum Patescibacteriota; class Gracilibacteria; order BD1-5; family UBA2023; genus JABFSX01. Next base: position 8,477 of record JAYSPL010000093.1, on the reverse strand, counting down.
TGGAATCTGGTAATGCGATTACTCTTTCCAAATACGATACGATTGACTTGTGGGTACAGGAGATCGATCTTGCTAAATGAGGCAGGATGGAATCATTGCTTACTCTTGGTGGGTATGATGAACTAACGGGTGAGCCACTTTTTGAGAAAAAAAAGCTCTCAGAAATTGGATCGAGTATTGCAAATCGCCCATTTAGTATTTTTAATGGCCAATTTTTTGACCCGAAACGATCCTTGACTCCGCTTTCATTTTGACTCAAGGTTGATGGAATTGTACGTACTGCGGGAGCGGATAATCGCAATGAAACCAAGAATATCTTTGTTTTGGATATAAAGAGCGCAAAAATAATACCATATTCGTGGGAAAACTTGCGTGATGCCTCGGGATATATGGCTATGGTAAATCTATCACTTGATACCACTCATTATAAAGATGAAAGTATTGGGCGTACTTATATCTGTCTGAAAAATCCAAACACGAAAAATGAGAGCTCTAAGGTGCTCATATTTACCGCCGTATCAATGCTCGAATCCGCTATCGAGAATGAACTCATCCGGTGGGGATGTACGCATCCATCATCGACAAAACTCGATTCGAGTGGTTCCACCAGGCTTTGGGCAAATGGAATCGATATATTTGGAAATACCCATAACGGAACTCCTGATTACCGAAAAATACCACATTCAATTGTGGTATAGATGGAACGTTATAGTTAAAAAACTATAACAAATTCTCACTTAACACGGCCTTCTCACTTAAAGTATTCACACACTTCGTGGATAGTTCCACGGGCAAATTCTTCGAATTTTTTGGTAATTTCTCGGCCAACAACGATCTTCGTATCAGCACCAAAATACGTTTCAAATTCAGCGAGTGTCTTCTCTATGCGATGTACTGATTCATATATTACCACGGTATATTCTTTATTTTGGAGAGATTTAAGCATAGTTTGACGTCCTTTTTTGACCGGAAGGAATCCCAGGTAGAGATACTGGTGACAATCAAATCCACTGGATACAATCGCTGAGAGTACAGCAGAAGCTCCTGGAATTGGTGTTACCGTGATGCCAGCCTCGATAGCCTTTTTGATAAGGATAAATCCAGGATCTGATATACCGGGTGTCCCTGCGTCTGACACAAGGGCTACATGCTTCCCTTCCTGAAGGAGGGAGATAATTTTGTCCACCTTAGAGAATCCAGAATGTGAATGGAATGACATGAGTCGTCCGCCATTTTCTATATCGTAATGTTGAAGAAGTTGTCCTGTCATACGAGTATCTTCACAAGCTATATAATCAGCCTCACGCAGTGTACGTAGGGCCCTCAAAGTGATATCTTCGAGATTACCGATGGGTGTTGATACTATAGAGAGCAAGGGATACTAAGGATAGTGAGTAAAAATATTTTTTGTCATGCTGTATGCGCCCCGAAGGAAGTACTCTTGGAGTGTCTATCTTTTGCTTGCATGTATGAGAAGCCATTAATCAATACCATAAATAAAAGGGATCTCTATGATAGAGACAAAAAGGAAAACTTGACTTCAAGTTTTCCTCTAAATTTTAGATTAAATGCCGAGTTTATCCCGTATAACGTTGAGTTCATAGACGACTTGTTGATTCTTCTTCATGACTTCTTCGAGTTTTTTTACAGAATACATGACAGCCGTATGATTGCGTCCAGAGAATATATTTCCGATACGTTCGTAGGTATAATGGAGTTTATTTTTGAGAAGGTACATAGCAACCTGTCTTGGGATCATATTTTCTTTTTTGCGATCTTCAGAGAGGAGGGCTCGTATCTCGATTCAAAAATGCCCAGAAACTGCCTGAATGAGGTCCTCATAGCTACAATGGGTAGATCGAATACTCTTGGATGTGGTCATCGACGGGGTCAATGATCTGATCGAGAGCTTCGAGAGTCGCATAGCGATATTCTCGATAGTGGGAGGAGTACCACGAAGATCGTATTCAGCAATGATCTGATTGAGAATCCCTTCGATTTCTCGAACATTCGTGGTTACATTCTCAGCGATAAACTCGGCTACATTCTGCTGAAGGAGGAATTCTCGAGCTCGAGCCTTCTCACCGATGATAGCGAGTCTGGTTTCGTAGTCTGGTTCACTCACATCAACCGTAATTCCCCATTCGAAGCGACTCTGGAGTCTCGCCTCGAGTTCAGTAAGTTCACGTGGTGGACGATCTCCTGAGAGGATGATCTGCTTTCCTGATTCGTAGAGGATATTGAATATATTATAGAGCTCTTCTTGTGTTTGTTTTTTTCCAGCCAAGAACTGAACGTCATCGAGAACCAGAACGTCAATCTGACGATACCGTTCCCTGAGCTTATCCACAGAACGAGTCTTGATACTCGCTACATAATCGGTCAGAAACTTATCAGCCGTTGTATAGACCACACGGAGATCCTTTTGCTTGGAACGGATAGTATTGGCAATTCCCTGAAGGAGATGCGTCTTTCCGAGTCCAACATTCCCATAGATATAGAGTGGGTTGTAGGATGATCCCGGACGACGTGCCACCGCGTCGCAAGCAGCGTGAGCCAACTGTGTATTGGGTCCTACGATAAAGTTATCGAGCTGGTAGCGTTCTGATACCAAGCGACTATTGACTCATTCGACGATCTCTACTCCATGCACTGATTCGTTTTTTGTTTTTTTCTCAGATACACGCTGTGCATCACGACAATCGATAACCTCATCGAGTGCTCTCATCTCAATCGTATCGTCAACCACGAAGTCAATCACTTCGATGGTAGAGACAACACTCACTATAGCCGCCTTAATCTCCGTATAGAACTTCTTCGAAAGATTATCCTGGTGAAATGAGGAGATGACTCCAATGGTGACACTCTGCTCAGTGCTCGCCATCAAAGAGAACCTTTTGAAATAAGTAAGGAAGTCTTGTTTTCTGATATCTTTCGACATAATCTCAACGGACTTCTCAAGATGGGCAAAAGTAAAAATCATGTATCCTTTTTATTCATAAATACCCCAATGTCAAAAGAAAAGAAACTCTTGACAATCTCTACTGTATACGATTTTTTATCAGAAATAGGAAGTGTTGTTCTACAGATATAGATAGCGAAAAGTCATTATTTCAATACGAGTATTTTGTGAATATTCGTATTGAAAAATAAAAAGTTTTGCACATAAAATAAACAAAAATATTCCATTCATTACGAATGGAATATTCTCTAAAATAGACTATAAAAAACTATTTAATTTCTTTGAGGCGAGCAGCTTTTCCAGTAAGACCACGAATATATCCAATATTTTTACGACGAACTTTGAACTTACGAAGAATTTCAATCTTTGCAATGGTAGGTGCATTGACTGGAATAAGGCGCTCGATTCCAACACCATCCACTTCGGAACGAATCGTCAGAACACGATCGAATGCTGTAGATCATCTCATAGAGATGATGAGACCACGGAACTTCTGAGTACGCTCCTTCTCTCCTTCACGGATAATTTGATGTACTTCAACTTCCATACCGGTCTCATAACTGATAACAGTATCTTTTGGTTCGGCTACAGTGCTCTTTTGTATAGCAGTAATGAGGGCAACATCTGACATAATAGAAAAATATGACTAAAGTAAAACAACGACTGGGAGTATATGAAAAAGGAGAAACATTGCAAGTTTTTTAGAGATAATTTGCAAAATATCCTTTTTTCTCTACTATGTTTTCTATAAAACGACCAGATAATTCTCATACGAATATTTCTATACTCTATCTGATATAATGGCCATGTGTATTATATGGGCTTCGGTTCAGTCATTCTAACAAGTTTTATCGCCTCATTCGGTTTGTTTATCAGTGTTTACTGTTTATGTTTGATACTCTCGTACACAACATTAAAATTTCATTTTATCTTCTCACTCCGTTTGAATTATGAGGCTTTGCCTCTTAGTCCTGCACTCCGTTCGCAGAGTAAAAGTTCGTTTCACTCCTTTTATCTTCTCACTCCGTTTGAATTATGGAATTTTTCTTTCTTACTCAAAATATCACTCTGGAGCTATTCGTGCTTATTAGCTTGTTTATCATGCTTATGGCTATATGGAGTCGGGATCTCTATGCTTGGTCCAAGCGTGTTTTGGAAATATTTCAAAATATGAAACGTTTCAAAACAGTTCCAGAAAATATAACTTCCCTTTCCAGTAGTAGAGAAGAACCAATCGAGCCAACCGTTCCATCAGCTATAAAACCGAACGAAGCTACTCAACCTGATAAAATTGATACTTCGCAAGTTGAGAAGATTACGAATCTCGTATCGAGCGTTCGTACGCTCATTGCTCGTGGTATGATCATCGAGGCACAGACGCTCATCGTCGAAGGCCTGTCTCTAGAAAAAGATAATCGTGACCTCAATCTTCTCTTGGGGCAAATATACGAACAAGAAGGACAGTATGAGAAAGCGGAGTATATCTATAAAGACATGGCGGAGCTCCACTCCGAAGATGTGGAAATTCTCGAAAAACTCGCCAACGTTCTCATTATCGAGAAGAAAAATATCGTCGCAAATGAAATCTATAAAATCATACATACCCTTACCGGAAATACAGAGACGACCCTCTATATGTTGACTCATATCTCCAATACACTGCATGATAATACCGCCACCCTCCTCTACGCCAAACAATATGTACTACAGTGGCCAAAAAATCCTGAAATTATTGCACTTCTCGCTGTCACTCAGGTGAATCTGGGACTCCGTAAGGACGCCATAGTGACGTATAAAAATCTAAAAAATCTCACTCCCTATAGTCATGAAATTGCTGAAACTATTCAACAATTACTCCTTGAAGAGGAGCTCGCTCATAATTTTAGAGCAAAAGAGAACTAGCTCCATCTCATGTTTCTATATATTACCTTTCTATACCACCATTGTCTCTCACTACTCCTCCACACAGTATCGATGCCGAACGCTGAGTTCTCGGATCCCTACTCATTGATAAAGATGGAATTATTCAGGTAGCGAATCTCCTGAATCGAGACGACTTCTATGATCCAGCTCATTCTATCGTCTACGAGGCTATTCTCGATCTCTACGCTCGAAATCGCCCCATTGATTCGATTACGGTACGAGAAGTCATCGACGACCAGAAGAAACTCGAATCTATCGGAGGAAATATATTCCTAGCAGGCCTCATGGAGGCGGTATTTACCAGTGCCAATATATTTCAATACGCACAAATCGTCAAGAATAAATCCGTACTCCGCAAACTCATCAAGGCGGGGAATCAGATTATCATGAATGGGTATGATGAATCCATAGAAACAACGGAGCTTCTCGAAAAATCAGAAAAAGCACTCTTCGGTGTGACACAAACCTCTATACAGAACAAGCTCGTTCCAATTCGCGATATCCTCAATTCCAGATATGAGGAATTTGCCGCCATCCATGCAGATCCAGAACTCGTTGATCGTCATACGATCTCGACGGGATATCCCAGTTTTGATGCAAAACTGGGTGGATTCAAGCGTGGAGATCTCATTATCTTGGCTGCGCGTCCCAGTATGGGGAAGACCGCGATGGCACTCAACTTTGCACAAAATGTAGCAAAAAAATGAAGGAATGTTGCGATGTTCTCGCTCGAAATGTCGAAAGAACAAATTACTGATCGTCTTATTGCGGCTGCTATGGCGGTAGATAGCTGGAAACTCCAAAAATGAAAACTCTCCGAAGATGAATTCTCAAAAATGGGAGATGCACTCGAAACACTCTCAAGATCAAAAATATATCTTGACGATTCTCCAGCGGGTGAATGACTCCTCTCGATCAAGTCCAAGGCACGCAGACTCAAGATGGAGTCATGACTCGATCTCGTGATCATTGATTATCTCCAGCTCATGTCGAATGGAAATTCGATGAACCGTGTTCAGGAAGTATCTGAGATATCACGAGGCCTTAAGTCACTCGCACGTGAGCTCGATGTACCCGTACTCGCACTCTCTCAGCTTTCTCGTGCCGTCGAGGCTCGTCCTGATAAACGACCCGTGATGTCAGATCTCCGTGAATCAGGATCAATTGAGCAGGATGCGGATATCATTGCTATGATCTACCGTGATGATTACTACAATGAATTTTCTGAAATTCCAGGCGTCACCAGTGTCTTCATCCGTAAAAATCGAAATGGTCCCACCGGGCAAGTTGATCTCAAGTTCGAAAAGACACAACAAAAATTCTATGAACTCGAGAAATCTCAGATGAAGGAACGAGTCTATGATGGTGAATAGGTAAAAAACTCCGAAGTACTTCGGAGTTTTTTAGTTTAGATATGGCAGAATGGATATCCAACATCAGCCACAGCTATTGATCCCATCCAAAAACATATTGCACAACCAGGGGTTCACCTTGTAGTTCCTATATGTAGTGACTCCTTGCTTTGATACCAGAACCGTAACTCCTATTTCATCTCAAAACCAGGGGGTGGATTATCCGAAATTCGAGGATCTCGCTTAATAATCAAGGAATAGCCATCATACGTATTATTTGGATAGGCTCGTGTTGATACGGTGCCGGAATGATAACTCCGGAAATAGTTCAGATCATATTGAATAGCCTTTTCGTAGGTACAATTATTTTCATTGTATACGCAAATAGCACCTCCTCATTGAGTTGATCATCCGATCGTATTGCGAGACATGAGTGATCCATCTATATAGAGTTGATTCTCAGGAAGCATGGTTACTTTCTGAGTGGTGTCATTGGCAAGGTTATTGATTCCTGTTCCACTATAGAGTGTTCCTTCCGAGAATAGAGAACTCTGAATGTTTTTAACACTCCCATTGACGATAATATTACCACCAAGCCCTCTATCATTTTTTAGAACAATGATACCCTTTGGTCGAGTAGTCGCATTGAAGAGGTCCCTATCTATAACGAGATTGGCACCCACGATGATCAATGAATCAATAGTACTTGATGGAAAATGCCCATACACAGCACTATAGGTAAGTGTCTTAACCGTACTATCATCATTGATAAAAAATGTTTTATTTCACAGTGCGCTTGGCGTAATACTTCCAAATTCTGTATTTTTGAGTCAAATTGGTATATTTCTTGAGGAAATGGTTATATTTTTGCGTATACGATTGAGCGTATCATTCATAATTGAAGCATTAAACCTAGTTGCACCAGTATAAAAAGTATCAAAAGCCGTAGTTCCACCAATATTTCCGAGCACCTTTACCCTTCCTTCGAATCCTTGTGAGCTCCCAATACTCATTACGGTTCCTCCTCCAAATGGTACCCTACCAATACCAGTATTCATACCATATCAAACGAGTTTTTTCGTAGTTGGATCGTATTGAACCGTACCATTCAGGGTAATAGTACCAGCATTACTCGTCGCTGTGCCCTCGACCGCCCAGAGATCAGTTGAATTGCCACTGGAAGGTGCTATGATACGAGCACCAGGATCGAAGGTTGCCCAGCCAATAGTTTGGATATGGAATCTTCCAGAGATAGTCTCTCCATCGATACCAGCAGTTGATGTTGGTTCATCAAATGATACCGTTCCCGCATTTCCTCATCCGTCCGTTCGAAATATTCAAAGGACATGCGCTATTCCAGTACTTCCAGAATACTTAAGAAATGCAGCTGAAACAACGCTAATGCTCATGATTGAGATGATTACTGGTATGTATGTAGTTTTGATAGAGAACATATGATTAATTATTAATGTAATATTGGGCTAATAGAAGACGTACTGAGTGCTCATCTCAGTAGTAATTGTCCTTATTACGGATATACGAGATGACCCAAGACCAGATAACCGTCATGAGGCAAATGCAAATGATGAGGCTCTATTTATCGCATACTGGCTTTCATATTTTTGATCTCTGCTTTAAGTACATTGATCTCTGCCTGTTGTTCCTTCATTGCCTCAATCAGTGGTGCGACGAGATTCCCATATGCTACGCTCTTCATACCAGTTTCAGGGTTTGTATTCACGAGCGCTGGGAATACCTTCTCGACCTCCTGAGCAATCACACCGATATCATGTTTTTCATTTTTGATCCAGTCAAAACTATATCCATTAAGAGAAAGGATCTTGTCGAGTGAGCCTGTCAATGCAACTATATTTTGTTTGAGGCGACGATCAGATGCATAGAGAAATGAATTTGCTATGATTCCTGCATTGTTGTAGGTCTGAACATAACCTGCCTGAGTGGCGTACATACCAACAGCATAGGTTCCATTGTACCAACCCGTGTTACCATAAGTCCGTAGCCATCCTCATCCAGCATCCATACGAGCCCCTGCAGAGTCTGATATGCCACCATTTGCATATATAACTCCAGCAGCCGTGATATTCCCAGCCACTTCCAGTTTGGACCCTGGTGTCGTGGTACCGATACCTACATTCCCTGCGATGACTGCCCCTCATGAAGGCGGAGTAGTTCCTCCATAGCCTACAGAGAGTCCTCCATTGCTACCGAGGATCCCAGCT
>JAYSPL010000092.1:0-9369 GCA_043722085.1 Candidatus Altimarinota bacterium | reverse complement strand
CTTTCTACTCTTTTTCTATGTTTGTTTCTTGGCTTGGATATTAGGGTTTACTGGGTAAAACTTTATGAAAAATTTCCCACTGGGAAGGAAAGAGCCTCTCTAATTTGACTCAAAATATATTTTTCCCACATTGTTGGCAATGCTGCCAGAATAGATTTCATTGATGATTTTATCCCAAAACTCTTTCAAAGATTGATAATTTCGGAAACGGTGATCGATACTCATTGTATATAAAACTGTATATTAGGAGAAATACTTCGTTCTCAATTCTTATGATCTTGTACTCCATCCAGGATATCATCAGTAAGATTCTCCATTCATCCGGCTCGTCATATTAATTTCTGTAAACGCAAATCTCTTACACCTAGTGCAACCATTTCTCAAAACAACCGTCATTCTATTATAGAATATTTAAAATATTTTGACGGTTGTATTATTTGTGAGAGTTCTTGTGTACATCGAAATAAAAGCTTCACTTTTCTAATAAATTGAACAAGACGGTCTTCTCAGTCAGGATGGGAAAGTAAAGAATTTCTTAACTTCATGACTCATTCTAATTTACAATTCACTTCTCCTGATAATGTTTTTATTATTTTATTTGATAGAGAGGAATCTTCTCAAGCATCTATTTTGTCATCTAATGCCGCAGTTACTGAGAATACACTAAAAATCCATTCCCTATCGGCTTCTGAAAGTATAACTCCATGTTTGTGATATATCTGTGTTATTGCTTTCCCATGATTTTGATATTCTTGTTCTTTTCACATAGAACTATTATAACATTTTTAGATTTAAAGATCAATTTTTGTTAAGAAAATTTTTGTTTTTTTATATAATTATCTACAATAATACCTATGCAATCACTCTTTGAACATTCTATCACACCACTGGCATCCCTGCTTCGTCCCGAGAAGCTCGATGATCTCGTCGGACAATCACACCTTATCGGTGAAGGTCGTGCTATCCGTAAATTCATCGAAGCAGGAAGACTTCCTTCGATTCTCCTCTGGTGACCACCGGGGTGTGGAAAGACTTCACTCGCTCGCGTCATCTCGAATTCACTTGACGGCGAATTCTTTCATTTATCAGGAGTTCTTTCGAAAAAAGAAGACGTCATAAAGATAATTGCACGAGCGCAGAGTAACTTCAAGGAAGGCAGGCAGACGATCCTGTTTCTCGATGAGATCCATCGTTGGACCAAGTCTCAGCAAGATGTACTCCTCCCTTGGGTAGAAAAAGGAATTGTCACACTCATTGGAGCTACGACCGAGAACCCGAGTTTTACCGTGATCAATGCGCTCTTATCTCGTTGTCGTACGTATATTCTTAATCCAATTACTCAAGAAGAGATTGTACAATTTTTGGAAAAAAATATGGGTCGAATACAGGAGAGATATCCAAAAATACTGTTTGAAAACTCCCCCTTGATAAAGGGGGCAGGGGGGATTTGATTCAGAGAATATAATCCAAACAACAAAGAAAGCGCTCGTACCCTCAGAAATAACATGACAGAAGCAGAAAAGAAACTTTGGTTATTTTTGAAGCAACAACAAGAAACATGGAATCGCCAGAAACCAATCGAGCATTTTATCGTAGATTTTTATTGCTCAAGATATAATATTGTTATCGAAGTAGATGGGGCAACTCACGGTACAGAAGAAGAAAAGATGTATGATGCATATAGAACAGAAATATTAGAAACTTTGTGACTTACGGTGGTACGATTTACGAATGAAGAAGTTTATAAGAGTTATGAATGAGTGTGTGAGAGGATTATGCAAGTAGTTAAAGAAAGGAAACAAAATCCCCCTAGCCCCCTTTCTCAAGGGGGAACCAAACAAACCCTATCCCCTAGCCCCAACTCGAAAGGGGGAATAGAACAACCTCGCTCAGAATCGCAGATATGATCCAATCTGAGCCTCATAGCCCACCTCTGAAATGGCGACCTTCGTAATACATTGAACTTGCTCGAAACCGCTTGTATCCTACAGGGTAATGGAGTGCTTACCAGAGAATCAGTACTCGAGGCCGGGAGCAAGTCACTCAATTACGACGCCAATGGAGAGGAGCACTATACTCTCATATCGGCCATGCACAAGTCACTCAGGGATAGTGACGGTGATGCTGCGATATACTGGATTGGTCGGATGCTCGCGGGTGGAGAGGATCCGAGATATATCGTTCGGCGTATGATGAACTTTGCATCAGAAGACATCGTTGACACCCACGCCATCGTACTGACCAACTCGGTGTATGATATTGTCGAGAAGATGGGCATGCCCGAGTGCGAACTACCCATCCTCAATGCTGCATACTATCTCGCCAATGCCCCAAAGGATAATTCTATCTATATGGCTATGAAGGCGATGCACGATGATATCCGTGAGTTCGGAAATCTGAATGTTCCCCTCCACTTGAGGAATGCGCCCACTACTCTTATGAAAGAGGTCTGATATGGAAAATGATATGAATACGCTCATAATCTGGAGTCCAAAAAAAGTGAGCAAGAACATTTTCCAGAGGAACTACGAGGCAGGAAGTATATGAAATAGATATCTATACGACTTTTGTAATACCTGTTTGACTAAGCAATGAGAGGGGAACTCGTACTTGTAAAAGCCTTCTAGGACCAGGATATACAACCATTCATAGAAAAGAAATTCAGGTGTCTGAATCGATATTTTGACCCTGGACTTTCTCATCCCAATTTCCATCAAAATCTAAGCGCAAATTATCTCCTGTAGAAGGTATTGCGGATTCAATTGCAACTTCGAGAAAAGGAATTTCTTGACCAAAAATTTTTGCATATGCTTCTCTAACTTTTTTCATCGCTTGATCTTGGAGTTTTCTCATAGATTTCTCGATATTTTTTTCTGCTTGTTTCTTATCAAGCATTGCTTGTCGCAAATTATCAATATAATCCACTGTATCAAGAGTTGTTTCAGACATACATTAAAAGTTAAGTATAAAAAATATTTCTTAAAAAGAAAATATAAACATATATTATCATTATAATACCTAATGTCAATACTATTATATTTTTTGAACAATCGGGCATAAAAAAAGTAAACAAGAACATTTTCCTGAAGCGCTACAGGGGACAAAATATAGAAAAAACTAATGAAGTCTTAAAAAAACTTCAGCCAAACGTTTGCGATTTCTCTGTATATACTTAGGCTTTATTGGTGAAACGGCTGAAGTAATCAAAACAGCTGGGACATCTTTGATATCAGGAGTTCCTGGAAGAAGAGCCGGCAATAGGGTTTCACCCAAAGTGTAGTATGTAGCAATAAGTGTGGCAGATATATCTGGAAGAAAAAGTTTTATTTTTTTCAAAATAGAGTTTGTATTGGTATCTGTATGGCTCGCTATATATCAGGCTACCATAATAGTAAAAAAATTTTCAGGCGTATCTCAGAAATATGATGCCTTTATATCGAGCCAACGAAACCTCTCAGGATGAGATAATCCCGATGCATGGAGACCATCAAAGTTATTATAGCAAAGAAAATACTCAACTGACACTATCATTGTGGCCATTTTTTCAGAGATCGAAAGTTTTAGGTTTTCAGTTTCGTGATCACGAAATAGATTTATATACATAAAATGATTGTAGCATGTTTTTATATTTCAACAATTTTTTCTTTTTGCATTTTTTCACGTTTTCGCTAGAATGAGTCCAAGTAAAACAGGACCTGCCAAATTGGCGAGTCTTTTTTTTCTCCTAATTCTGATTTTATTCAATCAGTAAAAACTAATTACTAACTTACTATTCCCTATGTTTGATATACAAAAAATCAAAGCTGCCATCGAGCAGATCGCCGCAGAAAAAAAGATCGGTAAAGAAAAACTCGTTGAAATCATTGAACACGCAGTCAAAACTGCTTACAAACGAGACTACGCAAGCAAGGATGCAAATGTCAATGTTCACCTTGATATGGTTTCTGGAAAGGTAGATATCTCGATTGAGAAGACAATTGTCGAAGAGGTTATGGATGATACCATCGAAATCAGCTATGAGGATGTGGGTGGGGAAGAGAGTGGCTATGTGATCGGGGATACTGTGGAGATAGACGTGTCAGATGAACTTCTGGAAAGTGAAGGATTTGGTCGTATTGCCTCTCAGGCGGCGAAGCAGGTTATTGTACAGAAAATTGGGGAAACTGAGAAAGAAAAGCTCTATCACCTCTTCAAGGATAAGGTCGATACTATCGTAAATATGCGAGTGGAACTGGTCGAGAAGAATCGGGTGGTGTTTGATTACAATGGTCACCAAGTGGTCCTGCCTCGAAGTGAACAGAATTCCAAAGATAAGTATATCCCAGGACAACGCATGAATCTCTATATCCGTGGATGTGAGATTGATCCTGTAACTGGTCCTCGCGTAATATTGTCTCGTAAGGACAAGGAGCTCGTTGTGAAACTCTTTGAGATGAGTACTCCAGAACTCGAAGAAGGCGTAGTTGAGATCGTATCAATCGCTCGTATGCCTGGTGTAAAAACCAAAATTATTGTAGCATCAGATGACGAAGATGTAGATCCAGCTGGATGTCTTATTGGCCCAAAGGGAATGCGTGTCCGTACCATTGTGGATGAGCTCTTTGGTGAGAAGATTGATATATTGAACTATACTACCAATCAAAAAGAGATGGTTCGTCGCGCACTCGTTCCTGGTATTGTCGAAGACATCGAAATTGATGAGGCTACCACTACTATCCGAGCCACGGTGAAGGATGAAGAAAAGGCAAAAGTACTCGGCCGTGGAGGAACGAATATCAATATCGCAGGAGATCTCCTTGGATACCGTATCTCTCTCACTACACTCCCCCCCACTGAAGGAGTTGCGAGTATCAGCCCAGAAGCTACCACTGTGTAAAATATGTTCATCAAAAAAGTCCTTTCGAGGACTTTTTTTATGGTGTTGTGTTCACTAGAGATTGGAATCAGATGGCCATGGCGTGTAGTATTTTTTTTCAGAAATAGTATCTAGCGTATATTTTTTTATAGGGCGGCAGTGTCAGCTCCATACTTTACATAAAAAAACTCATCTTTTGGATGAGTTTTTGATTTTACATGGTGCAACCGACTGGGCTCGAACCAGTGACCTCCTCCTTCGCAGGGAGGCGTTCTAATCCAACTGAACTACGGCTGCATATTTTTTGGATGAGTGGATTGTATCTATTTTTCACAAAATGCAAGTCCAATTAGTTACCTCGTGGCATTCCATAGTAGTCAAAGCCCTTGAGATCGGTCATGGATTTGGTAAAAAAATTCTTCTTCTTTCCTTTTCTAAAAAATCCTCGTTCGTCGATGATCCCGAGTTCGATGAGTGTATCAGTATTTTTAGTGGGGAGTTTTTTCTTTGGAAATGCCTCCTTGTTTTGCATATACCGCGTTCTTTTCTTGTATGACAGATTGAATCTGGACTGTTTATTTTCATTCCCTGTATACGAAATAGCCGACTTCTTTTTCCCTTTCGAGAGCTTCCGTGCGGCGGCTTGTTTTTTTACGATACTGGATTTGAGTCCGTGACTGTTGGCCATTGTCTTGAGTTTGGTGTATAGATGAATGGGAAAAATCTCAAAAACGAGAAGTTCGAGGAAGAACAAATTTTTTCGAAGTGAACTTACTGAGATGTAAGTGAGTTAGAAAAAATTTTTCTGACGATGAAATTCGATGTTTTTCAGAGTTTTTTATTATGGAGCGGGGAACCGGGTTTGAACCGGTACACCCAAGGGTTGAAGCCTTAGTACACTCGCTCTTTTATGTTACCCCCGCTTGTGTGTGATGCCTGAGCATTCTATAAAAACTCCCTAAAAAGTCAAACTTCTTGATATTTCCGTCAAAATCCCTATAGTCTATAGTCTATGCAACAGACAATTATCATCGATGAAATCTTATGAGCGCTTGCCAAAAATCAACTCATTACCACCAAGGACGCCTTCCATAAATTGAAAAATTCAGTCCTTGCGAAATATCGCATTTCTGAGTGACCCTCACACGTTATGATGATCGAACGGTATGAGGAGCTCATGCAACAAGGGATGATTCCTGATGAACTGCGTATTCGTAAGGTACTTCGTAAAAGGGCGGTCAGGTCACTCTCGTGAGTTTCAGTGATTTCACTCCTCACGAAGTTCTGGGGATGTCCTGGAAAGTGTGTCTATTGTCCCACGTATGAATGACTCCCAAAGAGCTATATCTCTGATGAGCCCGCAGTACAACGGGCTGAAATGAATGAGTTTGATCCATTTCGTCAGATTCAAAATCGACTCCAGTCACTCCGCATGACAGGAAATGCAATATCGAAGTGTGATGTTCGCATTATCGGAGGAACGTGGAGTGTGTATCCACTTGCGTATCAAGAAGAATTTATCAAGCAAATATATGATGCGCATACAGCCTTTTGAGAGAAAAAACTCGAAAAAAGAGAGAATATTGAAGGAAATAGTCCCTTTCAGTCCGCCTCAGTATGAGCCGATCCAGACTGGATCCCTTCCGTGGATCTTGAGGAGGCCAAAAAAAGAAATGAAACCGCTACCAGTCGAGTCATAGGTATGGCGATCGAGACCCGCCCGGATTGGATCACTCCTGAAGAGATCGTTCGGTTGCGTCGGTATGGAGTCACTCGTATAGAGATAGGCTATCAGACGACGCATGATCATATTAATGAACTCAATAAAAGAGGCCACTGAAATAAAGAATCCATAGAAGCGACCAGGCTTCTCAAGGATGCCGGATTCAAGGTAGTAGTCCATATGATGCCAGGACTCGTTGGTGCTACTCCAGAGCTCGATCTGAGTTCGATGTCTGAGATTTTCTCTAACCCTGCCTATCGTCCTGATGAGATCAAGATCTATCCGATGGTGGTGACTCCCAATTCGGAACTCACTGAAATCTGGGAACGAGGAGAATTTGTGCCCTATGAAGATGCTGTACTGATTCCACTTATGGCAGAGCTCCAGTGAATGATTCCTGAGTACGTCAGACTGAACCGAATGTACCGAGATATTCCCGCTCATGAAATCCTTGCCGGATCAAAACTCGCCAATCTCAGGCAGGTCACCGAGATTGCTATGCGGGCTCGCTCGATCACTCGTCATGATATATCCGCTCGTGAGGTTCGTGCTCGTGCCAATAATCCCCATGACGCAATTATTGACGTCATATTTTATGAAGCGAGTGGTGGTCATGAATACTTCATTCAGATGATTGATCCGCTTGATCGCACGCTCTTTGGTATATGTCGTCTGCGTGTTCCATCTCAGGTATTTACTGGAGAGTCCCACTATATCGGAGAACTCGATGGGGCTGCCCTCATTCGAGAACTGCATGTATTTGGTGATCAGATTCCGGTATGAACCAAGAGCCCATTACCAGGTATATCCACGCTTGGACAGACCAATCCGGGTCAGCATATGGGATTTGGAAAGAAAATGTTACAAAAATGTGAAGATATAATCCAACAAAATTATAAAAATGTCAATAAACTCGCGGTAATCTCGTGAGTTGGTGCCAGAGAATACTACCGGTATCGATGATACAATGAGGAATCTGAGTATATGGTCAAATATATTTACAGATGCATAATATAGTATGTATGTATAGTATATACTATAGAGTAAGCAGAGAATGTATACAATTACAAATATATAGAGAGATACGTCACTACATAATCATTTGATAAAAAACTCCGTATCTATACAGTATATTCACTTTATTTCTTTTCTTTCCACACTATGAAGCTCACTACTCGTGGTTTTACCCTTGTCGAACTTATGATCGTTATCGCGATCATCGGTATCCTTGCTGCGGCGCTCTTCCCATCTCTTACGGCGTACCTTGCTCGAGGTCGTGATACTTCTCGTGTCGCTGGTGTCAAAGAAATCGCTACGGCTATTTCGGCATATACCATTGATAATGGTGGTACTGTACCAAGCGGTGATGGCGGATCAGGTACTTGTGCACCAAAGACTTCTCTCGCAGCAGGTGTTAATAAATACCTTACTTCCAAGTGGCCGGTCGATCCAACTTCATTAAATCCTTGTGGTACTGTTGGTGAATATGGGTATGGATCAGGTTTAGACAATGGTACTCAGATTTCCGTACTTACGGCCTTCCTCGAAACTGCCAATGGTGGTAATATTAATACTGCATCTGGTGCTATTGGTACTTACCAAGGTACTGTTAGTGCTACTACTGTTACCTACATTAATAATGCTAAGAAGGGTGCTGGTGCTGGTTCAGGATATGTGGTGAAACAATAATTTTGCTTTCCGCCTTTAGATATATACAATACGGAGTATTCTACTCCGTATTTTTTTTGCAATGACTCGTATATGATCCATGGGATTTACACTCGTTGAACTCATGATAGTGATCGCTATTATATGAATGCTCTGAGCATATCTGTATCCTCAGATGTCCAGGTATCACTCTCGAGGAAGAGATGTGGTGCGAATATCAGATATTAAAGACTTGTCAGTAATATTCCAGAACTACATTCACTATAATCAAATATACCCAAGTAATACGAATAAAGACAGTATAACTTCCTACTGTATATCAGATATCATGTTATGGGACAATGCAATAGCTACAACTACTGAGAAACAATATACTTTTTTGGGCTGAACTGGCGCATTACGAAAAGACCCTACGAGTTACAATCCATGATTATCGCCATGTGCAATTGCTTGATCATATTACTATTCTCGTGTAGATAAAGAAACTGGTTATGCGATTCTCGCGGCTCGAATGGAAAATCAAACTACTGGTGCGAACTGGACGGGTGCTATTTGGATGACACAATCAGGATATATTGATGCCATGCAACAAACAAAACCTCTTGATATAACTCAAAATGATACAGATAAAATATTTTTACTGATTACTAATTAATAGTTACGTTCTCCTAACTATTACTATTTTTATAGGTGCGTTCACTGAAGAATAGACACTCCTCTGTCCTATACATATCATTCCACATATTTTACTATTTACTCATTTTTTGTGTCAAAAAATCCCACTATATGTGGGATTTTTATAAATCATATGGCGGAGGGACAGAGATTCGAACTCTGGGTACCTTGCGGCACGGCAGTTTTCAAGACTGCTGCAATCAACCACTCTGCCATCCCTCCGTAGAGATGTGAGGGGAGTATATAGAGGAGTCTCTATTTGTCAAAATTATTTTCGAAAAATATTTGAAATACCTCGAACTTCATCGTCAAAGTATATTTTTCTTGCTCACTTACATCTCAGTAAGCTCGCTTCGAAAAAATATATTTTTCCTTGAATTTCTTGTTTTTGAGATATTTTTAGATCAATTGATCACGGATCTCTGCCCGTCTATCTCTATCATGGAAC
>JAYSPL010000091.1:0-3691 GCA_043722085.1 Candidatus Altimarinota bacterium | reverse complement strand
TATGGAGCATATTTCCTAAAAAAAATATCAGAAAGTAAACTTTCTGATATTTTTTATGGGCAATGAGATTTTGAGTGAGAGTTTTTGGGACGGACTCTTCAGAGAGAGAATCATGAGTTGTATATTGGTATACTCAAATCACCCCTTTTCGAATTGTTGTCTATATTCTCAGAGTGTTGCTATGACAAGCACCATTTGCTCATGACTTATTCAGAGTTTTGAAGGGTTGACTTTGTCTATCCACCATCACTGTTGTGCGTCACTTGGGAATTCTTTTATGAGGGCATAGTTGATCACATCGTATTGCATCTTTGATGCGAGGAGAGATCCCCATAATCCTAGCGCTTCTTCGGTGTTTTTTGGTATAGTATTTTTTTCGATATCTTTGATGATATCTATGGTATTGGGAGAACGCAAAACTGGTAAATCAGTTCTCATATGGTACTCGATAACGAGATTCGGGCGATAAGATTCTAGAGTATTGGTCATAGTACATTCAGATTAACATAAAAATGAAAATTTGTCATATTTTTTCTTGCATTTTCTCCGATTTCTCTATAATGCGGAAGCTTCAAACGTTTATATCTCGTTCTCCTTTTCATGCATTTTCCGATCATGATCAGGTGTATCGTACTATATCTCATTACGCTGAGATATGTAATTTCCTATTATTATGGCAAAAAAACCAACGAAAGTTGTAAAACTCCAGCTCAAGGCAGGATTGGCTAATCCTGCTCCTCCAGTAGGTACCGCTCTCGGGCCTACCGGTATCCAGATTGCACAATTCTGTAAAGAATTCAACGAACGTACCAAAGATCAGATGGGGAAGGTTCTTCCTACTGTGATCAATATCTACGATGATCGTAGTTTTGACTTCTATACCAAACAACCTCCGATGACTTGGTGGATCAAGGATGCACTCGCACTCAAGAGTGGATCCAAAGAATCTCACAAGGTCAAGGTGGGTCATATGACTATAGCTCAACTCAAGACGATTGCAGAAGGAAAGATGCCAGATCTCAATGCCAATGATCTCGATCATGCGATGAGTATCGTAGCAGGTTCTGCTCGCTCTATGGGTATCACTACTGATCTTGTAAAATAAATCAATTGAATTACTAGGAAACTAGTAATTCCGTTTGGCGCCATCGTCTAACGGCTAGGACACGGGATTCTCATTCCCGTAATCGGAGTTCGATTCTCCGTGGCGCTACCATCACATACATTCAAATTCTCTTTTGTAATAAAGGGATTTTTATTTTTGCTTTTCTACCTAATATCTGGTAGGATCATATGGACTTATCCACTAATCCTACCTCTCACTATGTCACCTTCAATCTTTACTCTCTCTGAAAAAACATATTCTATAGGCTTCACATGCCCAACAGAACCAGGACTTGATCATACTTCCGAATCGTACGAATGGGTTACGGAAACTGAATCAGTGGAAAATTGGTCAACGCTCGTAACCTCCCATAAACTATCACCACTATCTCCAGACGTTCCACTTTCTGTTGAGCAATTTGCTCAGAATACAGTGGCAATGAATGAGCAAAAAGGAGCAATGATCCTCGAGACTTCAATTATAAATACCCCAGATGCTATCGAATCTGGAATCGATATCAATAATCCTCCTTTCCTTTTGATTTATATTTTTCCTTCTCCTGATGGAATTGTTCCAGCTGAGATGAATTATCAAAAAATAGAGAATGGGAGTGGTGGTAACATTAATGCCCTCATTTTCGCAGTGAAACTGAATATATTCACGCAAGAAGACCTTCAGTCATTTATCACTTCTGAGTCTTTTGCTAGCTATAGGTATAATATTATTAGGGCAATATTCCCTTATTAGTTTATTTATCCAAAGATAGTTGATGTATTGCTTTTCTCTATAAAAGATCGAATCGCTCATATATACAATCGAACATGAGGAGGGGCTTGTTCCGATTAGAGAAGACTTATTTCAATTCTATCGAGTGGAGTTCCAACAAAACTGGGACTATTGTATGTACTCTGTAACATAGTCTATCCTTCTGCCTGAGTACTCCAAAATTCAATCACTCGATTGGCTTCTTTTGGTTCCTTGAATATATCCGGTAATTGAAAATGATATTCCAGGGCAAGATATGTTGCGAGATCATATCCATATATGATGATATCCATCTGATGCACGGAGAAAATAGGATTTCAGTGTTCCAGAGGACTCGATGGTATATATCTATGGCCAGCAATTGGAATTAGTTTTGGATAGGTGAGATAGTGTTGTTTGGCGAGTGTAATCTTGTCTTTCAGTTCTCTGGGCTCATCTCACCAGATGTCTAGCCAGAAATTGTTATACTCTATATCACATACCATTCCTTCGAATGGTGCTTCAATCCTATCACTAATTTTAGTAGATGCTTCATTGGATTGGAGTCAAAGCCGCCAATTTATGAAATTATCTGAAACTGGCAATTCTGTTTGTAAAAATCATTTCAAATCGGGTGGAAAATTGATGTTAAATTTTGCTTCTATCTCTGTAATCTCCTGATAACTGAGTCAATTCTCGAATTCTACATTCTTATCTTTTAAGAGCTGTATGAGGAGCAGTATTTGTTGATGATTCATGGTCTATATTGGTTAGAGTAAGTATAGTACCTGTGATTTTTAGACGCGTATATCCGATTCCTTCATTTTATGAGACTCCATTGAATTATTATTTTTGATAAAATCAACCTTTTTTACACCATCGATTGATGGTATTATTCGGTCTTTATACGATTGATGAGAATCTGGAAAAGTTGAACTTCATATTCAGAATCATCAGTATAAAACTCACTACATCATCCCCAATTCAAAAAAATAGGTGGAGATATTATTTGAAATAGACTATTTGTTCCTATTGATAATACGTATCAAGAAGAGAATTATGGCAATGACGAGAAGTACGTGGATAAATCCCCCGATCGTATAGGCTGATACGAGTCCGAGTGCCCAGAGTACCAAGAGGATGATAGCAATAGTTTCGAGCATAATAAAATAGTAAAATTCTAAAACATGAATACTTGCATAAATTACAGATGTAGAACACGTATTATAAGACTATTAGAAATAATAGGAAATAAAAATATTTTTTTAACAAAATAGATACAGACCGCTTACTGTCATGAAAATTTCCTTGAAAAAGATACAAATTTGATATACTTTGAGATCGAGTGTATCATCTAATTTTGCTCGTATGAAAGCACTCTGATTTGTTCTTTTTGGATGAATTCTACTTTTTTTGCTTGATAGAATCTTCGGATATTGATCCGAAGCGATGATAGGGTATGGATATATGATGGAAATGGATTGGATGATACTCTACGTCTTTCTCTATCTCATGGTTATCGTAGCACCGATACTATTTCTGTTGATGGTAGCATATAGAAATGGTGGGAAAATATCTCCTAATAATCAAGAAAAAATACGCCTCGATATACTCAAAGCGCGTTATGCGAAGTGAGAAATCTCCGAAGAAGAATTTGATATTCAGAAAAAATCCCTCTTCGAATCACACTAAATCATTCATTTTTCTTTGAGTTCTTTGTGGAAGATTTGGAATTCTTCGAGGAGGGAATGGTACTTGGCATCTTTTGGAGATATGAATTGTTTGATGAATGCTTTCTGAACGATTACCGGAAGTTCTGGAAACGTCATATTGAAAAAGGTG
>JAYSPL010000090.1:0-1026 GCA_043722085.1 Candidatus Altimarinota bacterium | reverse complement strand
TATGTTCCATACTACATATTGTGGTTAAGTATAACCTACGAATGATAGCATATATTTTTTATTTTTACAAAAGTCCTCAGATTTTCGGGATAAGCCCAGATTTGATCCTGGAAATAAGAAGTGAGCGATTATCCATCCGAGACCATTTGCGCATCCACTCGGCATATGGATATACATGACGGCCAGTATACGTGTCCCATACAATGATATGACTTGGTTTTTTATAGGTACCAACGTAGCCAAGAAGGACAAATGTATGCTCTCCAGAGAGTCATATGATACTTTTTCATTGTGGGGTAGTCCACTTGAGTTGTCGTGCATCAGCAAATCTATCACAGTGATTGCGACCCGGTAAGGGAAAGAATTCTAGAATCCAACTTCCTCATTTGCGAAGTACCCCGTCTTCATACTGAGGATCCGTACACCAATCTCACCAGAGCAGTATGTGTGTATCTGTTGTATCGAGAGCCTGCAAGAGAAGTGACATCTGTGTCTCGGGATTCATTGTGCCAGAGTACATCGACTGGTGCATGATACTCGCACTATAGTTATGCATTCGAACGTAATTCGCGAGGGGAGCCTCATAGATTCCATACCCTGTTTTTTTGGCCTGTCATCCTGTGTAAAATCCTACAAATTCATGATCTGGATCTCACCAAATACCTCCGGAGGCATAGGGAAATGGGTATTGGGGAATCTGAGAGAAGATATCATCTTCCGATACCTGCATTCCGAGTGCTGACATAATAATCTGGAGTGCTGCGACTTCACAGGAAAGTGAGTACTTCTGGATATGAAGGCGATACATGAGTGATCTATCGATATGCGGCCTGAATGATAGAACGTGAAATGGGGACATGTACTTGCGAGTAAACGCATCCAGAGTGAGAAGATATTGTTTTGAAAATGCCACATACGTAGCACCAGTATGGCTCCTTTCTTCCCAGTGGGAAAAATATCCTCTAAAATTCCAGTTTAGTAATACAGAATTTAGCCACTAATTTTCTCAGATACATCTCCTTTGTT
>JAYSPL010000089.1:0-1919 GCA_043722085.1 Candidatus Altimarinota bacterium | reverse complement strand
AAAAAAATATCAGAAAGTAAACTTTCTGATATTTTTTATGGGCAATGAGATTTTGAGTGAGAGTTTTTGGGACGGACTCTAACAATAGCAGCAAATATCGCTGAAACTGCAATATTAAAAATCAAGGCTTGCTTTCCTGATAGCATTATTGGGTTAATTCCAAAAGTTGGAATAACAACAGTATTATTTATGAAATATCAATTTGACTGTTTTAAGTTGGAAATACAAAAATTATGACAATGAGTTGCCCAAGATAATCTTAATCAGGAAAGATTATCAAAAATTACATTTAATTTTCCAACTCTTCCAGAACAACAAAAAATCTCCACTTTTCTCTCATCGGTCGATATTCGTATCGAACAACTCCGAGAGAAAAAATTACTCCTCGAAGAATACAAAAAATGAGTAATGCAAAAGATATTTGCTCGTGAGATTAGGTTCCGAGATGAGAACGGAGCGGAATATGGAGAATGGGAAGAGAAGAAGTTGGGAGAGATTGCTAAGTTTTCAAAATGAAAATTATTATCAAAATCTGATTTATCAGATGAATGAAGTAATGAATGTATCCATTACTGAGAACTATTTACTACGTATTCAGAAACAATCAAAGAAATTAAAAGTAAGACGAATCTTGAAGATAAAATGAATTTTAGTGAATCAAATGATATTCTAATGCCAACTTCTGATGTTACTCCAAATTGATTAGCAACAGCCAGTGCATTATCAAAAACTGGAGTAATCATCGGTGGTGATATTTTAATAATTCGTAGCAAGATACTCTTGAACTCTTTCTTTTGTTATTATGTCAAAAATCATAGAAGAGATATAATGAGACTTGTTTCTGGAAGTACAGTTTATCATCTTTCTTGATCAGGAATGGCGACTTTATGAATTTTCCTTCCCACACTCCCAGAACAAGCTAAAATTGCTTGATTTCTCTCGGAGATCGATACCAAGATAGCAACGACTAGCGAACAACTCAAACAGTTTGAGGAGTGGAAGCGAGGCCTTTTGCAAGCGATGTTTGTATAGTTTTAACTCATAAAATATGACTCAAGATATTCATGCATTTCTCGATACTATTCTCGGAAAACCAGAGTCAGAAGTTATTGAATTTAAGATAGCTGAAGATAATACATATCCTACAAACAAAATTTGTGATTATATTTCAGCTTTGGCTAATGAAGCAAATCTCAAACAAAATGAAAAGTCTTATCTTATATTTTGAGTTGAGCCAAAGAAACATATGGTAGTCGGTACAGATTATCGTGAAGATCCAGCCAGACTCGAAAGTACAAAGCAACAAATCTTCCAAACTACAAAACACTCAGTCAATGTCTATGCAATAGTGCATAATGAAAAAAGGCTCGTAATATTTGAGATTCCTCCATCGCCTCAAGGTATAGTAATTGAGTCGAATTGATTTGCATATGCAAGAGAATGAGAGAGTCTCGTGGCACTATCACGATCAAAGAGAGATCAGATCGAGTCTCAGAAGACTGTTGATTGGTCCAATATTTTCCATGCTTGATCATCATTTATAGATCTTGATGATAGTGCGATAGATTTTGTTAGGAATCTTTTGAACAAAGATCTTCATGATTCTACCTGGAAAACAGACTCGATAGAAAAATTCTGTAATCGTCTACAATTAACAAATGAGAGATGAGAACTCAATAATACTGCATTACTTTTTCTATGAAAGTATGATGGAGCTATTCGATATCTGCATCCAGATATCTGTAAATTTACTTGGAGATATATTGATCAGCTAAATTCTATAGAAGAAAGGCTTCCAAGTCCACTTCACCCACCATTCATATGGCTCCTTTCTTCCCAGTGGGAAAAATATCCTCTAAAATTCCAGTTTAGTAATACAGAATTTAGCCACTAATTTTCTCAGATACATCTCCTTTGTT
>JAYSPL010000088.1:0-12083 GCA_043722085.1 Candidatus Altimarinota bacterium | reverse complement strand
GAACAAAGGAGATGTATCTGAGAAAATTAGTGGCTAAATTCTGTATTACTAAACTGGAATTTTAGAGGATATTTTTCCCACTGGGAAGAAAGGAGCCATCAAAAGTTGCATTTTTGTCTTTTTTATGATAGAATCAGTACATATAAATCCTCTTCTATGCGAAAATCCTATTTCTTCTCTCTAATCCTTAGTCTACTCATACTCCTTATTACACTCTGACAATCAGATACTTATGCGGGCTGTGGTGGAGGATGGTTCAATTCTAGTTGTGGATCAACATCACCCTATTGTATTGGCACGAGCTGTAGTCTGAATGGCGGGGTCAATGCTACAATAAAAGCTATAGACAATCAGATAACCAATAAGGGGATATCACAGTATGCACAAGATATTGTGCGCTACCTGATGGGATTTATTTCTATTATAGCCGTGATCTACATTATCTATGCTTGATTCCAGCTTATGACCTGAGCGGGTGATGAAGAGAAAATGAAAAAGACACGCCAAATCATCCTCTACGTCGTTCTTGGTATTATTATCATGTGGATTGCGTATCCGATTGTGAAGTGGACAACGAATCTCGTCCAAAAAACTACTTATGAGATCAGTATTATTCCCAATGCCGTTGCTGCCTATACCGAAAGTGATGCTGATACTTTCGCAGACTATAGAAATAAAATTAAGGAAGCCGTCAATCAGATGGAAAGTGAGATGGTACTCAATAAGTCAGTCAGTATCAGTACCATTCAAAATGTCAAAAACTTGGTGCAGTGAGGATTTGATCGGCTCCCAGACAATGGAGATACCGCAAGTGTCAATCGAGAAGCCAAACAATTCGTAGATACCTATCTTAATTTAGCACTTCAGAATCCGACTAATTCGAATCATGTTGGCAATGCTATATCACGGGTAAGTAGTTTTTTGGATAAGGCAAGTATTGGTCGAATTTCGGGAGATATCAGTGCTGGACCCCCCGAAGGAAACGCACCCCTTTCTGTTTCATTTCGTGCTGATGGAGTCAAGGATCCGTCTTGAACCACCCCATCAGATAGTAGCTATATTTGGTGGACTCGTGAGAATGGTGGATACCGTCGCGAACTGAGTCGTGGGCCAAGTATGTCCTACACCTTCACGAGAGAAGGAACCTATACCGTATTTCTCGATGTTGTATCCGGAAGTCGCAATAGTAAGTGAAAGGTTGACGTACTTCCGCTTTCAATATCAAAACAGATTACCGTAAAGCCAAAACTCGGTGAGATTATACTCCTGATCAACGGAGTGAATGCGAGCAATATGGATAAGCTAAAGATCTCACCTGCTATTGGAAAGATGGGCATCATTCTCGATGCATCGGCATCTCGAGCCATTGGAAATGGAACCATTGCCGAAACAAAATGGGATTTTGGAAATGGTGAAGCTTCCACGAATCGTGGAGGACCAATTGTAGAGAGACAAATCTACGCTAATCAATGAGCATATATTCTCAGGCTTTCGATGAAAACAAATGATGGACAGAACTTCACCAAGGAAATTCAGATTCTCCTTCGCGAACCCTCTGCCACTATACAATTAGATAAAAATACTGGACACATCGGGGAAGATATCTCGATGTCTGCTACGTCCTATTTTTCTGATACCAAAAATGTAGAATACAATTGGCAAATTCAAGATGAAAATGGGAACAAAGTCGTGAAGGTAGGGCAATGAACCAATTTCAAGTATAAATTCGATACCGTTGGTTCCTATATTGTATCACTGACGAGCAAAAGTCCAAATGGAAGTATAGATACTGATTCTCGGGTACTCACGATTGAATCCCGTGAGCCCGTCGTTACGATCGACTCGCCTCGTTCGATAAAGAATGAAAGACCCAATACGATGGTATTTGATGCGAGCAAGAGTTATGATCCCGACAGTAATTCTCGTAAGAACTTGACCTACTCTTGGAAAATTGATGGACAAGCTATAACACTCGATAATCTCGAGAATAATGGTGCAAAATGAACCTACACCTTTGACAGTAAAGGAAGTCATAAGGTTTCCGTTATCGTCGCAAATGTTTATGGTAAAATTACGACAACCGAAGTTCCATTTGAGGTGACCTCTACCCTGACGGTAAATATGATTATGACTCCGAAGGTGGTAAAACAAGGGGAAAATATTACGGTAATTGGACAGTCCTCAAACGCTGAATTTTTTGATTGGAATATGGGCGATGGTACGCCTAATATCAGTGGTACCAATCGATCAGTCCAACATATCTATAAGCAGTCTGGCACCTACGACGTAAGACTGAGTGTCAATCGAGATGGTGGCACTGAGACCAATAGTATCACTCGAAAGGTATACGTCACGGATAGTAATAGTCCTTTTGCTATTATAGATACCATGAATGCATCGAGCAGTATCATCGAAGAGGATGGTGCTTGTGAGAATCACAATGCCCTTATTATCAATCGAGCTGATGCTACTACATTCAGTAGTACCAACTCTGTAAATATAGATGGAACTACGAGTGGACTGAGCTATACTTGGAAATACCTCGGAAAGGCTCGAACCACCGCTTCTATTTCAGAAAAATTCAATGAACTCGGATGCTTCCCAATCGAACTCACCGTACGCTCCAATAAGAATGGTGCGAGTCATACTACTACGCAGTACATCAAACTCACGAATCGTCCTCCTGAAATCACGAGCCTCAGTACGAGTCTTGATAGCGCCAAGAAGGATAGTCAGAAAATACTGGTAAAGGTTAAGGCAAATGGTGCTATAGATCCCGATGGAGTCATTACCTCATATATCTGGTATTTTACGACCGAGTCAGATCCCGAACCACAGAATGTTCAGATTACTCAGAAGGATGAGATCACCTTTGTACTCCCCAATATTAGTGAAAAATATTATTTTTGAGTGATACTTGAAGATAATGATGGAGCCAAGATGAATAGTGCGCAATCAGGAAAGAGTCCAACTCCCCTCATGATTGATAACTCCAATGGAAATATCTATCTTCCACTCATTACTCTCACGACACCTCAAGCCGTCATCAATGTTTGAGAAAAGGCTCGATTTTCAGTGAGTGCGAAAACTATTATTCCGGGTGTCAATATTACCAGTAAGTCTGAGTACGCATGGGATTTTGATGGCGATGGTCGTATTGATGAAAAGGGTACCTCTCCAAATATCGAACATGTATATACGAAATCTGGTGATTTTAATATGAAGGTGCGAGTGACAAATAACGGAGTCTCCAATAGTAAGTACCAGACAATTCACGTAAAAAATAAGCTCAAGGCAGAGGTCTATGGATATAAACTCCCTGATGGTCGTATGTATCTGATCAACGCGAGTGAATGATCCTATGATTCTGCAAAATGGGAAATTGGTTCTACCATCTCAGAATCCCTCTCATCCATACTCCTCGATCCAGGGAGTATATCGTGAACTGGAAAGTTATCAATATCGAGTAGCGATACTGATACTTCCATGACCGATATAGACTTTTCAAAAATAGAGATTATTTCTGGAAGCGGACTCTTGTATCAATCCTATCCAAAAAGCATTAATGATACTATCACGGTAAAAAATCCATGAGATAGTGTTCTCCTGTCTATGTATGGGAACGATGCATCAAACTACGCAATAGATACGAATACTCTCATCGATACGAGTCTTGATGGTATCGCGGATAATGATAGCGACAATAAAGATAGCCCATCATACACTGATGGATCACCTTTTATTCTCTATAATCTTGGAAGTGATAATAAGCGCGAACACAAGATCCAATTGGCTCTCATAAAAAATGGAGTAGTGACAACGACAAAGATAATTACAGTGATATTGGACTACATCTCTGCTACTGTTGAAAACGATATCAATCTCAGTGGAAGTGGAACGACTGAACTCAGTAGCGGTGACAGAAAAAAGCTTGAGGAGCTCTCAAAGATGATCCGAGATCTTACAGGTAGTGATAGAATCATTCTCATGCAACGGTATAATACCCTCGTTGAGAATTGGAATAATCCATTTGATAAGGCAAAATCCCTCATCGATATTCAGGAAGGGATTGAGAGTTCGAGCATGGATAGTGAGAAGAAGGCAAAAATATCAAAAATAGTAGACGAACTCCTCATTGGTGATGCACAAGTGACTGATGAAGTTGGTATTGCAGCACTCCTCATCAAGGATTTGATTCCTGCGGAAAGCCCTCATCACGATGCGCTCCTCTCAAAACTTGCGGAGATACAATCCCATCCTGCACTCCTTGATGCTAATAAAAAACTGGGGAAAGAGATGCTTGTATTGATTGAGAATGACACGACGATTCCTGATAAATATAAGTGACATATCAAAAATCAACTACTCGTAATTATCAATGGTGGAGCCAGTAGTGTTCCTTCTGAAACAACTGCTCCATGAGTTCCTACCGTCAGTGGAGAGAGTGGTATCCTTGGATTTATTGCTGGATTTGTAAAAATATTTTTCATCATTATTGGGATCATACTCCTGATTGGTATTATTGCCTTTATATTTTATCGTATAACTCGCAAGGGAACCACGATCGGATTTCAAGATTTTTTGATTGATTCCGTATTTCATAATGAAAAGGCACCACCAATTTCAGAATCGATCACCAAATCAAATGCGATAGTTAATGGTCCACCACCACTTCCAAAAGAAGATCCCCTCAGTAGCTATACTCCTATCATTACACCACCAGTGACTAGTCCTGTAGTCCCAATTTCGGTCACTCATGAAAGTATGGCAGTATCAGAAACGAATCCTATATCAGATTCAAATCCCAGAATAGATAGTACTCCTACACTCGAAAATATACCAGATTGGCTCAAGGCACCAATCGCACAACATAGTATGAATCCAGTAGTAACCCATGATATATTGCCAGTTGAGAATATCACCACCATTCCTGAGAATATTGCTTCTCCTGAAATAGCCACTCCACCACAAAAAACTCCGGTAGTGATTCCAAAAATCCCTACTGAGGCTCCAGTATCTCCCCGTATAGAAGCACCAGAAACAGATACTAGTATTCCTGACTGGATCAAGGGAACTTCCCTTGGAAAAGATGAAATTCCAAGTAGTACCTGAGAGCCAGTAACACCAATAATATCCTCTTCTGCCGAGGTACCACCAAGTTTTGAAGAAGAGAGCTTACCTGATTGGCTCATTAATTCTCTTCAAGCAGAAACTACGGCAAGCGTCGAGACAAAGGAAATCACGAATACTGAGAATCCATTTGCAAACTTGGTATGAGAGACGCTTCAAGAGGAGACAAATCTCCCGCTAGAAACACCAAAAAAGCTACCAAAAAAAGGGAAAACCGTACTACCAAAAAAAGAAAATTGAGTACCACCGAGTGATACTAAAAATATACCAGATTGGCTCAAATAGAAAAAAGAGGATAGTAAACATACTATCCTCTTTTTGAAAACCCTTTATTTTTGACGAAAAAGCCCTATTTCGATATACTAAAACTATAATTTTATTATTCCTATGGATACTCCTGAAAACAATTCCAGTGCCATAATTCCAGAAAATCCAGATACTTCATCGCTGCTAGCGCAGATTATCCAAACTTCTCACGAATCGAATATTCCAGTAGTAATGACTGCAGATACTACAGGCTCAACCGATGTGCCAGTCTCATGAGGAATTCCTCCTATCAAGAAGCCTCGTGATCCACTCACGGCAGGAACAGTACTCAAAATGATTGGATCACTCCTCCTGGTTACGGTGATATTTTTTGGGAGTTTTCTCGCTTACATCGTCTTCAATCCAGAGCAAGCTGGATTCTTTGTAAGTGTATTTAATATCAATCAAAATGATATCCGGGACCTCCTCAAAAACCTCATCTATGGAAGTTTTGGGAGTATTGTACTTGTACTCTCAATCGTATGGATTATTAGCCTCTTTCGAGCTATCTGGACACCAAGAGAGCAGAAACGACGTCGACTGATTAGTTGGCTCATAGCTAGTATGGTTGGTATTTTATTATTTAGTATAGTGGCATTTTGGTCGTACTTATTCAGTATTATCAAAGCCACAGATTACGCAAATACAGATGGAGAAGTGACGATCTATGATAACGATCTCTATGTTCATACCGAATCAAAGGAATATGCTCGAATATCGAGTACCAATAATCTCGTTGGTCCGATTACACTCAAGTACGATCTCTCTACCAACGTGAAGGCTATCGCCAAGAAAAATCTCCTGACTATAGAGTCCTATGAGATTAATTTTGATGGAGCAAAGTGTATCAATGGAGAATCCAGTATCAATGGTTCCAATCCACTCACAGAACAATGACTGATATGTACCTTTGATCAAGTGCGCACCTATAATATAAGAGGAACCTACAAATGAAAAGATAGACTCGGACAAATACAGACGATCACCATGCCACTCAATACTATTAAAATCAATTGACTCATTGACGTTAGTATTACTACTAATAAGGATAAAAAAAAGGTCATAACACTGAATGCTGCCAGGGTAAAAAACCTATGAAATCCACGATGGCTGTATGCTGCTCGAGGGAGTATAGAAAAAGCTCAAACGTCTATAACGGAAGAAGTGACAAGCACTCCGCTCATGGTATGCCTGAAGCTTATTTCGAACGTATGTGATCGATATTTTATTATTACGGATACCGATGTGAGTGCAGCGGATATCGAATGATCGATTGCATTTAATCAAGATTCTACCAATTCACTTGGAGTGATCATGACGCTCACGGGAGTCAATATTAGCAACAATGAAATTGTGAATATTGATTGGATCGATACGAATGGGAGTCGCCTCTGTCAGGGAACCAGCGAAAAGTGTGAACATAGCTTTACAAGCTATGGGACCAAAACGGTGGTAGCAACGATCTTGCTCGCCAATAAGAAAATCTATACCGTACAAGGGAGTGTTGTTCTCAATAAACCGCTCCTCATTCTACAGCATGCAAAAATATTTGATCAAGATAATAAGTTACTCAATCCCGAAGAAACGTTTGATGCAAGGCTCGGAAGCTACGTGATCAAGGATATTGCCATTCCTATGAAATTAACGCTTGATGCTCGAGATATTGTGCTTGAGAATTCTGGATATAAAATACGAAATGTAACATGGAAAATATCTCATAATGGCATAACAGATGAAAAAATAGGAGAAAAAGTAATCTATGAACTTCCACAAACCGTACGCTACACGATTGAAGCCATATATACGTTTGAGAAAAATAGCAAAACGATTGATAGCGATAACTATACTACAAAAGATACTATTATTATTGATCTGGAACACAAATCTCTAGAACCAATACTTACCATTCAACAAACGAGTGACTACGCTCCTTCAAAAATTACATTTGATGCATCGAGTTCTCAGAGTAAAAATGGAAATATTAAAAAATTTATATATGATTTTGATGAAGGAAGACCACTGACCGAAGGTGATGCAATTCAGGTATATGAGTACCGAACAGCCTGAGAGAAAAAAATTACCCTCACCATTATCAATGATAATAATGAGGAGGCAACCATCACTAAGTACGTTGTCCTAAAAGATACTCCGAAAAATATTGTATTCACGACGAGTATGACTCCAATCATCAATACTCCGGTAAATTTTACCGCTGAAGGAACTACTGGAGATATTGAAGAGTGGATTTGGAATTTTTGAGATAACACTCCCGTTGCAAAATGATACGAGGTGACTCACTCCTATTCAAAAACCGGATCCTTTTTAGTCACTATGACGGTACGATACGTTAATGGTACTGAAAAATCTGCAAATAAAACATTTCAAGTAGAAAGTACCCTTGAATAATCCAAAAAAAACTCTGATTACTCAGAGTTTTTTTGGATATGATGCTTGGTATGAACGTACGTTCCAATAATTTTATCACTACCAATCAAGTGAATATCTTCAATTCTACAGATAAATATTGGCATATCTTCATCATGAGCGAGCGCTATGGCTGCTTGATCCATAACCCTGAGATTCTTATGGAGTGCTTCTTGAAGTGATAAGATATCATATCGAACGGCACCCGTATATTTGTGAGGATCCTTATCATAGATACCATCTACTTTCGTAGCCTTGACGACGGCATCACATTCGAGTTCTAGAGCCCGAAGGACTGCTGCAGAATCAGTAGTAGCAAAAGGATTTCACGTTCCTCATACACAGATCACCACCCTTCCCTTCTTGATATGACTGAGGGCCCTGCGTCTGATAAAGTCTTCCGCCACTCGATGGGTCGGAATAGCAGACATAACGCGTACATCGACTCAGGCAGCCTCTATAGCCTCTCCAATAGCAATACCATTGATAATAGTAGCCAGCATTCCCATACTATCTCCAGTTGCTCGATCAAATCAGCCTCGCTCGAGCTCTACTCCGCGAAATATATTGCCACCACCAATCACAATAGCCACTTCCAGTTTTTGAACTTGTATCAGATATACTATTTTTTCAGCAATATAGGCCAAAAAATCTGAATCAATACCGTATCACTGCTTTCATTGGAGCGCTTCACCTGAGAGTTTTAATAGAATGCGTTTGGGCGTATGATATTTTTTCATAATATACAATATATGGATAAGTGTAATTGCTCGGAGAGAATGTCAAGCGCCTGAGGAAACAAGAGATATTCTATTTCAGAGTATCTCAAAAAAGTACAAACATAACTGAAAAACTGAGCACGAGAATGAATAGAATAACGATCGTTATAAGCGCTGAATTTCGCTTGCTTACCTCAGATTCAAGATGGATAATCTTGGTATTGAGAACAATAGCATCACTATCACTTTTTGACTTAGCACTCTCGAGGAGGAACGTTGTTTTTTTATATTCTAGTACTGGAATAGAATTCGAGAGTTCTGTCTCTATCTTGCCGAGTTTATAGGAGAGATGTTGTATGGTAGTATCCTTTTCTGCAATCATCACGCGAGCATCCTCATATATACGAACGATCTCCGCAAGGGCAAGAGTATGTTGTTTTGGATCAACGAGATGTTGGGAAGGCGCAAGAGTATCTGAATTTCGTCGCTCCTTGACCTCATCCATAATCACGACATAATCCTCCTCTCGACGAGATGGATCTGACATTCTCAGTGCTTCCACATCTTCTTCTTCTAGAAACATCTTCTTCCCGATACGACGCGTACGAATACGTTCTGCCTGAATATGTCGATCAATAGTTCGAGATGAGACTCCAAGTCGACGCGATGCTCCCTCACGATCCAGCGAAAATGCCATAATTATATTGGAATAATAGAATATATAGGTCCACACGACAGTAGTACTATTCAAAAATGATAGGCACATCTTATGAAAAAGAAGATAAAAATCAAATATACTTATACTATTTTATGACTCTCTCGGCTCTGAGGATAGTAGAGAAATGCCTAGTAAGTGGACTATGATTAAGCTCCTCAATAAAATGAGCCAATCGTAGTGGATCCTTGCGATCTTCAGCATTCATATGATCCAAGAACAAGTCATGCAGTCGAATCAGATCAATAGATCGCATAGGATTGGATTCATAAAATGGGTAATCATCACCAAATACTTGCCTGGCAATGAGATTTACTTGTTCCAGTACTCATTTCCACTTGGTAAGTGGGAATAAGAGTCCTTTATGAGGATCGTCTTCCTCGATTAAGGTTCCTCCACGAAAGTATAGTACAATCAGCCCATCATGTGAAATATCTAATTTTGGGATAGTAACTCCTGCGCTATACAATGACTCGAGTATATCTATAGCTGCTTCGATAATAGACTTATGGCTTACAATAACCGACATGAGCCCTCCCGGTGAAGCCGTAAGATTTCTTAGAAATTGTATCAATGCTTGTTGCTGTAATTCTGAAATATTCACATGTGAATCATTGAGCGCGGTGTCAAGTCGGATTCTTGGATTCTTGAGTGCAGGTACTACAATCGGATCAAGGGAAGTTCCGGTATACCCATCTCAGGCTGAGCGCATGATCACTGCTGTCTGCATCGTTCGAGGTAAAGGACCTGCAAAGAGCCTATAACGAAGGAATTTTAAAAATTCTCATATTCTCAGAGCTTGCCCTATTCAGTCAGGCGTAAGGGATTCATCATCCTTCCCTGGTGGTCAACCTACAATATCACTAGGAGTAGCTCAATGTCGAGTAATCACTAAGATGTTTTTGGTATCAGCTAGCCCTCAAAGTTTACCTCGTAGTCATTTTGCTCTGAGAAATACTAAGTTCCTTTTATCAATATTATTTTCCTGTTCAGCCTCTTGAAATAGACGATAGGAATCTCCGATACTTGCCGAAGTCTTCAATATATCATCCCAAGCATCGACTTGCCGAAGATAAAAATCACGATCAGCTTCTGAAAGAATAATAGGTGAAGATTCGGAAGTTGCGACTATCTTTGGGAAAGGACCATCTTTGAGATTGCTAAGGAATATTTCCAACATTTCACTATCGAGGTGTCACCCTCTTGCCCAATCACGCATCATCTGATCGGTTCAACTTGTCTGATTAGAGAATTCATACGCACGAATGATTGCATAGATTCTTCATACCAGAAGGATATTATTCTTGACGAGGTTATAGGGAAATCCTGTTCCATTCATTGTTTCCGCATGAAGGAGAATCATATCACGTACCATATTAAGTACGCTTCTATTAATATTTCCTCCAGAAATATGTTCCATGACTTGTGGCAAATGTTCTCGAAATACAGTTATATTTCTGGCGTGATACCGCATGATCATCCTACATATATCTATTGCCTTCAAGCAATCATTGATATACTGATCGTCATATTCAGACCCTTCTATCTGAGGCATTTTATTCTGATCAGCCACAACCCCAGATACAAATGAACGATAGTCATTTGTACTACTTAGTAACTCAATCTGAGATTCCCTCTCTCGCATCATATTGAGTTTTCTAAAAAAAGCGGCAGAATATTCATTTTCTTTTTTTTGAATGAGTCGTTTCAGAATAGGATCGATTATATGCGTCAGATTGTGCGGTTTGGGTCTATTCAGGCTTTCTTGGCTTCCATAATCTATACCAATTAGATAGTTTATTGGCTTACTCGAGATGTGCACCGAAAGGATATAGGAATAGGGTGGCAGTGATTTAGTTTGCATCGACTCTGATCAATGATCTACAACAATTTCATTGCTCTCTTCGTGTATAATACAAAGTCGAAACTTCCCAAATGTAGCCTCCAGCTTCCTGAAAATATCGTCAGAAGAGTCACTCTTCTTAAGATATTTTTCAGTATCTGCAGCCATTTTTAGTTGTGACGATCTTCGTGAATTACTTTCATTCTTTATATTTCAGAAAGTCAAATGAGCATATTTTGCTGGAATTGTAATACCAGAACCACTATTCTGATCTAATAATGCATACTCATCAATAATAGCTTGTTTCAATTCCGCAACTAATGTAGTCTCTCACAAATACCAATCTTTTCAGAGATAGTGCTGAGCAAATTGAATAGCCTTATAAAAATAATATTCTTGTTGATTATACATGAGACTACTCGCATCAGGATCCACAGTAGTCGCGACTATTGTATCACTATTTGCCACTCTGATTGATAATTTTTGTGAATATAGTCTTGCGAGCAACAGATACACCTTTATTTTTGTGATTTGCTGCACACAAGTACCGACTTGCTCGATAGCATTTTCTAGGTAACGAATAGCTAATATTTGATACTCTAGCTGATCGGTATTGTTTGGCGCTAAAACGCCCTCAGTAGATCCAGCCGCAATAAGCCCTACAAGCATATCATGATAGTGTTTTCCCAAACGGTAACTCTTGCCTATTGCATCATTCGGATCGGAATCATCCATTGAAGATGATGACATTAAGTGTATACTCATTTTCTCAATATAAAAATATATTTTTCAGAGAATTATACACAATATTGTGTAATTCAATAATTAGATTGAAATAAAGTATTTTGGCTTATCCCGAAAATCTGAGGACTAAATTTTTATCCCATGGGATTTCCTATGAAAAAACCGTCATAATACGATACAACATATAGCGTTGATTTTTGAA
>JAYSPL010000087.1:0-6224 GCA_043722085.1 Candidatus Altimarinota bacterium | reverse complement strand
AAAAGAGTGTTATATATAAACACTCTCATTATGCCATACTTGGCTCTGTCAAGGGAAAATTCGAGATAATTTCAAGAGGATTTTGGGGGGATTTTAGATTCATACATTCCCAGAAGAGCGCTATATCAGTATAGACCTCTATACTTGCAATATGAGTCGAGACTATTGAGTCCGTTCCCAATCGATCATAGATACGCTCATTGCTTATTTCCAGATCAGAGCACCATATATTCGTACCATCAACCGCTAATTATATGTTTGCAAAAAAATGGACCCTTTTTTCTCCATGATTTGATGCATTATTTTTTTTCTCACCTTTTGTTGCCACGTTTCTCTTCGTACAATTTGGGGACATTATTTTTCCAGGCATATTTAGTCCTCCTAATTCACCAACTTGGTTTTTTATCTTTGCGATTATATTCGATGTATGACATGTATGGGGAACTCTCTATCGAGGATATCTCAGGAGTGATATACGTCGCAAACATCGGAATCTCCTCATATGAGTACCTATCCTGTCTATACTATTTCTTAGTATAGTAGCCAATATACATATCGATTGATACCCCCAACTGTATGTTTTACTCAGTTGTCTGGCATATGTTGCCTTGTTTCACTTTATCCGACAACAGATCTGATTCGTACGACTCTATGACAAGAGAACTGTGGATCTCTGATGACTCGAACATATATCTCGAAGGCTGGATACCATACTCGTCTGGACGATAACAGGGTTTCCATTCCTCTATTGGATGATGCACTATAATTCTCTATCTCTCAACTGGTTTGTCGCGTGAGAGTATACATATTTATCTCACTTAGTTCCACAGACAGAGTCAATCTGGATACTATATACTATACTACTCCTAGTATATGTCATATTCCAGCTCATTCTCATATCACGCGGTACTCAGATTAATCCGCTCAAATACCTCTACATAGCCGGTACTGCATATATCTGGTACAATGGAATGGTTGCGTATGATAGTATTATTATATTCGGTTTTGGGAACATTCTTTTGCATGGCCTCAATTATTATGGTATCATAATAGGAAGCACTTGAAACAACGGAAATAACTACGGCCTACTTCTATATAGAATCAAAACACTGGGAATTCTCTCTTTGAGTATAGCTATTATCACATCACTGATATTGCTCTGATATGTAGAGGAGTTCTTCTGGGATCAGTTTATCTGGCAAGAAAAAAGTATGATTTTCTCAGATAACCTATATACTCTGTGGCATGATCCGATATCACAAGTGGTGATAGTCAGCCTCCTAGGATCGATACAACTGACACATTATATACTCGATAGGTATATATGGAAAAGTGATTTTTGAACTATTTTATAACCCGCTTCATTATGACAACTCCATCACAATCCCCTCTCGGATTCGATACTTTTTTCCAAGCTGTTACCACCTCACCAGAATTCAGATCCGCGGTTACTAAGGATTGGAAATGAGACTCTATAGACTTCCTTGAGAGCTCTCTTATCGAGATGCAATCTGGAGCTGAGAAAGCTGCGAATATGATGAATGAGCTCCATACAAAATTCGCAACAGATGAAGCTATGCATACTGGGAATAACCTCTCCACAGCAAAAGAAAACTCAACCACAGTAGCTCCAAAAACAGGGAATGCAAAAGATGAAACTGAAAAACCTACTGTCGAGGTACAACATTTTACTCGCGTAGACTGAAAACCGTATGGATTTGATGCAGTAGCTGGGATGGATAAGCTCAAAGAAGAACTCAAGGATAGCTTCATTAAGCCCCTCAAATTCAAATTTCTGGTGCAGAAGATGCGATTGCAATCTCCTCCCCCTGAGAAGGGAGAGCCAGAGGAGGTTACACAAAAAGGAATCCAAAATAATGAAACCCCTCCTAACCTCCCCTTATCAAGGGAGGGATGAAGCAAAGAAACTACAAAAGAAGAACTCCTCCTCCGCCTCTACACCGAATACGAGAAATTCAAGATCTCGATACCGACTGGAATGCTCTTCTATTGACCCCCTGGAACTGGGAAGACGTTCATCACTCACAAGCTCGCGGAAGAGCTTGGATGTGGATTTATCTCGAAGAATATGGGAGAATTCGGATCCTCATATCTCCATCAGACGACCAAGAATATCAAAGACTTCTTCGTATGAGCCAAAAAAGCGGCCGAAAATGAACCGATCATTCTCTTTCTCGACGAGATTGATTCACTGGTATCAGCCCGGACCAGTAATGTTGACTCCAACAAGGCCGAGGAAGTTTCTCAATTTCTGCAAGAATTCAATGGACTCGAAGATGCCCCGAACCTGATTGTGATAGCCGCTACCAATCGTCCGGATCATCTCGATTCAGCGATTCTCCGCTCGGGAAGGCTCGACAAAAAAATATACCTCGGACCGCCTGATGAGATAGCGAGAAAGGCTCTATTTCAGATGTATATCGAGCGGGCGGGTCGGCCAAGTACCGATCTCGACTATGATGAACTGGCTCGGCTCACAGATGGATATGTCTCCGCTGATATAGAGGCAATCTGCGATGAAGTCGCTCGTGATGCGAGTCGTGATCTTCTCGAACTCATCGATGAGGCAGAGTCAGGTACACTCACAGAAAAGGATCTCACGGGACATACCATCACTATGGAGTCTATCAAGAGTACTCTCGCCGATACTCCATCATCTCTTAAGATGGTCGATATGAGCATCTATACGAGTTGGCTAGATAAAATAAAGTAAAAGATATATGAAACCTTTAGAAATAAGTTGAAAATACACTATATTAGCGAATACGATTGAAAAGATGCTTATCATAAAGGAAAATAGAGCCAGAATTAATTTAGCTGAAGCTAGGAATATCCTAAAGATCTGATGTCTTCCATTATTATGTATAGGTCTTATTTGTATGGGAGCATATTTTGAATGAAATGTTTCCTTTTCTTATGCACTATTTTGTACTTGTATCATTAATTCACCTATAATTTTTTGGGCAAGTAAATATTTTATAAACTATCTATTTATTAAAGATTTAAGTCTATTACTTGAAAAGATATCAAAATTTGATGTATTAATTTTTAAAGATATCAATTCCATAAATATGATAGAAGAAATCTTAGAAGTCCTTACTGAGATAAGAGCTCTGCTCTCACAACTTCTAAAAAAGAAAAAGAAGCTTTGAGTATCTTTTTTTAAAACACAAATATCATTCTTTATAGATATAATTATTGACCTTCGCTCTGATCTAACCACTCGGCTCACCGAACAACAACAGATCCTAGAGTCCGCGAAATGAGAAGTCGAGCAGAATATCGTAGGGACTCCAGAGCTACTCGCGGTGTCAGAAGCACAAAAACTCAGACTCGATAGCCAGATCGAGCAGTTCGAGGAGTTACAGAGAGTACTGGTAAGGGTATAAAGATTTGCACCTATATGGAAGTTATGATAGAGTAAGAGAACTTACACTAGAAATATGGAAAATATTAGAAACTATCATATCATCAAGAAACAAGTTCAAAGCTTTAATAAGTTTTTTTTAAAAGACCTAGGAAATTATTTTGCTGTGTTAATGATCATCACATGGTGACTATGATATATAATCGCTCCAAGTCTAATGTACATATATACCATTGATCTTTCACTATTTATCATAATATGACTTCCTATATACCTGATTAGCATCGTATATATGTTTAAAACAATTAAAAATAAATTAAACCACTATATTAAAAATTTCTTTAAGCAAATTTTGATAGAAATAGATAATATGTTGAAGGATATAAATAATACTGACTGATTAGATATAATTTTGATAAAAATAAAACATATATATACAATACTGTGGAGAGTGAGGGTTCGAAAGGTCATATTAAGATTTATTACTACCAAAAAGACTCGTCACTTATTTTCATCTACTCATCTGTCTATAGTTACTTTTTTACAAAGTATACTTACCGACCTCCGCTCTGATCTCGCTACTCGCCTCACCGAGCAACAACAGATCCTGGAGTCAGCCAAATCTGAAGTCGAGAAGAATATGGTAGGGACTCCAGAGCTACTAGCGGTGTCAGAAGCACAGAAACTCAGACTCGATAGACAGATTGAACAATTCGAGGAGTTACAGAGAGTACTCGTGAAAGTGTAGAGATTTGGAGATATGAGCAGATTTTTGCTATTTATTGGTAAGTATGATATCCTTTTTGGGTATCATTTTTTTAACCATTTTATCATATGGAAACAGGCACTATCGGACTATTCATAGCTGGGGGAGGTATTTTCGCTATCATACTCTACACTATCAGTACATATAATTCAATCATCAATACCAAGAACACGGCTAGTGAGGCATTCTCAGCTATTGATACAGTACTACAAAATAGATA
This sequence comes from Candidatus Altimarinota bacterium, assembly GCA_043722085.1. Classification (GTDB taxonomy): domain Bacteria; phylum Patescibacteriota; class Gracilibacteria; order BD1-5; family UBA2023; genus JABFSX01. Next base: position 1,850 of record JAYSPL010000087.1, on the reverse strand, counting down.
CAACCTTATCCCCAATCTAGTAGAACTCGTGAAACAGTATATGGCTCATGAAGCAAATCTGATCAACAAGGTATCAGAGATGCGCGCGCAACTGATGTCAAATACGAATAAAGCAAGTAAAGAGCGTTTTGCAGAAGAAAATGAGCTCCAATCAGGGATGAAGTCAATCTTCGCAATAGCAGAAAACTATCCAGATCTCAAGGCAAGCTCGAACTTTCTCGAACTTCAGACTCAGTGGAGTGAGATAGAGGATAGACTCCAATGAGCTCGTCGTGGATACAATGCTGCAGTCAAGCAACTCAACAATAGCAAAGAGATGTTCCCATCAAGTATAGTTGCGAATATGATGACTCTGCCGACATATACGATGTTCGAGGCAGATGAAGGCGCAAAAGTAGAAAAAATAGATGCAAAAGCAATGTTTGCATAATACATAATACTTATACCAATAACAAATAATTCTATGTTCAATATTGATTTTTGATCTCTACCTGAAAACTCGAAGAAACAACTCTCACCTGAAGAGGTCACCGTTCTCAATGGACTCTTCCAAGATCCTATCATCCAAAAACAACTCGAAGATATAGAGTGACAACGCAAGATTCGACAAAAATGGAAGTATACGATATATGGGGGATGTACCCTCCTTGCTCTCGGACTTTCACTACTCTTTGGTCAGGGAAATATTTTAACTGGATTTTTCTATACCATTGGTTCTGGAGATAATTCATTTTCTCCAGTCATATGGTCTACGATTATCTCATACTCTGTCGGGATGGGAGCATTGTACAAGAGATTTGCATCCAAAATTGAAATCCCACTCAAGACGGAGGTACTAACTCGGATGTGTCCACTCCTCTATTCCAAGCTCCAATATAGTCATGACGAGAAATATTCTTTTGATGAGCTTGATCTTCTCCGTAGTAAGAATTTCCTCGCCTCCTATGACAGTCTTGATCGAGTAGAAGATTCTGTCTATTTTGATGTAGAGAAAGATGGCAAGCACTTCTCGGTAAACTGATTTGAGGTAGAGACTTCAGAAGTACGAGGAAGTGGGAAGAATAGAAAACGAGTCACGACAAATCATTGCTATCTCATGAAGGCAGTATTTCCGAGTGCTCGAATTCCACTCACGAGTGATCTCTATATCACACATGATGAAGCAGATGGATGAAGCGGGTCAAATTATACTTGACCAGTAGCATGATTAATCATTGGTATGTTTTTTTCATTTATACCAATGTTAGTGATAACAACACATGCAACGAGCTCATTTGTTGTGAGTATCATAATCGGTACAATTATCTGATATATGATCCATCATTTCCAGAAAAAATCTCAAAATAAAAACAGAGTTCAACTCGAAAATATTGAGTTCGAAAAGCTATTTGATGTGAAGTGTGAAGACCAGGTGACGAGTCGTATGATCATCACGCCAGCATTCATGGACCGGATTGTTTCATTCGTGAATAAAACGGGTAATCAGTATGAGTTCCTCATGCAAGGGAATACGATGTACATCAAGAGGCAAATCACCGGATCATATCTCGAGGCTGGAACTGAGAAAAATATGCTCACAAATGTAGCAGGATTCACACAATTCTATACAGATATGCGTGAGATCATCCAGTTCACCTACGATATGAATCTGATGTATCTCTCCAAAACTGATACAAGTAAAGCAATTGAAAAAGAAATGATATCTCAAGTAATTACACCGATCACTATGATAAAGATTGGCAATGATAAAACGGCTTATCCCGAAAATCTGAGGACTAAATTTTTATCCCATGGGATTTCCTATGAAAAAACCGTCATAATACGATACAACATATAGCGTTGATTTTTGA
>JAYSPL010000086.1:0-8516 GCA_043722085.1 Candidatus Altimarinota bacterium | reverse complement strand
AAACGAATTTTTACTGCGAATGGAATGTAGAACTAAGAGGCAAAGCCTCATAATCAAATGGAATGAGAAGATAAAAAGAGTGAAACGAATTTTTTACTGCGAATGGAATGTAGAACTAAGAGGCAAAGCCTCATAATCAAATGGAATGAGAAGATAAAAAGAGTGAAACGAATTTTTTACGGCGTATGGAATGCAACACTCGGAAATCAAAGGGTTCATCATAAAAATGAACTAAAATGAGATAGTGAGATCTTGCTCGCTCACTATATGTGACTATTATATACAAAAATCGTGACAAATACAATAAAAATATGCATAGTTTTGCATTTTTCTACATCCTCTATATAGTACGTATACTATAAAATTTTATCATATGTTTTCTCGTAAACCCAAGAAAATAAAAACGAAAAAAATTCTATTCATGACCGCGGCGGGGGCTCATAATCTTGGTGATGAGCTCATACTCCGAGAAGAGATACGTTTTGTTCGGGAACATTATGGGAAACACGTCGATATTACCGCATTCGCATACGATCTCACAGATATCCTGACTCGTGATCCTGGAGTACGTTTTGTATCCTATTTTCCCAATCGACTCAATGAGTATTTTTTCAAAAATATTCAATTTTTTTTCCAAAATATTTGGCTTATTGCCCGAGCTGATGTACTCATTATTGGGGGAGGAGGACTTATTTTTGACAATGAACCTGGAATGTCCTTTTGGATACTCTTCGCACAGTGGTCATTTCGTATCAAGATTGCTCGCATGTTCCATACTACCATCCTGTTTTGGGGAATAGGACTCGAAATCAGTCACACAGCCAACAAGATGAAGCTTCGAAAACTCTTCGTTCCATGAGATTTTATTCTCGTACGAGATACGCAGAGCAAAGGACTCCTCGATGCGCTCGAAATCCCATCAGTCCAAGTCCAAGATATCGTTTTCCTGTATGAGTCATCGGTTGAGCCTCGTCGACTTTCTGATCTGATCCCAGTAGGCATATCGGTTCGTGGGTGATTTATCGAAAATGAACTCGCGATCCCACTCATCTATGACTCCCTAGAGAGGCAAGGATATAAGCCTATTTTTTTAGTATTTTCGACGGCCTGAGAGGAATCTCAGAATGATATGCTCTTTATCAGAAGGGTGATGGCTGGAAAAAGATACAATATCACAAAAAATATTATGCAAACGTTGGACGTCTATCCATTTCTGTATGCTATTGTAGGAATGCGCCTCCATGCTGGGATACTCGCGTGTGTCCATCATATTCCATATTTACCAATCTCATACGGATCCAAGACGGATAAACTCATCGAGATGCTTGATCTCCAACACTTGGCAATCCAATCAACCGAATTGAATCTAGATTTTTTTGAGAATAAGTGGAATGTACTCGTCAAAAACTATGATACCGAGCATCTACGAATGATCGAAAAGCATGCATTTGTCCATAAAAGTCTCGTAGAGACTCTGGAGAACATATAGAGCTCCCGATTGAGTATATCGTGGCAAAGAGCATGGCTCTTGAGAGAAGAAAGTATTGTATTTCTCTTCTCTATTTTTTCGAGAAGATCGATCCAGTATCCGCTTCCAAAGATCAACTCCTCATAGGGAAGATCCAGAAATTCTAATAGAGTTTTTTCTGAATAATTAAAAATTTGCGATTTTACGGTTTCTTTTTATACTCACCTCATTATTTTTAATATATTTTTTTCATGAAAAAAATCATCATCGGATCAATATTACTCCTCGCTACCTCTTCTTGTACACTTCCTTTTGGTGGCAATAAAACTGATGAAACATTCCTAGGACTCTATAAATCTCATGTACAGTCTAGCGTAGATTCATACAAAGAAATTGGTACACTTTTGGGAATCAATCGTCATGAGACCATCGATGGTGCTATCCATACGGCAGTCAGTGTGCCTGGTATTCTCAGTGGAGCGCTATCGAGTGATTATATATGACGTATTGATGGACGAAATTCTGAATCATTTTTGCGTCATATTCAGGTTTTATTTACCTCACTCGTCAGTTCTGGTACTCTGTCAGTGGATGAGATCGGACTCGTGTGATACGGTGCAGAGAGTTTTATCTCATACAAAAATATCAATGATAATGGGCTCATTCCAGCACCTATCAAGGCCATCATCCAAAAATATGAGAATACTTGGCTCGATATGACCGAAAAATCAGTGACGGATATGTCGAGTGAGGAGCTCATCGGATACAATATTGGTAAAAATCTCATGACCAAATCTCTCGTAGATATTGAGAAATATGCCACTGAATATCCAATTTGGAAGGACATTGCTGATCTTGGAATGAGTGGATCACTCCATATGTGGAGAGTGGAGCTCGATCGTGCTCATATACTATCGCTTGCCAAAACTCTTTCAGAGGATCTTACTGGAACAGGCATGACCGATGAATACGCAAAAACTCTAAAAACAAAGCTGGAGGGACTCTCATTTTCAGGAAAGCTTGGATTTGATCCAAAGAATCCAAAGATATCACTTCTCGACGGAACACTTACTGCATCAGGAGTGCTGATCGCCGAAATAACTATATCTAAAAACGACATTGCTGTGTCAATTCACATCGGAAATTCCATCAAAAAGACGAGTATCGCGATCAATTATGGTAAAAAGGATACGAAATATCTCATAGAGGGATCATTTCGTCAGGACGATATAGAGATGGGAAAAATCACCGGATATATCGAACAGGCCAATGGAATATTCCATGAACTTTTTCTAGAAGTTTCAGCACAAGGGATGACAGTATCACTCAAGCATACGGTTGATGGTGGTGCCTTTACAGGTAAACTCTCTGCGGTTGTGGGTACCATGGAATGGTCAGGAGTGATTGCGTGAGATCGTCTCACTGGACTCAAGATCAATGGTACTGCACCATTTGGTTCTCTGTCAGTTGATCTTGTGGGGAGTGGTTCAGATACAATGATCAGAGGTCCAGTTCTCATAAAGGCTGGTCCAGAAACATTGGTTTCGGCAAATGTAGCCCTTGAAGTGGCGAAGGAAAAAATAGCGATGATACTCGATGTTATCTCTGAACAATTCCCAATCCACTTTGATATAGCGATCACGGGAAAGAGTACTCCTTCCAGTACAAGAGTAAGTAAACCTCCCAATACCAAATCATTCCAGTTACTTATCAAAGAAATTGAGGCACTTAACCCAGTAGAGCCAACTCCATTAAATTCAGGCGAGATATTGGAAATTAATCCCAATACGTTTCCATATACAGAGCCTAGTACTCTTAATCAATAATATTTTCACTTCATTTCTATGCGCAAAGTTATCGTCACCATCACGGTCATCACACTGATTCTCTCTATTCTCTCTACGGGACTCGTTGTTCTATTTGATAGCTCATCTCCTGAACAGGGTTCCATAGTATCAGGTGAATAGTCCCATATTCATATCATCTTTCATATTATGGACAAATACTATCTGACTCCAGCCGAAAAACTTGATGCCATCCATTCTCTCCTTACGGATACAGAATCTCGTCGCAAGCGTGCCGTCTGGTATCGCGCAATCAAGTGGGCAATTATACTCGGACTTGCGTATATAGCGATCACACAGCCTGGACTCGTTGTCGAAAAGATTACCAAATATATGCAACCTATCATCATGGAGCAGATGAAGACGATTATTGAAAATCAAAAAGAGAGTATCATACAACAGGCTAAAGAGATGATGTCTGACGGCATGAAACAACAATAATACGAGAATCCCCTTGTATGAGGGGATTCTCTATGAGATATACGAATGCAAGTATCTTTTTTGCATTTTCGAGTCTTTTCCATACAACTATACCATGATTATCACCCCACTTTGACATACTGAGTTTCTCATAGATATCTCCAATACCGCCCTTGAAAATGTACGAATTCTTGTGGATACCTGGTTATCTGATGTTGTCGTGGGAGACCTTATGGAACGCTCTACTCTTGTTGCGCTCGATACGCAAAAACTGAGTACGATCGACATGATCTACATATCACATTCCCATACGGATCATCTTGATCCCTATACGATTCTCGAGATATACAAGCATGCGAATCCTCTCCTGATCCTCCCGAATACACTCGCGTATCTCGCACCAGTATTTCGAGAATATATTGATGGCATTCAGATCGAATTCCTCATTCCAAAGAAGCCATTTCGATTTCGGTGAATTGAGATCACGGGATATATGTTTTCTCAATTGGATATTACCAATGAGGATGATGTGATGATGCTCGCGATCAATAACGAAACTGAACTTATTTTTGCCGAGATTGATACGGTTCCAGATGAATATGACCAAGAGGTACAATCTGAGCTCTTTCAGATCTTTGACCGTAAAAACTATCAAACACGCGCATATCTCGCGAGCCGCAATGAGCTCGAGTGACAACTTCGAATCTATGACCTTGATGCCAAGCGTCGCAAGTCTTTCCGGTCTGAGTATATTGCGGGACGCAAAGATGAGATACGCGCCAGCTATGAAAAATTCGAGTATGACGAATATACGGATCTTCCTAATATCTTCACCCTTCCGGGGTTTGTACGTGGATTTATAGGGCAATGACTCCAATATCCCGCATCACTCTCATTCTCGCTTTCAGAACTCGCTATCTTTCCACTCGAAGAGATTGCCTCGATGGAAGGGGATATTGCGCGTAGCTTTGGATATGATTTTTCTCAAAAGGCGATTCTCCCAGGCCGACAGTATCGAATCGAGAATGGGCTCATTGAAGCAGGAAGAAAAGAATGTCCGATTGCAAACAGTATCCAATCACGAGTACCAAAATATAAGAATCCAGAGGAAAATAGAATCTACGCAAAGTGACCACTTATTCCACGAGACGTAGCTCTACTTGATCGCAGTGCTACAACCATACGGCTACTTGATATCCTCAATCACAGATTTCTCCCCTATTGGTCTGCGTCTCCTGTAGCGTCACTGCGTTCGGCACTCATGAGTACTACCGATGGAGCCTATCGGATTGCGTTCAAAACAAACACTACCGAGACAATACTGTTTGAATATTCTTTTGCGTCATCTATCTTCTCAGAGGTTTCGCCTTCGTGAAATACTCGAATTGATGAGAGCTATTGGATCCAAGATATTCTTGATTTTCTCTCGGGCAAGCAGGAACTCTATTCGAATTTCTGGCACCAACTCGAATCCAAAAAAATATACCGACTCTGGATGTGTTTGGGGGCTAATTTTATGAATCAAGATCTCGTACTCGCGAAATATCGGTTTCACTTTGAGCGAGCAAATCGTGGGGAGAGCGTCGTTCAATTTGTAGAATCCATTATTTTATGACTTGGAAAATAGAATATATCACGTATACTCCAGGCATGTTTCATAGTGCTCATCATATTCGCGCCTTTACCATATTTTGTCTTTTTGGAGCACTTCTTTCGGTCATTCGCATTTGTATGACGGGTTCCAGCGAATACGCTGGATTTGTTTGGAATCTGATACTGGCACTGGTTCCATATTTTTTTGCGGGTATAGTCACCCTAAAAACGGGGATACTCCGCTATATCACACTCCTACTTTGGTTTATATTTTTTCCCAATAGTCTCTATATCTGGACTGATTTTGTACACCTTGGAGAATATCCGGATATGCTCCATTTTGATATTGTCTATATCTCCGTGATGGCCATCGCCTGACTCGTATGTGGATTTGCTTCACTCGAAATACTCCACTCATTCTGGAATACCCACGTGAGCAAAAAAATAGCCTGGTGATTCGTGAGTGTATCACTCATCTTGGGGATATATGGAGTATATATTGGACGATTTCTCAGACTCAATTCTTGGGATATTATCCAGAAGCCAACCGTAGTCCTCCAGGAGATATGGAATCTGACGATAAGTAACGGATCATCTATCTTGATTACACAAGCAGATCGGGTGATCGAAGCATCTACGTATGCTATTGGTATCACGAGCCTATCGACATTTATTCTCTTGTATTTCTCCCTATTTATGATCCTCTATACGAGTGTGTATCATATCAAACAGTCTCATTAATCCTTATCTATATCTATGCATAAAAAACACCTTCACGTTATTGGAATCGGTGGAATCGGGATATCAGCCCTCGCGCGCTATTACAAGCGTACTGGATATACGGTATCGGGTTCTGATGGTTCAGATTCGCCATTTCTGGAAGTACTCCGTCGTGAAGGATTCGAGATTTTTATCGGGCATGATGCGGAGAACCTTCGAAGCGATACCGATCTCGTGATCTACTCTGAGGCAATTATCACCAAGCCAGATCTCACTCCCGAAGAGCAAATCTATGCCAATGTAGAACTGGATCGTGCGTGCGAACTCTCTATACGGCATATTTCCTACCCAGTCGCACTCGGTGAAGTATTCAACGCGAAGCAGGGAATTGCCATTACGGGTTCTCACGGAAAATCTACCACCACGGCGATGACCGCGATCATGCTCGCGAATGACTACGCGGGTAATCCTACTATAGAGCTTCCGGATAATGGGACCGCCTTCTATGCGCCAACCGCGCCCGGATGTTCGGCGATTATCGGTACCCAGGTTCCGCAACTGAGAAATAGTAACTTCTATACGGAACCACTTACGGATATTTTTGTCATTGAGGCCTGCGAGTACAAGCGCTCATTTCTCCAGTATCGTCCATATATTACGGTCATTACCAATATCGATCTCGATCACCTCGATTATTATAAAAACCTAGAAGATTATATCTCCGCATTCCAGTCGCTCGTAGATCAGACGAGCGGATTTGTGATTGTCACATCTGGTGATGTGAACTCCGAGAGACTCAATATCCCCGAAGCAAAAAAGATTATCGTGAGTCATGACCGTATTCTCTATTTCCCGCGAGTAGAAGAATCCAAAGGGGGCAAGGTGGATAAGTACTATGTAAAACAAGAGATCCTCATCCCACCAATGACGCTCCAAGTTCCAGGAGCACACCTACTCCAGGACGCTTGTCTCTCGTATGCTGTGGGACGACTCCTGGGTATGAAAGATGATATCATTGTCCCTAAACTCGAATCCTACCAAGGATCTTGGCGACGATCCGAAATTGTAGGTCCAACGAAATATGGTAATATTCTCATGTCTGATTATGGGCATCACCCGAGTGAGATTCGTCCTACGTTGAAGGCTATCCGTGAGAAATATCCAGACAAGAAACTTCTCGTTATCTTCCAACCACACCAATATTCTCGCACTCGAGAACTACTCGATGAATTCGCGACATCATTTTCGGATGCAGATCAACTCCTCATTCCCAATATCTACTTCTCTCGTGATAAACGAGAAGATGTCGAGTGGATGACGATGGATCGACTCATTGCTGAGATCACAAAAAACCAACCGAATACAATAAACGGGCAATGACTCGAGAATACCGTGAAACTGATTCGAGAATACGATCAAGAAAATCCAAATAGTTCAGTGATCCTGCTTCTTGGGGCGGGGGATATAGATGGCATAAGGGATTATATGTTATAAAAGACTACATGCATTTATCTCGAAATATCATCATCCTTTTTATACTCCGTGCTGTAAAATGGTTTCTTTTGATTATGCCAATAATCACGATTTTTTATCGAGAAAATGGCCTATCGATGCAAGAGATATTTATTATCCAATCATCATTTGCCATTGCTGTGGTATTATTTGAAATTCCTACATGATATTTTTCTGATGTAATGGGTCGTCGAAAATCGCTTATACTTGGAATGTTTTTTGGTACATTGGGACTGGGTCTCTATTCTATTTCTTCTGGATTCTAGTGATTTCTATTGGCAGAACCCGTACTCTGATTATGAACGATTTTTATTTCTGGGACTGATTCTGCTATGCTCTATGATACACTTCTTGATGAGGGTAATATATGAAAAAATAAAAAATTCTAAGTTTGCTCATTCGATAGAGGAATATTTTTGACGACAGAAGTCATTATTTTTTTTAGCACTTTTACCATTTCTTGGTTATCTTTTATTAGCAAACATAGGTTCAATTTTCGGTCTTATTTTTGTTTTTTTATTCTATTTTGCACGATGATTTGGCTCAGTTGTATTGCATGATTATGTAAATGTACTTGTTGTATCTCAGATGCGTGCGACAGTATTATCTATTCAGGCTCTTGTGATGCGAGCCATATTTGCTATTGTTGGCCCATTTATTGGTTGGATAAGTGATACCTATTCACTTAAAACCGCATTGCTATCTTCGGGGGTAATTTTTCTCTTTCTTTCTTGTATTTCAATTATTCTCCTTTGGAGAAATAAAGTTTTATATAGATAATAATCTCTTTTCTATATCTTGTCAGGACTACTGTTTTTTTGTGATAGAGCGATGCATATTAGGCATGAGAATTCGGACTCGCATATATCCCAAACCTGAAAATAGATCACATCAGAAAATACAATCTTCTCCCATTTTTTATGGAAGATTTTAATACCCTCACCAAATAAACCTTATGC
>JAYSPL010000085.1:0-3919 GCA_043722085.1 Candidatus Altimarinota bacterium | reverse complement strand
ATATAAACACTCTCATTATGCCATACTTGGCTCTGTCAAGGGAAAATTCGAGATAATTTCAAGAGGATTTTGGGGGGATTTTAGTCATATAGTGCGGCTGTACTGATCTCTCCATCTCGAATGGCGGATCACCACTATCCGTTCCGTGAAGCCTCCAAAAAGGAAGTAACTCCAATCGGTAAAGAAAAATCCCTGTTAAAGCAGGGATTTTTCAAAAGGGGTATTTTCCCTAACTATTTCATGTTCCTCTTTCGAGGTCAGGAGTATTATATCAGATAATTTGAAAAATCAAAAGATTTTTATTCCACGGTCACGCTCTTCGCGAGATTGCGTGGCTTGTCGACATCTCGACCCAATGCACTGGCGATATGGTAGGCGAAGAGCTGCAATATCACGACTTCGAGAAAAGGATTGAGTTCTGATATAAGCGGATCAAATTCGATGGTGTCGGCATAGATATGCTTGTTGGGATCATTTTTTGCAATAATCCCAATAACTGGGCCCCCACGAGCTCGAATCTCTTCGGCGGAAGATGCATTTTTCGGTGAGAGTATCCCACCGCCATTGATCATGATCGATGGAAAGTTCGAATCGATCAGTGCAATCGAACCATGCTTGAGTTCTCCGGAAGAATATGCCTCTGAGTGTATATAGGCGAGTTCCTTGAGCTTGAGGGATCATTCCATGGCAATCACGAGTTCATGAGCACGACCGAGATAGAAAAAATTAGCCGAATGAGCATATTTCTCAGCAACCTGCCGTATTGCCTCATTCATGAGGAGAACTCTGTCAATTGCCTCTGGAAGGAGTGCTATAGCATCGATTATTTCTCTATACTTCCGGTAATCGAGTCCATTTTTCTGACCCAAGTAGAGTGCGAGAAATAGGAAACACGCCACCTGGGTGACGAACGCCTTCGTAGACGCCACTCCAACTTCTGTTCCGGCTCTCGTGAAGAGGCCTTGTCAGGCGGCACGTGCGATCGCGGAACCTGGAACATTCACAATTCCAAAGACATGTCCCCCTTGTTCTTTCACGATTTTCAGTGAGTCAAGGGTATCGATAGTCTCACCAGATTGTGATACAAATATATAGAGTTCGTCAGATGAGACAAATTTTTTCTTATACTTGAATTCTGTCGATACGATGACGTCTGTCGGGATATTCGCGAGTTCTTCGAGGTAGTACTTGCCGAGGAGTCCAGCATGATAGCTCGTACCTGATGCGACGATATTGATGCGTTTGACTCAGAGCTTCGCAATAGCGGCGAGTGTATCAGAGTGGAGTGAGTATGACGCAAAATCAATACGCCCCCGCCATACATCCTCAAGCACTCGGGGTTGCTCAAATACTTCTCGAGTCATAAAATTGGGAAAATCACCGAGTTCGATAATCTTCTCACTCTCATCCACCGTCTGATGAATACGCTCCGTTGATTGTCCCTCTGAGAGGATAGTATAGTTCTCAGGAGTCATGACAAAAATATCTCCATCTTCAAGGATAATATAGTCATCGATGAGTCCGATGAGGGAGCGGTAGTCAGATGATATATATCGTTCGGTCTTTCCAAATCAGAGTACCATGGGACTCCCCTTCTTGGTTCCAAACATCGTATTACCGTTGTCACGATCGAGAAATACGAGACCATAGGCTCCGTGCATACGCGCTACAAGTTTGCTCATCGTTGACTGGTAGTCACCATCAAATATATCTTCAAAAAGCTGAACCGTCACTTCTGTATCAGTTTCAGAATGAAACGTATATCACTTCGTTATCAACTCTTTCTTGAGTTCGCTATAATTTTCAATAATCCCATTGTGAATCACAACAAACCGTCCAGACTGAGAAATATGTGGATGACAATTGGCTTCAGTGACACCCCCATGAGTGGCCCAGCGAGTATGTCAGATTCCTGCATGAAAGGCGCTAAAATCCATCAGATCCGTCTTGACCTTGAGATTATTGACCTTGCCCACGGCCTTGATGACCTGTATATTTTTATCAGAATCAATCACACAGAGACCAGCACTATCATATCCACGATATTCGAGTCTTTGAAGTCCAGCAATCACTTCACGAGCAGCCTGTCAAGAACGGCCAATATAGCCAAAAACTCAGCACATATTTTTATAAAAATTACAGTATAAAATAGAAATCCAGAGTATAGAAAAGACATGAAAAAGCAAAAAAAATCCTTTATAAATCTATATAATAAAGAAATTTAGTTAAATACTGAATTTCTTTGCTTTTTTATACACATTATGACAAGATACTAAAAGATCTCAGAAACGTATCTACTTATTTAATTCTTTTTATGGAAATCTATCTTCTACTCGGTCTCTGCCTACTCTTGGTTTGTGCATTTGAATTTATCAATGGTTTCCATGATACCGCGAATGCGGTAGCACCAGTGATCTATACAAATTCGCTTTCTGCCAAAAAAGCAGTACTTCTTGCTGCATTCTTTAATTTTTTGGGTGTTACACTCGGTGGTATAACGGTTGCGATGGGCATCATTCATCTTCTTCCACTGGATATGATTGCGAATCAGCCCGTATCATTTGGTATTTGTGTCGTCCTATCCCTCTTGTTTGCTGCAATTATTTGGAATTTTGGCACTTGGTATCTGGGTATTCCAGCGTCTAGTTCGCATACACTCATTGGATCGATTCTCTGAGTTTCACTCGCTATGTACTATCTTGATCCAACTGGTGTGAGTATCCCATGGGCAAAAGTGATCGATGCAGGAAAGTCACTGCTTGCATCTCCAGTGGCATGATTTTTCCTCGCCTTTGGAGCCATGCATATATTGCATATATATATCAAAAATCACGACTTCTTTCAACACCCTGGCAGATTCTGGAATAAGTACCCAAAAACTTGGATTAAGACTACCCTGATAGCATCAAGTGCATTTGTGAGCTTTGCTCATGGGTCCAATGATGGCCAAAAATGAGTTGGGCTCGCCATGCTCATTCTCATTTCTCTTGCCCCAGCATACTTTGCTATTAATCCCAATATAGATCTCGCTGTCATCAAACACAATATTGAAGTGGTTCAGCACCGATTTGACCAAATTGATCTCAGTAAGATTTCACAAGTTGATTCGGCTTGAGTACTCGAAGCACGCGAAAGTATCAATGATATTGAAAAAATTCTCACAAAACCAAATATTGAATTATCTGAGAAAATTATCATGCGAAAACATATTCTAAAAATTCAAAAAGACTATAAAAATCTCTCGACAAAAGAATTTGCCCTTCTTCCACAAGCGAATGCCGGATCAGAGATAAAAAACCTGTGAGACCTTGCTCCCAATATAGAGACCATAGCAACCGTCACGGATTATGCCCCTTGGTGGATCATTGCGATGATATCTATATCACTCGGACTTGGTACGATGATAGGATGGAAGCGCATCGTCATCACGATCGGTGAAAAAATTGGCAAAGATAAACTCACCTATGCGCAAGGAACAGTTGCCTCTCTGATGACCGCCATCACTATTAGCTCTGCATCGCACCTCGGGCTCCCTGTATCCACCACGCATATTCTCTCCTCAGGTGTTGCTGGAACCATGGCACATGAACATGGAAAAGGTGGACTCCAGTGAGATACGATCAGATCTATTCTGATGGCTTGGGTACTCACTCTCCCTGTGTCAACCGTGCTTGCTGGTTTGATATTTTTTGTACTGCATTTTATCTTCGTACGATAAAATTGACTTCCAGATATTTCTTACTACCTAAAATCCCCCCAAAATTTCCTATTTCCTCCTAGAACCCGAGGCTTAGCTGTGCGGAAAGATGAGGTTTTTGAATTACTTTCTCAAGATTCCAGTGGATTTTCCTCACTTTTTTCATATAGTCTCCTATGAAGCAGATGATTGAGTTTCTGTTAAATGTCTTAGAAACTCGAG
>JAYSPL010000084.1:0-4417 GCA_043722085.1 Candidatus Altimarinota bacterium | reverse complement strand
AATTCGATCCACATTGGCAACCAACACTCACGTAAAATCCATCCATTTACGACATTTCTATTTTTAAAAACCTTACGACATTTCTATTTTAAATTGACACAATTATTTGACAGAGAGACTGAAGATATGGTAAGATGAACGTATATTAATCTAATACATATGTCATTTGAAGCACAAGATCACTTCACACAACTGGATGAAGATCCAAAATATGAAGCACCTCCTGATGGAAAGTGAGCAGATGGTAAAAAAGTTGGCCAAAATCCAACTGAATCCAATGTAAATACATCAGAACAAAAAGATGTACTACATAAACCAGAAATAAAACCTCCTGAGGAGGTAGCTAATACAAATGTTAATAATAAAAAAGCTCTCGCAGAAACAGCTGATCATCATCCAGATTGGCCACCAGCCACTTGAAATCCAGAGGCTGAATCAAAGCTTGCTGGAAACATGGATAGTTCTTTTAATATGGTAACATAAATAAAAAAACCATCAAGTTATTGATGGTTTTTTTATTATGGAATTCGTACACTATCGAGTATTTTCTCAGTGACACTATAGACAGTAACTCACTCACTCGCAGACTCATATGAGAGTCCGATGCGATGATCGAGAATCGCGTGGGCAAGTGATTTGACGTCTTCTGGCAGGACGTAGTCACGACCACATATGACCGCACGTACTCTTCATGCTCGGATAAGTGCGAGACCGGCGCGTGTGGATGCACCATATGCGAGTACTGGAGTCGTTGGAACTGTCACCATCTTTCGGGTTGCTGATATGATATCTGATACGTAGTCGTAGATATTGCTATCAACCTGGACAGATTTTGCGATATACGCTATCATCTCGAGAAGGTCGTCCTTTCACTTTTTTTCATATGTATCTTTTTCACCTGTTGTTATTGTTGGAGTGTCACCACATTCTTGGATGAATATCCTTTTCTCATCTTCTACGCTTGGGTAGCTGAGTACGATCTTCATGAGAAATCGATCGAGCTGTGCCTCAGGTAGGGGATAGGTTCACTCATGTTCAAGGGGATTTTGCGTGGCAAATACGATAAACGGCGATGGTAGATCGAGCGTGGCATCTCCTATGGTTACTTTTTTTTCTTCCATGGCTTCGAGGAGCGCAGATTGTACTTTTGGGGGTGTACGATTGATCTCATCCGCGAGGAGAATATGGGTGAAAATCGGTCATTTTCGCACTTCAAACGTTCCCTTAGCAGCCCGGTAGATCTCATTGCCCGTGAGATCTGATGGCAGGAGATCCGGAGTAAATGATACCCGACCTGTATCGAGCCCGAGGGCTCGTGCAAATGTACGAATCGTTCGAGTTTTCCCAAGTCCAGGAACTCACTCGAGGAGCGCATGTCCGCCCGAAAAGAAGGTGATAATCAAGCGGTCTATCATATCGTCTTGTCCGATGATTTCTGTCTGAATCTCGCGTTTGATTGAATGTAGGGTATCATGGATATGGGTGAGTGCTGGATTCATGATGGCATAATAATATATAGACACAAGAATAGTAAATTTTGAGTTTTTTGCAAAAAAGAAAATAGTATGATAGCATACGGTATATGCATATACGCCTGAATCCCACATCTGTAAAAGTCTTTTATGATATTGAATGATGAAAGGGGTCTAATCCAGAAAATATAAAAGTTCCTGTAGCTTCAAGTCAGGAATCAGCCATATATATACCACCAAAAAAACCTCAACCTTTACCTATAAATTCTCAAGGGGATAATCCAGTTTTGGGCTGGCCTGATGCACAATGAGCTCCTTGATTTGGTCTGAGGCCTAATAATGCTATTGAATGGTGACTCAAAATTAAGTCAGAAAACTTCATGAAGTCCTGGTCTGTTAAGGGGGATGCTGAAGTGAGTAAATCGAGTGCTGATGCAATAGTTGATGCAACTTTCTCTGAAAGATATACCCAATTCTATCTTCAAAATATAGAGGCATTCAAGACTGCCAAGAATTCTTCTCATGAAACACTCTCATCAGAAGAATCGGTTAATCTATCGGGCGAGTTCATGAAAGTATATGGGTATAGGATACAGGCAGTATTCAGAGATCCAAGTATACAAAAAGAGAGTAGGCGTGAACAGATTAAGCAATGGCGACAAGAGTTTATTTCAGAACAGCAGATCCAACTCTGAGATGATACTATTACAAATGAGTCAACATCCACAGAAACGGACCATATCGCCAAGCTCTGAGATGATAATGCACTCGATGATGCCTATGATCTCGCACACAGCGAGCAGATTCAGGCCCAACAAGAACTCGATCAAGCCAATCGAGAATATGAAAGAGAGGCCTATATATATACTGATGCGTTACTCAAACAACACACAGAGCCGAATCAACGTGATATAATTACATGAACTGAAGGTACATCAGATACTTCGCATCTACCCGAACCGAACCCTACAATCCATAGCATGTGAGATGCTATGGAGGCTATATCTCCAGGAAATGTGGGCTCATTCAATATCATAGATGAATCTGGTGAAGTATCTCAATTCAGAATGGTACACCTTCCCCAAGGTGACTACGTTTTGTGTTTTCCACCACCTGAGAATGGAAAATATATCATTGATTCATATGGCGAGAAGCGTAGAGAGGAAGTAAGTATGATTATGGAGGTTATAAAAACTCCCTTACTCAGAAGATTGGTATCTATGGGAAGTCAATATTTTGAGCAATTTCAAAATAGTATCAAAACTAAGTTTCCAGGAAAGGATATCTCAGATCCACGAGTATTCGAAAAATATGCGTACCAAGCACTTTTCTCATTCATGTCAAAATGACATGTTCTCAAAGATGTACTTCTTGAAAAGATACAGGAGCCATCTGGACTCACCGCTACCATCACAGGTCTCCAGTCAGATGCAACTACCGCAGAGGCCTTGCGTAGAGAATTTCGTATGATATGAATCATGAAACAGCCTGATGGCAAAGAATTTGTGCCTGAACAACTCCTTGATGCCATAAATAAACTCACTCTATAGTCTTCCATTTTTGCTCGTTTTCTCTATAATCCGTTTCAATATATTTTGACCTGGATTTTTATATGCTTCCTTTTACGTTCACCCTTGATGCGACCGATGGATTTGCTCGCGCTGGAACGATCACGACACCTCATGGAGTTATAGAGACTCCTATATTTATGCCGGTTGGCACTCGCTCAGCCGTAAAAGGTGCTACCATAGATCAGGTGAAGGAAATTGGAAGTGAGATTATGCTCGTCAATAACTACCATAGCTATCTACGTCCGGGTTGTGATGTGATCGAATCATTTGGTGGACTGCATCAATTTATGGATGTGAGCCTTCCGATTCTCACAGATTCTGGTGGATTTCAGGTATTCTCACTCGGTCTCGGTATGCAAACTTCTGGTGGAGAAAAGCTCGCAAAGGTGACGGAAGAATGAGTACACTTTAGGTCATATCTTGATGGATCGAAGCATTTTTTTACACCGGAAGCAGTCATGGATATGCAGTGTGCGCTTGGTGCTGATATTATTATGGCATTCGATGAGTGTGCGCCAGGTGGATCAACGCATGAATATGCACGTCAGGCGATGGAACGTACCCATCGTTGGGCCGTGAGATCCCAGGAACAATGGAGAGTGAATGAAATAAAAAGATCTGAGAAATGACAACATCCGCAAGCATTATTTGGAATTATTCAAGGAGTGGTGTTCGATGATCTTCGTCGGGAATCCTGTGAATTTATCAAGGCGCTCGATCTGCCCGGCATTGCTATTGGTGGACTCTCAGTAGGGGAGAGCAAGGAGGATATGTACCGAATTCTCGATGTACTCGCGCCTATTCTTCCTGAAAATAAGCCACACTACCTCATGGGAGTGGGAACTCCAGAGGATCTTATCGAGGGCATTGCCAGAGGAATCGATATGATGGACTGTGTTCTCCCAACCCGAATTGGTCGACATGGTGAGGCGTTCTCGAGTTATGGTAATATAAAAATCGGCGGAGAGAAATACAAGTTCAGTCAAGATAAAATTCCAATGCTTCCAGGGTTTGAGACGCAAATCTCTAAGCGATATTCTCTCGGATATCTCCGCCACCTGGTGAATGTTGGTGAAACAACCGGAGGAGTACTCCTCTCATTACATAATCTAGAATACCTACTCCTCATAGCAAAAAAATCTCGCAAAGCCATCCTTGTCGGAAAATTCGAAGTGTTTAGGAGCGAATTCTGGAGTGTATATCCGAAAAAATAAGATATTTGTCTGCAAATTCTTTACAACACCTGAAAATTCTGATACACTGTTCTAGCAGTATTTTTTAATCCATCTGTCTAAATCCACCCCCTCTGGGGGTGGACCCACATCGGCTCTGCCACTGTAATCGTTGACTCGAAAAAAGGTTATGATATCCTAG
>JAYSPL010000083.1:0-16370 GCA_043722085.1 Candidatus Altimarinota bacterium | reverse complement strand
CAAAAGTAGAAATCCATTGGTGGCGTTAAAGTAGAATCATATATAGAACTGTATAAGTATCTACAAAAGTAGAAATCCATTGGTGGCGTTAAAGACACTTATTAGTCACACGGATGGAACATCTACAAAAGTAGAAATCCATTGGTGGCGTTAAAGGAGTGGAGGCCTACTTTATCAGTTTATATCTACAAAAGTAGAAATCCATTGGTGGCGTTAAAGAATCACACAATTATATCAAGACGGATAATCTACAAAAGTAGAAATCCATTGGTGGCGTTAAAGGACTCCAGCAACTTTTGTATTTACTACATCTACAAAAGTAGAAATCCATTGGTGGCGTTAAAGTGAAGACTGCTAAGATTATGCCTCAAATCTACAAAAGTAGAAATCCATTGGTGGCGTTAAAGATACTGCGGACAACCGACTCTCTACCATCTACAAAAGTAGAAATCCATTGGTGGCGTTAAAGAAGAAGCGGCAGAGTCTGGTTATCGTATCTACAAAAGTAGAAATCCATTGGTGGCGTTAAAGCATATGGTTGTAAGTTATTATGTGCTATCTACAAAAGTAGAAATCCATTGGTGGCGTTAAAGGCCAAAAATGGCTCTATAGAGGGGAAAAGATGCAACCTATCATAAATATGAAATAAGGACTTTTGGCTCTATAGAGAGATCTGAAAAAAATGAAGACGGAGGCTTGTAAGTATCCGTTTCTCTAACAATAACAATAGGATTTCCACCTTTTTTACAAAAGGTGTACGAGAATATTAAGGTACAGTACTTGATAAGTGTATATTTTTTATAGAAAATGCAAATTATTCGATGAATAAAAAATCGAGTTCTTCATTTTTTAGGTATCCATATCTCACTATTTTCTCTTCATTGGGTCATGATATGGGTATGAGCATAATGCTATCTGTTGGTCAGAATTTTGGCTCAAATATTCACTCTATTTCTGCGAGTATATTATCCACGAGACGTTCAGAATTGTGGATCTCATAGACGCTATACTGTACTCTGCGTGCATATTTTCGGATGTATCTGGAGAACTTTGCCCTCAGCTTATCGTCTGAAATATCGTAGGTAATCAGGAGCATAAGTGAAAATTTTATGAAAATAGAAACTTGGGGAATGGATGTTCCGTGGGATTGAGTATATGTCTGTAGAATCAACGTACAAAGAGGTACATATTTTCCTTGTTATCGAGGAGAACCCGAGAAAATATGTATGAATATTTCTTTATTTGATCAGGCCTGATACTATATCCGCCATTCGACTCAAAAAAATCTTTCGGATTGATTTGGCCAAGATTGTATGCCTTGCGTATTGATAGGTCTATGATACATCTGAACGGCTCCATAATATCACAAACCAGAGACTTACGTTCGTAGAATCGTCGATGATAAAATCCCTCATAGAGATCAAATCCATAGAGCCCGAGGAGTCATTCGATGAAGTGAAATAAAAATGTATACCCCATATCCAGAAGGGTATTATTGATATCTCGTTTTGTCCTTGGGAACCTTCCCATCCAGTTCATTTCTCTAAAGCATTCTTTAAAAAAGTATCTCGCCGCATTTCCTTCTATCCCAAGGAGTTTTTCGATATCATAGTTCCCAATGGTACTGATGGCATAGTCATGAATTCTATCGGCTGTGTCCCTGAGAATAGTATCTTGTTTTCTAATTTTTTTGAGTAACATTTCCTGATTATGGATTTTATTCCAGACAATATCTTGGGCGAGTCTTCACATGGTTGTACTTTTCCGATCAAACAAGATGTATTGTTGTTGCCTGAGTATCGTATTTCCATTCATGTTGCCTCCAATCACTTGTATTGGTGTCATATTTTGTCGCATCAATACAAGTATAATTCAGAATTCTTGCAATTTTGATATGAGCTTGGTAGTGATAGTTCATTCTCCTATAAGAAAAATACAGAATACCTTATGTAAACTGGTTTGATTGATAATTTTCCCATCACGTTTGATAGTAAGGTTCTCGTTGCTGAATGAACAATCTTGTAATTCATAGGAGAATATGACTACGATTTGTTTTTCCATAAAATCAGGTTTTGATAGCATATGAGTGATGGTTAGACGAGAGACTTATCACAGAGTCATGCATAGATACATCTTTCACATTTTTTACGATTCGGTTGCATCCGATTATCAAGGTTGAATGCATGAAATCTAGAAATGATAGATACAAAGTGTAGTATGTCTTGATTATTGGGGAGTGCTACAGGATATGATTGATTATCACTCGTCGAATGAAACCGTATTGCAGTAACTACATATCCCATTTCAGATAAGCATATATACTGGCCATAGAGCTGGAGGAGATATCCATCATAGATTTTTTTGATTTTTCTTTTTCTTTCAGTGAGAATACCCGTTTTTGTATCATAGAGATCTATCTTTCCTGCTATACCGAGCTTGTCTGAATATATGGACATACCTTGTAGAATCGTTTTACGACTCGAATACGTTTGATTATCGATAGTTCTATGTGCTAAGTTTCCGAGGATCTGACTCGTCGTGTGATAGGCAGTGGTTGTATATTGCCCATAGATATGATGCCAGTAGATAGATCGAGGACAGAATATGAAGTCATTGAGTTCAGAGAGGAGTATATATGATTCCATAAAAAAATATGTTATAGGGTTACTATAGCATATTTTTGCAATAAAAGCGAAGATTAGGATTTCTTATTTTGTGATAAATTCGAGTCCTTTTTTGTGATAAATTCGAGTCCTTTTTTAGCGATGTTGTAGGCGGCGAGAGTATCTCCTCCGTCAATAAAATCAAATCCTTTTTTATTTACTGGTGGTTTTGTAGAAAATCCACAAATAGGATTCTCATTTTGACATACGATATAATCTGAAAGAGGATTCATCTTTTCTCTATTATTATGTTCTGCAAGATTACAACAAGGGCAAGCTTTTGAGGTATTATCAGGATCTACAAAAATACAATTTCCAAGTTGTTGTTTTCCTTGAAACTCTTTTATATCTTCAATTCTTTTTATTTTCGGAGAAAACTGAGTTTTGTTTAGAGAGGAATTCTCATCTTTTGTTTCTACATAATTAAATTTATTTACCAAATTATTCTCTAGTTTTTGATAAATAATCACAGAAAGGTTTCTTTCGTGTTCCTCTTCTTTGAAACTACCACCATCTAAATTGTTTTTTGGTGTTTTTTTGTTATTTCCATAATTACTCAAATCTTCGAGTACTATATAGAGTTTCTTTCTCTTTGTGTCTGCAACTTTTTGTGCCAATTCTACAATTTCACCGACCACAAAATTCGTAAATCCTTCTTTCAAATCATCAGAAGATTCAAACAAAAGCTCTTCAAGCTCCTTTTCAGAATATTGAGTAGATGCACCAAAAGATTGCTGCTTATGAATAGCAAATATTCTTTTTGCCTTCTCTATATAAAAAGAAAGCACATAATCAAAAACTTTATTTCCTGAAGAATCTATAATACAGATAGTTTCCTCTTTTTCTTCGGAAATATTATTTCCATTTTCATCTTTCAATCGTTCCCCATCATTTCCTCTTTGAATTTCATTTTTTACAGATTTTATCTCAAAAGATTTTCCTTCGTTATTTTTCCCTTTGAGTATGCAAATACGTTTTTTATCTTTACTATTCGTAGTATCCAAATAAAAATACTCATCTGTTTCTTTAAAACTTTCAAAATACTCTTTGACTGTAAATTGATTCTTTTCAAACTCATAAAACTTCTTCAGAATTGGAAAAATCACCGACCAGAAACCAATCAAATCTCCTTTATTATCTGAAAATTTACATTCACGTCTTTTTATAAACTGTCATTTAGAATTTACCAAACTCCAATCTCCACAAACAAAATCTTCTGTTTCATCATATTTTTCATCACTTTTTTCATAAAGATTTTTACATGCATCAATTTTTATAATTTGCAAATCTAAATCTAGAAGACAATAAGATACAAGACTATTTAAACCTCTATCAAGTCCTAGAATATAAAAATCTTGAGAATTATTTTTATGAAGAGCGTTTATTTTTTCTATATGTTTTTCTACTTCTTCTTTTGTCTTTGCTTTTGCTCCTACTGTATCTACAGTAGAATTTATTCCAAGTCCAAAATCAGCAAAGATTTTATCTTCAAAAAATCTTGCCTTATTCGTCTTTCTTTCATTTCCAATAACTCTTTGAGTTTCGTTTGTATCGTCTTTGAGACGAATATAGAATTTTCCTTCTGGTTTTATTCTCCACTCTTCAGAATGAATATCTTGAACAAAATTATTCCAATAAAGAGTAAATAAGTCCCTCTTTCGGTCTTGTTTTTGTTGTTTTGGCACAAATTTATCCCCTAATGTTTCTTTTGTTTTATTAAGTCTTTCTATTTTTTCCTTATCATTTTCAGATGTTGCAAAGCCTTCATCAAGAAGAAAATCTTTATTGAAAATTTGAAAAATTTCCACATTTTCTTTTTTTACTAATTCTTCCCAAGAAACATATTTCCATTCTGCTTGATATCCTTGTTTATCTATCAAAGTTTCTAATTCTTCAATATTTTGGCATTTACCCCATTCTTGATATTGTTCATATCAAAAAGAAACTCCTGTTTGTGCAACATTATTTTTTGTTATTGATTCTAAATACTGAACTAAATCTTGAAAATATTCCTCTTTTTTCCAGTCTTTATTTACCTTTCCTTTACCTTTTTGTATAGATTCTTTCCAAGAAACATTTGGAAGATTCAAAAAATTATCAGTTCTCATTGAGCTACTTTCTTCTAAGCATAGTCTTCTCAGTGCTTTAAAAGTTAAAGAATTATAAATAAAAGTCTTACAAGTATGTCCTTCTACTACATCTAAAAGAGAAAATTCATTTATTTTTTTGATTGAGTTATTTGGTTTTCTTTTGTTTTCCATTGCCAAAAAGAAATTTCCTTCTTTTTCTATCAAAACAGCATAATGAGTAATTTTCACTTCTTCCAAATCCCTGCGAAGTTCTGTGAGTTCTGATGATTTATTTTGTATCTGAATATTTTTATTACTTTTAAATATTCCTTTTAGTTTAGACTTTTCAGTTTTTAGATTTAAAATTTGATTTTCTAATTTTTCAATTTTTTCTAAAATTTCTTCTTCTGTAATTTTCTGATTTGTAGATTTGTCTGTACTTTCAGGATTAGGATTTATAGCTCTGATATTTAATGAAAATCTTCTCTGAATATTATTATGCAAATACAAATCTGATTCTTTAAAAAGTGTTTCAATCTCTTGAATTATACTTGATAAATCTTTCTGGTATTCAATAAAAAATGCTTTCAACGGCTCATCAAATTTTTCTTTTTCTGTTTCGTATTCTGAAACAAAAAGAGACAAAGTTCTTTCCATATTCAAAAATATTCCAAAGAAATTTCTCGCTCTCGCAACAATTTCTCTTTTTTTGAGAAATGAAATATCTTGTAAACTATCTTCTAATAAAAGTTGTCTTTTTCTGATCTCATATTGGTTAAGCAAATAAGTGATTTTTTCTAAAACTTGGATCGTGAATTTCCCTGCTTTTCTTTCAGAGTTTTCTCTACTTCTTACTTTTTCAAAATAAGCGTCAATATCATCAAGAGTGAAAAGACTTCCTTTTTTCCACTGTACTTGATAGCTACTATTTTTAGTCTCAACTTCATTCCAAAATTTCTTTTCCCATCGTTTCTTTTCTTGCAATTTATACCTCAGATTCTTGTCGATAATCTTTATTTTTTCAGGATCGATCCAAACAGACCAAAGAATTTCCGGATTTTCCTCTAAATAATTTTTTACTTCTTTTACTTTTTTAAATTTTTGATCACATTTTTGGATAAGTTTTTTTAATTCGTCAAAATTAACACAAAATTGATAATTCTCGACTTTCTTCTCTGCTTCTGTGTGTTCAATATCATTTTTGACAAAAATTTTTGACTCAAAATGAGGAGATTCAAAAATCTTCTCTTCATGTAATTTTTGTAAAGTGGCTTTGCATGGCTTCAGTTCAAACCTCACCGTCTTCCTCACCTCATACAGATTTTTGAAACTATCATTCATACTTACAAAGAGTTAAAAAATAAAGCCCTATTTTTCCCTTTGCCTATACTTCTCCATAGCCTTCCGAGAAGCAAAAATTGGTAACATTTCTTTCCATCTTTTACTATCCGTGAGCCAGAGGTCCCATTCTTCATCAGAAATGAAGAGGTCGAGATCTTTGGGGTCTTTGTTTTCTCGGATATGTTCACTCATAATAATCCCCTTTCGAGCAATATTATAGGCACCGTTGGCATCTCCAGAAACAGGAAGTTGTAGGTTATTTGCAATAGTTTCCTTTCCTTCGATACTATCCCAATATGCCCGAGAATCATATTGCTTACCTGTTTCCTTATCCACAATAGGCGAATGAAGAAAGTCATCATCTCGATTTGAGAGGGTATTTCATAGAGTATCCTTTTTCTTTGGTCCACTATTTCGTATCTGCATAATCGTATTGATCACGAAAACAAGCCCCTCAATGGCAGTTTTCTTTTCAAATACTTTTCTGAGCATGTCAGGTTTTACCAGGTTATTTTCGGTGATCTGCTCTAGGAGGGAATCTCATAAAATATGTACAAAGATTTCATCGAGTATTTTGCTAGCCTCAAATGGTAATTGTTCCCAATCTCCATGCATATTTTTTCCTCCGATATATCGATCCACTCGAGAAGTAATTTTCCATACTTTTCATGTTTTCTCATCAGGTTTGACAGTGAAAATATATATGCCATTTTCTTGGTCGATAGATTCAAACTTTTCCAGAAATTGAAGCGGATTTTTGGAATCATATTTGAGATAGAGTGATCGTCTCCATCCAGTCGCAGGATCTGTCTGAGAAGTATAGTTTGCTCGAGTATAGAGCATGATCCCGACTTGTTTGCGATTCTCAATATCACCATAATTAGTTACTGGTGGAGTGAGCTGGAGAGCATGCGTCACCGACCCGATTTCTCCGAGTTTTGCAGATTTATCGACGACGAAGTTGAGCTTCTTCGCCAGTGCGAGCTCGAATTTCTGATAGATAGACTTTTCAATTTTCTGTCTTCCTCGTTTGAATCCAGTATTGAGATCCTCAAGTACGATGAGTGAATTATGTTCGGTGGCGAGCTTCACTATCTCGTGGACAACTTGGGAAATATATCATTCTTTCATCTCCTTGATTGTTCCGATCTTCTGCCAATTTTTTCGAGCTTCGTTTCTCTCACCTGCTATTTTTTCGAGTTTTTCTCCATAATTCTGTCCATTGATTTCATTGAAACTGCCTTGTTTGAGTATTTTTCCTGTTTCATCTACGAGCGAATAATAGGCAAGATGCTTCTCTCCACGATCGATTCCGAGAAAAGTGAGAGGTTGAAATACAAGAGTTGTATTGACAGTATCATTTACTTTCTCATCTTTAAGGCAAAAGTTGAGAGTAATTGGTACATGAAAAAGGAATTTTTCATGGGAAAATCTATATCCATCAATTATATTTTCGCCTGCTTTATCTATTTTCTTTTTTAGTTTTTCTCAAGAAATTGCTTTACGATAAAATATTTCAGCTTCTCCATTGAGTTTCGGTCTATTCTTTATCTCTTCAAATATAGATTTCCAGTAAATTGTATGGAGATTATTTTTATGATTTTCTCATTTTTTACTATTTGAATCTTGATTTATGATTTCAAAAAGATAGATTTTTCAAGATTCCACGAGTGAGTCCAGAACTTTTTTATTTATGGATCAAAAACCAAGTTTGTATCCTTGTTTTTCTACATCTGCATAGAATTTGCTGATATCTTCATATTCGCTTGTGGACCTGAATTGAAAATCAAATACTTGCCAGTCTTCGTATCGGGTAAGTGCTGCTTTATAGAAATCAATCAATTTTCTCATTTTTTCCACATCAAAAATTGCCTCTGATTTTTTGAAAGCTCATGAGTTATAAATCTCCAAAATTTCTTTAGTCGCCCCATATTTTTTAGTGTCTGATTTTGGGATGAGACATTTTGGAAGCATCTTATTTGGTCCAGGCAAAAGCTTATATTCCATCTTTTTCCATATTTCGTCTCCATCGAATATATACAGAGGATTTTGAGAAATATTTTTTCTCGATCCAATTTGTGGTTGAAATACGGTATTATTTCCTTTTGTCATCACGGCGAGATATTGCTTTCCTCCACCATCTTGTAAGAGGACACAAGAATTATCTCGTTCTTTGTTTATATCCCATCCTGCTGCCAGGGTACTATTTTCAAAATTCAGTTTCAATTTATTTTCTTTTTCATCCTCTCCTACCTTTTTTGTGAGATAATTCCTGAGTCCATCATACCACTGATACCAATTGATGTCGTTTCCATTCTCAAATTTTGGTTCAAAGAGTATTCCCTTGAGTACTTCAGAAAAGACTGCATTCATGGGTTCATCTTTGATTTTTCCTTCTGGGACAGCGAAATACTTGATCATACGGAAAATATTCACCGTGTGATCCATCCATGATTTGATAAGTGCTTTTGACTCTTCGCTATGATATTTCGTGAGTGTGAGCACTGCCACTTTTTCACTTTCCCAAGCCTCTATCTCTCGACAGATATCGAGACACAACAGACGAATAATCACCTCACTTGGTGTTTTTGCTACATCAAATATTTTCTGTTTTTCAGTATCGATTTTTTCCTTTTCATCTGTCCAGTCTTTTTTCTCCAGTATTCTCTCTCGGAAAAATCCTTTTGACCAATCAGGTGTCTGATCCAAAATCGCAAATATCTTTGATAGACTGATAACATCAGGGATTTTTACTTTTTCTCCCGTTTCCATTTCCTTATTTTTATCGGTTTTTTCCCATATTCCTTGTGGGTTTTCTTTTGATTTTTTGAATTTTTCGGCAAGATTTTGCCAGTCAGCAAAGTACCAACTTGAAATTGTGTTAAATCCTGCTTTTGACCAGTAGTATCACAGCCAATCAGTACGATTTTCTATATCTTCGAGAAAGGTTTGTACATTTTTGAACTCTTCATTTTTTGTAAAATACCTTTTTCCTGCTTGATCCACTTTTTGGAGTATTTCTTGCACTGAGATAGCTTCAGGGATATTTTGTTTTCTATTCTCGGTATCCTGTCCAAAATCATGAGTAATCTGAAAAAATAATGCTTTTTCGGATCCACAGCCAATTTGTTTATAGAGAGTTTTGAATCCGGGGAGTTTCTTAGATTTCTCGGTTTGTTGCTGATTATAGAGATTAATGAGACTATTGTAGTGTCCTATCATTCGGTTGTATTCTTCTATTTCCGCTTGTGAGAGACATAATTTATAATGAAAATCCTGAAAATAATCTCCAGTAATCGGATATATATCTATCATTTTATTGGTTGTTGCATCCTTAATTTGCTTGGTTTTATCGAGAGAATCATACACTCATACATACTCATCGTGTTTTTTCTTAAAAGTCAGAATATTATCACAGAACTTTGGGAGATTTTCATGGACGATACGAGTTGCCACAGCAGTAGACTTTTGTTCTTTAGTAGTGTAATAATTTTCTCGATTTTGGTTAAATCCAGTGAAATAGGTAAAGAATTTGTCAAAAAGCTTTATTGCATCTTCTATAGCTTGCTGTGAAGCAAACTCGTCCGAAAGTGTTTCTGCATGATTTTTTATATAATCCAAAATTCCTGATTCAGTAAGAATCTTGTATCATTTTTCCATAAGAATATCTTTTCATTTTTCATCTTTTCCTATGTTCTCTTTCCATTTCATAGCCGTTATATCAAAACAAATAGCAAATTCTGCTCTAATTTTGTCGAGTGTTTTCTTCTGATCCATATTCTCTCCTCCTGTTTTTTCGGTAATGTACGATTGTATATACTCAGAGAAATCAATCTCTTTTGCTCGTTCGGATTCTAGTGATTCAGTGATAAATTGCTCATGGATTTGGTCCATAATGGGTTTGAGAGTTTGATATGCTCGTTCGATCTCTTCGTCTTTTACGAGAATTTTATCAGCTGTAATATTCTCAAGAGTCCTTCCAACTGGTTTGAGCTCAAATCTGAGTGTTTTCGAGAGACTATACTTCTGAGTGAACTGAGAAAAGTGAGCCATAATCTATAAATTAAGAATTAGCCTGATAATTCTATACTTTTCCTCACTTTCTCCAACTATTTCCCTCATATACTCCAGTCATAAAAAAAGAGACTCGCAAGCGAGTTTCGAGATTACCAATGGATAAATGAATTCAAATTTTGAATTCATTTATCCCATTTACTTAGTAAATATCTTTTTCGTTCTGAGCTTGGCCTCGATTGTTCCTTCGATCTCGAGACGGTCCCTGAGAAATATGTTTCATTTTTGTGCGAGAATAGAGAGAACGAGCTTGTCATCATATTCGAGACGATGACTAAAATCATCGAGCGTCATGATGGCATATTTTACCTTTTTTCCAAAAAATGTCTTCTCGAGAAAAGTATTGAACTCGATCCTATCGAGTTCCCCAATGATGAATATATCCACAATATTGTTGGTCGTTTCATTGCGGAAGTTGAGTATCGCATCAGAGATCGTCACGAGATCGAGAGTTTTGCGTCACTTGAAGAACTCCTTCACGGGCTTCATCACGTCATACGTCTTCATGAACATCTCGATAAGTTCAGGATAGATCGTACAATTATGATTCATCTGATAGTACTTTTTCTTGTTTTGTTCATAAGATTTCAGGATTCCAAGTGCTTCAAGATTCATGAGTTCACGCCTGACTGCATTGATCTGTTCATCCACATCACGACAGAGCTCACGAATAAAAAAACCCGTACTAGATCGAGCCACTACATCTTCGATGACGAGTTTTTCAAGGAGTTTGACCCGCGAACGCGAGCCGAAAAGTTTGACGAGATCCACAGGTTGAAAATATAGGAAAATAACTAAGTGAAAGTATATAAGAAAGCCTTAATAATGCAAGAAAAAATAGCCCTTAATCAAGTCAGGAAGCGAAAATATAAAAGTATTAATTACTTGTTGAATCTTTCTTGTTACAAAAATTTGCTTATAATATATATACAATAGTATAGAAGAATGAAAAAATCTCTTGCCCAAAAATATAGCGCATCTTGCGGACTCGCTTGTATATCATATCTTCTCGATACCTCGGAAGAATCCTTATTACGGGATCATCCTGACCTACTCTCTATCGAAAAACTGAATTTTATCTGAATGTATGCGACAGAAATCGTATACATACTACAAGAACACGGAAAACTATATCTCTCGAGAGAGTATAATAGAGAATGCTATGAGAAATATCTCCTAAAAAATGGAACGATTATCTATATATGATCGGGTAAACACTATCCAATCTGACACTATCTCATCAGGAGTGAATTCGGGTGGATGAACCCGTGGAATTATCGAATACCCGAAAAGATACCAACAGCTTGTTATGAGATCAATATCGATTATACAATAGAATGGATTATTTTTCAGGAATAATTCCCTCTATTTTTCCTCTATTCTCTGTCCTCCCTCCCCAACTCGTTGGAGCATTATATCGAGTATCTCTCTCTGTCTATTCTCGAACGCATCAGTGTGTACTCATGTCTCGTGACTTCACCACTTATCACCTTCACGCAAGTGTGTCAACTCATGGGTCATCGTCTCTACTATCTCTCTGCGAATAGATGCCTGCATCTCATAATTGTACCATCGTCATACATGCTCTGTATTCCAGTTCATATAGAGAATATTTCCCTGTATGCCGTAGTCAGCGACACGACTTTCATGCGTATCCATCCTCTGATACAGACCATTTCTGAGCTGCATACCCTGACCGAAGATGTGTGTCACGAGTGGCTGAAATAGACTGTCCATATATACGATGAGCTGTCCTTGCTTCACTCTCACTGGATCATCCATAGCTCACTCAGTATCGAGTCGATGTATCATGATTGGTCTTCGATATCAATCTTCCATACTCACATCGAGACTATCTCATTGTTCTCTAGCTTGATCGAGTCGAGATTGCATGATCGTTCCTGCGGCACTCATGTCGAGTGTTTGTTTCTTGTGTTTTGCTTTTATATCTTTTAGAGAGAGTCGTTCGCCTGATATATCTATACTCTGTATGAGCACGAGAAACTCTATCATGACTGTTGGATTTTGCAGAGAGAGTATCTCTGTACCTGTGAGTGGTGTGTTCTGATTATATTTGTTTGCGAGTATGGTAGTGCTGTCTGTATGTGTTGTATCGTACTGACTCAGTCCGAGGTAGTCAAGTGGAAGCATCTCTATATCGTTGCGACCCATATAGAATCCAGAGACCACATAGTCACATACAAGCCTGAATATATACGGCTGCAGGCGAGATATAATCAGACTATCAGCGACAGCATTGCGTGATCTCGTGAGCTCTATCCCGGTGGGGAGATCGAGAGAGAGTCCGTGTGCATGTACTAGATCCCTCATCCATCAAGGGAGTATATCGAGCCAATACTCATGGATCTGAGAGATATAGAGTCACTTACTCGTGAGACGCTCCCTCTGATCGTTGTTTTGTCCAAGGGATATATCTCCATATGGAGTAGGTATTTTTCCATATTGGAGTATCGGGGCATTGCGAGTATGACCGTTATAGCGGATATCGACACCAGATACATTTCCGACATAACGGTCTATATAGGCTGTCCCGATAAGGGCCTGGATACTAGTCATGATACCACTCGAGTCATCTATGCGCTCTATGATAGT
The DNA here is from genome assembly GCA_043722085.1 of Candidatus Altimarinota bacterium. Lineage (GTDB taxonomy): Bacteria > Patescibacteriota > Gracilibacteria > BD1-5 > UBA2023 > JABFSX01. The sequence goes on along the minus strand of JAYSPL010000083.1, from coordinate 3,610 downwards.
CCCTCGTGGTGTATCTGGCTCAGTCTGAGTATACACTGATATATCAAAATCATCGACCCGTCCATCATTGTCTACCAGTGGCTCTATGTATATATAGGTCACCGTACCATCTCATATACCTGTACGGATAGAGAGCTCTTTGGCTCATACAAGGAGTGAATAAAATCCCTGCCCGAACATCCCCCCGCCATCGGCTGCGACCTTGCTACTCGATCCTGGTGGAAGGAGATAGTTCCATACATCATACCGCGACATACCAACACCATCGGATATACGAGCGATGAACTGCTCGCCTGCATCCTTGAAGAAGTCTATGTCTATCTGAGTGGATATGCCTGCACCTCACTGATTTTCCTTTTCTATCGCATCACGAGCGTTCTGGACTGCCTCACGCAGCCATATCATACCACTACGGTCTTGTCACTCGAGTGTCGCGAATATCGCAGGTCGGAGATGTGCTGCAGAGCGAGCATCCCGATCGAAGTGAGCAAATATCCCCTGTATATACGTAGGTATCTCTGGAGATATCTGGGAGTTAGGAGAAAAACGAGATAACAATCTCGACAGTATGGAACGGATTCTTTGCTGGAGTGTATCCACTGATGGACGCTGTGAATCGAGACTTCCTCTGAATATATCTCTGTTATCTCGAAACAACAGCATGAGCTCTGATAAGGTCCCAGTATCTCTCGTATCTCAGATAGGGAAAATGTTTCCTATCCTAGGATTTTGTATATCGAGAAATTCACCGCCAAATACGAGCATCTGGTACAATCCATTCACACTCGGAGAAGGTGATGAGATATCTCTGGTAGAGATATCTGTATGAAGTAAGCCAGCATAGTATTCAGCAGGGATCCATCATTCCGCTACTTCTACTTGACAGGCGAATCCCGTCGGAGTAGAGACGAGAGAGCGACAACCTGTTATCTCTCATCCCTCTTGCGTCGTGGTATAGGTTCGGAGAGTTCATGCGTCATTGGTACACGCAAGGATCCATCATTTCGCTACTTGTACTAGACAGGCGAATCCCGTCGGAGTAGAGACGAGAGAGTGACAATATAGAGATCAGAGGAGAGTCATACATACCCCCCTATAGAAAAATACAGGCAATGTGAGAAGGGTACGCCAATCTGCTGGAGTCGCCGTATTGACACGTATGCGAGCAAGGGTCTCTCTATAGGCGACTTCGAGATAGAGAGAGATATTCTCTGTGAGGTCCCACATAATCGTATGGACATGTAGAACGTCGTCACCTGCTCGCTCAGCGTAGTCGATATATCTCTCGAGCATAATATACGGGTCAGGGGATATGCCGAGTATATATACACTCTGTTCGACCCGACACATATCTTCTACTGACATACGAGACATGAGAGATATGAGTCTCATGGTGAGAGATCATTTTTTTGTATCTACTCCATGGGGTGATATAGTGAGATAGAGTGCTTGTGGAAACAATATATCTCGCAGTATATCTATTCGTCACGTAGCATCTATATTGTGAGACATATACCATGTAGATGTCGGGAGGAGATATTGCTCCAGTCGCCGAGCAAAGGGAGAGTCACTACACTCTATAGCCGGAAGTGTGCTTTGTACATATTGCTGCAAGTCTCGTGCATATGCGAGTCTTGCTGTTTCAGAATTTTTGTATGTACGTATGAGAAGATCTCTTGATGGTTGACTATCTATGCGTGTCTCATCAGTCTGAGTAGAGGGGATGATACCATATGATACTGTTTCGACAGGAGTCTCATATCCGACATTGAGATTGATAGCGGAATTGAGTACTGTTATGTCTTCTGGCGTGTCTAGATAGGCCTCATCTACGAGTATGCCCATTGACGTGATGACGTAGTGACGAGTCGCCGTATCTGCAAATGTACACGCATAAAATGGTTTTCTCTGATGCTCTATACCAGAGAGTACACGGACACCTGGTATATCTGCAAGTGAGAGCGGACAGAGTGTCGGATGGATATAGGTGATATCATCCCGTGTACCCAGTGCTGATCGTATCTCTGGGATAGATGCCATGCAGATATTCCCAAACTGGTTCAATCTGGTGCGTATCTCTGCGAATTGTGTACTGAGCTCTCTCTGGAGCTCAATAGCATTGCGAGCATTCTGTAACTCAAAACGAGATATGATCGCCCCAAGGATAGATACTACCGCTCAGAGCTCAGTATGGTCAGTGATACGTGACATCTTGCCGAGCATGACGACGAGTGATGTAGTGACCTCTCTCGTTATCTCTATGCGATTGCGACTATCTGGAACCCAGGTAAAGCTCGGAAAATCAAATGTAAAATCCAAAAGAGTGGGCACCTCAGTAATATGGAAATCTTCTATGAGTACCCCGGCTATAGTGAGTCTGACATGAGTCTTTGCTACAGGAATATCTGATTTTTTATAGAACATAGCCGTCTCATTTTTTACTGCCTCGTATTCTGTCATTATATCGCTGAATGATGACTTTTTCTTACCACTCGTCTTGGGGGCGAGGAGCTTGCTCGATATATCCTCTGGGGACATACCAGTACCACTATCTGCAACAGATATACCTGTAGGCGAGATACTGATATAGATACTCACATTCGGAGCGTCATGATACTCTCCATTGTGATATATATATCCTTCTCGTGTATTTATCTGGGTACCATTTATGTATATTTGAGCTTTATTGTTGGTTGCGAATGCTCGAGATACATAGTCAGATATCCCCACTATATCATCCTGTTTCAGAGTTTTGACGAGAGATATAGTCGTCCCACGAGTTGTCCGAACTGATGGTCTCGATGTCATCTGGTATATGTCATTCTGTCGACGAAGATGGAGAGATATTGGAGAGTTTTTGGCTCCTGCTATAGCTGTATCTGGACCTGTGTAGGTATCTATATGTATCTGATCCGTAGATGTTGTGAGAAATCGGAGAGATTGATAAAATCCCTCTCCGAATCTCCCGATGCTTTTCCCAGGATTCATAGCATCTATCCCATTGGAGATGAGCTCTACGATGCCTTGCTCGATGTGTGATGCTTGGTTATGTATAAGATGGTTGATACTCTCTGGATGAGACCTTCCTGTGGATACACTGGTATATACTGGTCGGAAGTCCGTCTCACGGAGTCTCTTCAATATCTGTGAATAGTTGGTATTCTTACCTGTATAGCTCTGTGCGAGCATAACGAAGAGGTTGTACATCTCGAGCGACATCCATGGAATCATGCTGATAGATTCCAGATAGTCAGCGACGAGGAGTGGGTAGTTCGTCTTACCATCATTATCTTTGTATTTGTTCGTGGTATCTCTATTGAGTATTGCTCGTATGGCTTTTCTATGAGCAAAGATACGAGTTGTACCTGCATCTTTTGGAAGTATTTCAGTAACAAGATTGGTACTAAGAGATGTATGGGAATGACTGAGTGCCATAGTATGATTGCTATTATACTCTCATAGTAGCAGATACTTGGGTTTTTAGCAAAGTTGTAATATTCTTTTTTGAGTATTGTAATCACTCACACTACCCACATTTCCGCTTGACAAAATTCCAACAAAAACCATATCTGCTCTAGGTTACTCTTGGTAAGACGAAGCAGGTACTGCG
>JAYSPL010000082.1:0-4550 GCA_043722085.1 Candidatus Altimarinota bacterium | reverse complement strand
CGATCCACATTGGCAACCAACACTCACATAGAAATCCATCCATTTACGACATTTCTATTTTTAAAAACCTTACGACATTTCTATTTTAAATTGACATTTATGCGAAGGCAAATGATATAAGAGCTGGGAATGATTGTTTTTGGGGAGAGGGATGGAAACATAGAGAGAAAAATTTAATTATTAGAAGATTGCCAATAATTTTCATTTTCTCAAAGAGATCTTCCATTTCAATCTTTCCAGTCTCACCATCAATTTGAGGCTGAACCAGAAAGTATAATTGATCATCATGAAGGGGTTTTAAAAAGATGATCTTTTAGAAATTTAATCTTTCAATCATTAAGAAATTCTATCACTCAGTCTTTTTCAAGTTTTTCTCGTCTTTTCAAAATTCAATCTCTTAGTCAGGCAGCTTGCATAGATTGTCACATGCTATCCTTTAATACAATAAAACCCTCATTTATATAAACCATTTTTCATTCACAATTTCATCGCTTAAGATAATAGATTACTTCGGATTGATTTTCATTATTAAGAATTTCTCATCTATTATTTTTATGAAAATATGGACTTAAGATAGAGTGTCCCAGTGTTCATAGAAGTATTTCTAAATCACTTAAAAATTCTTCTAAATCAGCAATTTGAAACTCATCAAGAGGCTCCCTATTTCATGCGTTTCCATTTAAGATATGATCTTTATCAACTCTTCAGCTTTCATTAACTTTCTTTATTAATTTTGATTCTAGATAATTTACTTGCGCACTATTAAGCCTTGTTTGTCATTTCGTAAAACATACCGTTGTTGTCCAAAAGTTCTTTTCCAAACTTCTTAGATGGTTTTTTAATCTTTCCGTTAAATTCAAAGCTTGACCTATATATACTTGAATATTTTCATTTTCATCTTCTCAGAATAAGAAATAAACTCAAGCATTCGAGAGTTCACTTCTTTCACTTACTTCTTTAAATAGACTACGAGGAAATGAAATTCATTGAATAGGTCGCGTTGTGAATTCTACAATTCTGATTCAATCAGAATTTCAAGAGATAAGATGCGTAAGAATTGTTCTTGATGGCATAAAATAAAAAAGCACACAAAATAAACTGTGTGCTTCAGGTCCTCCGGCGCACAAGGCTATGGAGGAAGGTACCACCGAAAGCGGATACTTGATTGTGATTTGATAACGGAGTATGTTGACTCCGAAGGATTCTACTAGATTCTTTCGAATTTTTCTTTCCTTGAGCTCGCGGGTGATAGCCGCTCGATCGCTTTTAACTACATCTAGTATAACAAAACAAACAAAAAAGCAAGCGAATTATTGTATCTCTCTATGGATTTTTCATAGTTTCCATAAGTGATACAAATAATACTATACAAAATATACAAAAATATCTCGACTAGATTTGTTTTTGTATTTCGAGAAATAGTTCAACAAAATGAGATTGCCCAGAGAAGTGTCCTCTATCGTTAAACGTGTGTAGTATTGAATTTTTTATACTAGTATGATATTTCATACTGTGTTCATACGGCACTATTGCGTCGTCTTTGGAATGCCATATATGAATTTCCTTTGCACTCGTATATATACCACTTAGAGTATCAGTATTGAGACTAAAACTTGCAGTAGATTCTCCTTGTAATCAGTCATTATCGTACACGGGAGAAACCAGATGGAGGACGTCAATACATCTTGGAAAGGTATTTTCAGATAGATACTTTGCTAAAAATATACCCCCCAGAGAATGCCCAATAACTACCAACTTCTTGGTGCCGAGATACTCGAAATACTTCTCAAACCATATTTTCCATGCGGGATAGTAGCTATTATTGGTATCTGGCATACTGACCCTTATTCATTCGAAATCATCAGAAAGTCCAGAAAGAAGCCAATTTTTCCAGCTTTTATGATCTTCTCCTCTATTAATTTTATACCCTTCTAGGTATTTGAGGTATTCTATGGTAGTAGCGAACGCTTCTCCACCTCATACCATGAGGATCTGATGTTTTTGTGGTTTTTCCATATTATTTCTGGTATTAGTGATTAAAAAGAGGATAAATAGTATCACGCCAAGTATCTGAACTTCCCTCTGGTAAGATATATCTCATTTGTATGAGTGAGAGAGCATATGGAAATATAATGCTCAAATTTTGAGGACTAGTAAATTGTATAGGGAAATATTTCTAAATACTTGAATGAACTTCCGAGAATTTCATAACAGATATTATTTAAGTGTAGGGATGATACTGTCTAGTGCTACGGCTGATATTGAGTTTTTTGGAGATCCGTCGATGAGTTTATCTGAATAGACGAGGTAGATTAGGCTATTTGAGTTCTTATCATAGAATCTCACAATTTGTAATGACTTAAAGAATATACTCGTATCCTTGCTCCAGATCTCTTCACTTGCTCAAATAGCTTCGTTAAATATGATTTTTCCAGTCTGTCTACAGGCCACGGACGCATCGCTCGTATCTTCGGCTAGTCATATTGCACCAGTAATTCCGCCTGTTTTTGCTCGACTATAGAAACAAGTAATACCAGATATTTTTGGGTCTGGTACTCATCCGACTTCGATCTTGTGATCTGGACCTATCAAATTAAACGCCGTATCAACGGATCCGATGGTATATGGATCCTTAATTCATCATATTTCTCAGCTTCATGATGGTGATGATATGCGATTGTCTGTAGTTTGGGAGGAACACCCACTGAGCAAAAGTATAGTAAGTATAGAGAGGTATTGTATCATACGTAGTTAGTTAAAAAAATCTATAAGTTTGGACGATGATATATATCATTCATGGATCATATGGTTCATCTTCTTGAAGTCATAATAGTCAATATCATCACGTCCTGGTTGAATCAATATGACTGATGATTTGCTTGATTGTATTGATCTGAGTTCATTTTGGATCATCATTATTCAGACCATCTTTCTGATAGTTTCATATGAATTTGACAGGAGGGTCCCATTAGGAAAGAAGAATGATTTTTTGATTCGTACTCGTTTACATATATCTAATTGTACAGATATGGCTATCACAGGATGATCCATCAATAACGACCCAATAGGAAGATTTTCTATAATTCCACCATCCACGAGATGCATGCCATTATATTTGTATGGTATAAATATACCGGGAATCCCAATGGAAGCCCGGATAGCATCTATAACACGCCCTTCTCGAAATATTACCTTCTCTCAGGAATCAATATTGGTGGCTACTATGGAAAGTGGAATACACAGATCTACAAATTGTATATCGCCCAAGTACCTCGAGAGATATTTCATTATTTTATTTCACTTGAGGAGTCAGTTTCTGAGATCAAGATCTATGAGTTTTAGTAAGTTTGTATTTATTGCGATTTTACGCATATCTGTTCCGCTATAACCGGCAGCATAGAATGCACCGATGATAGCACCAATACTGGTTCCAGATATTTCACTAGGACTCACTCCCAATTCATCAAGTCGCTCTATCACACCAATATGCGCAAGGCCTCGGGCAGCTCAACCACCAAAAACGAGTGAAAACGATGTAGACATAATATATAAGATATATACTATAATATCTTTTTTTGACAAAAAGCAACCAATCCATATTATCAGGTTATGATAAAAAACTTGCGAAGAATGGTACTGGCTATATGGATATGTTGACTTGCGTATCTCGGGTATTGGCTCTCTGTGCATAGAGACTTTATGGAGGCAAAAAACCTGCTTATTTTTTTCCAGTCATTTGGTTCAGCAGCACTGGTTGTATATATCTTAGCATCCTTTATACGGGGCATTGTTCTGGCTCCTAGTCTTCCACTAGTTCTTGTTGGAATATTATTCTTCCCGGGTAATCCGCATCTCGTATTCCTGATCTCGATGCTCGGAATTGTGTTCTCAGGGATACTGATCTATCGGTTTTCTGATATGATGGGTTTCGATGAGATGTTCGCAAGACACAATCACAATAAAAAAATACACGATGCTATTGAAAAATATGGGTTTTTTGCTGTGATGCTGTGGTCATTTGCTCCTGTAGTTCCAACTGATGTCATTTGTTACGTCGCAGGAACAGTACGTATGAATTTTTGGAAATTTGTCGGAGCACTGGCTCTTTGAGAATGACTGATTGTTGCTCTGATTGTATATGGCGGAGATCAAATACTATCAATTTTTGGAATATAGTTGCTACTACAGTAGCCATTCTTAGATAGTTACTACTGTTCTTATTTCGGTTCTTTACTTGGCATGGAAACACCCTCGCAATTTTATATTTCCTCAGGTTCAGATCAGTCATGCTGAGTGTTTCTAGTACTGTCAATTGGTATGATCCTTTTAGGAAATCTCTAGAGATTCGAGACATGATCTATGACTTATAGTCAATTGGTATGATCCTTTTAGGAAATCTCTAGAGAGAAACTCTATTATACAAAAAATTATTATAGATTCACTACAGTTTCATGTAATCACTCACACTACCCACATTTCCGCTTGACAAAATTCCAACAAAAACCATATCTGCTCTAGGTTACTCTTGGTAAGACGAAGCAGGTACTGCG
>JAYSPL010000081.1:0-1094 GCA_043722085.1 Candidatus Altimarinota bacterium | reverse complement strand
TCATATTTCCGCATCTGCAAAGGGAAAATAGAGGAAAAAATAGGGTAAATATAAGAAAAATACCTAACTGGCGTTAGGTATTTTTGGGACAGACTCTTATGTATCTGTTCCTTTGCTCGAATAATTTCTGGATGTATGAGTATATCCCGAAAGTCTCAGTCACTTTTGTCAGAAATAGATATCTGAAATCATGGAAATTGTAAAATTGATTGCATAGTATAATAGTATTATTTATTTATGAGTTTTTCTCTCTCGAGTACTTGTATCAGGTTTCTAACGACGATCGTATATCCTGCTGTATTAGGATGAATGCGATCAGCTTGATTCAAATCAGACTTTAGGGCGACTCACTCCAGTAAGAATGGCATAAAAGGAAGGGCATATTCTTTGGCAAGTTTCGGAAAAAGACTATCATACTCTCTTCGATAGTCCATTCAGAGATTGTAGGGTGCAACCATGCCTGCCAGTAGCATTGGGATTTTTTTGCTTTTTATTTTTTCGATGATAGTCCGGATATTGATCTCGATATCTGCGACTGATTTGCCTTGGAAGGCATCATTCCCTCAGATACAGAGGATGATAAGACTGGGACTATCTCCCTCAAGAACCCAATCCAGACGAGACAAGAGTCCAGCACTCGTATCTCAGGAGATTCAAGCATTCTCAACCCTATAGTTATACCCACGAGTGCTGAGTTGATCCTGGAGCTGACTCGGGTAACTCTCAGGTTCAGGGAGACCATACCCTATCGTGAGTGAGTCACCGAGGGCGAGGATAGTAGAGGTCCTCGTGGGGAGTGGCACTACTGTCATAGGCTCCTGAACAGTACATGCAGACAGGAGCATACTCATACATATGAGAATATAATAGAATTTTTTCATAGACTGATTATAGTCAAAATAACGTGAAATACGAATATATTCACTACTCTAAGAGAGTATACGATAGTCTCCACAGACAATATACTAGACTCGATCTAAAAACAAGAACTTATATCGTAATCACTCACACTACCCACATTTCCGCTTGACAAAATTCCAACAAAAACCATATCTGCTCTAGGTTACTCTTGGTAAGACGAAGCAGGTACTGCG
>JAYSPL010000080.1:0-1010 GCA_043722085.1 Candidatus Altimarinota bacterium | reverse complement strand
GATCATAGATGACCTCGATCACTTCGATATGTCACCCTCTTCCCATAGAAACCTGATCATAGGTGGGATTCTCAGTCGTCCCGCCCATATAACCTGAGTGAACCTCTCTGACTCACTCGAGTCTCCCGAATACCGCCTCGACACACCAGAAACATCCTCCTCAGAAATAGGCACGTGATATGTTTGACATAGGTAAAAATATTATGAAATAAGTCCTGAGAGGTGTGTCATTTCGAATCCCTGAAGTGAAATGAAAGGGTGAGATAGTCAGTATACCCGAATGGGTGAATCTTCTTTATAGGTACCTTTTTAGAGAAACATTATATCGAAGATTTCTCTTTTCGCTCTGCTCCGCTCGAAATGACATACCTTTATATATGAATTCAAGGGGAAGAATATAGTGGGATTATTCCTCTTTTCTAGGCTCTTTCCTGAACTTCATCGAGAGGGAGTTCACGCAGTGACGAGTATTGGCAGGAGTGAATCTCTCCCCATGAAATACATGACCGAGATGTCAGTCGCAATTCGCACAGGTAATCTCTGTCCGCCTTCCATCCGCATCGACCGTCTCACGGACGCGACCCTCGATAGCCGTATCGAATGATGGCCAACCGCATCCGGAGTGGAATTTGAACTCACTTCTGTAGAGGTCAACGCCACACTGGCGGCATGAGTAGATACCATCCTCGAAGGTATCCGTATACTCTCAGACGAATGGCATCTCTGTACCCTTTCCGATAATGACACGAGCCTCTTCTGATGTGAGGGAATTGTATTTTTGCATAAAGTAAAGTGTAAGGAATTATAGGGACGTTTCTATTTTTGTCATTCTCGCTTGCGAGAATCTGTACTCTTTCAGAGAGATCCTCGGCTTCGCTAAGGATGACAAAATAGTATTTCTTTCTCAGGATTTGACAAGAAGAAGAAGAAGAAGAAGAAGAAGAAGAAGAAGAAGAAGAAGAAGAAGAAGAAGAAGAAGAAGAAGAAGAAGAAGAAGAAGAAGAAGAAGA
>JAYSPL010000079.1:0-6158 GCA_043722085.1 Candidatus Altimarinota bacterium | reverse complement strand
CATTTCCTCGTTTTCTCTGGATCATTAGCTCAGTTGGTTAGAGCGCTTGGTCGACATCCAAGAGGTCACTAGTTCGAATCTAGTATGATCCACCATCCGCAATTCCTGCTTCACTATGTTCATCTACAATTCCCGCTCCATTAGCTTATTCCAGAATCCCGCTTCATTCCATTTTCACTCCATTATTTTCGGGCGATTAGCTCAGTTGGTTAGAGCATCTGTTTTACACGCAGAGGGTCATAAGTTCGAATCTTATATCGCCCACCACCGAAATCCAAAGAAAAACTCCCCTCATTTACTTATAAAAGTAAGAGAAGGGGAGTTTTTTGTAGAGAGAGCAGTTATTTTTGTTTGAAAAAAATAAATTATCAGTAGAATACACAAAAATAATTTCTCACGCCATGTCTCGAATTTCCATACGCTTTACTCGGCCAGAGTTCGAAACTCATGTGACGCACCTTCTCACTACACTGCATATCATTCCAAAGAATCCAGATCTCTATACGCTTGCTTGTGTGCATCGTTCCGTCCTCAATGAAGTGACTGATGGTTACGCCGAGTCCAATGAGCGACTTGAATATCTTGGTGACGCTGTTCTCGAACTTGTTATCACAGAAGCACTCTTTCATTCATTTCCAGGTAAATCAGAAGGGGAGCTCACGGATATCCGTTCTGCGCTTGTTCGCGGGCGCAATCTCGCTATGATTGCGCATAATCTCCATTTTTCGAATGTGATCCAGGTCTCTCGCGGAGAATACAATGCGAAGTGACATGAGAATCCCTATATTCTCGCCAATACTCTCGAATCAATGATTGGGGCACTCTATTTGGATCAGTGATTTGAAAAGGCAAAAGAATTCATCATTTCCCACGTCTACACCACTCTGCCCCATATCCTTGAGCAATCGCTATTTATCGATCCAAAATCAGCCCTTCAAGAACTTACGCAAGAGGTTTGGGGAGTCACGCCTCTCTATGAAGTGATGGAGGAAATTGGCGCAGACCATAATAAGGCGTATCTCGTAGCGGTATCTCTCCATTCTCATGAACTCGGAAGAGGACAAGGAAGTTCCAAGAAAAAATGAGAACAAGACGCAGCGGAGAATGCACTTTCTCATAAATTGAAGTGGGAAGGGAAGATCTGATGAATCAGAAAATAATAAAAAATTCCCAAGTATTCTTGGGAATTTTACTATTTACGTTTACGTAATGCAATGAGCTCATCTCGTACTTGGGCGGCTTTTTCATAGTCGAGATTTGCTGCAGCCACGTCCATCTCGAGTTCCAGTCGCTTGATATACGCGCTCACATTGCCCATTACTGCACCTCCTTCGAAGGTTTCTTTTTTCTTGGAAGGTATCGAGATTTCTTTGACTGATGAGATAATAGTTCTTGGTGTGATACCGTGGGTAGTATTATAGCGTATCTGAACCTCACGACGACGCCCCGTCTCCTCGATTGCATCTCGCATCGCATCTGATACTTTACATGCTGCGGAATACATAATCACGTATCCATTCACATTACGAGCCGCTCGACCAATAATCTGAAGAAGGGAAGTCTTTGATCTCAAAAATCCAACCTTCTCAGCATCGAGTATTCCGATAAAACTGGTTTCTGGCAGGTCAAGTCCTTCTCTAAGGAGGTTGACACCGACGATGACGTCTATATTACCAAGTCGGTATTCTCTGAGTATTTCGAGTCGTTCCAGGGTTTCGATCTCACTATGAAGATATCGGACCTTCAGACCGTTTTCAGCAAAATAGGTTGCGAGATCTTCGGATGATTTTTTGGTAATGGTCGTGATCAATGATCTCTCTCCACGTTCTATTGCCATTTTGATATGCATCATCAATGAATCCACCATATATTCCATATCTTCTATGGTGATCTCTGGATCAAGGAGTCCTGTCGGACGAATTACCTGCTCTGCCACAACCTTTTCATGCGCCGCCTCATACTTCGATGGGGTGGCTGAGACGAATACGGTTTGTCCTATTTTTTGTTCGAATTCAGTGAAGCGGAGTGGTCGATTTTCCAGTGCCGATGGCAATCGAAATCCATACCCGACGAGATTCTCTTTGCGAGCGCGATCTCCCGCGTACATACCACCGATCTGTGGTATTGTCATATGTGATTCATCGATAAAGGTCAAGAAGTTATCTCCAAAAAACTCCATAAGCGTTGCTGGAGGTTCTCAGATATTACGATTTCAGAGGTACATCGAATAGTTCTCAATACCGTTAACATATCAAGTTTCTGTGAGCATTTCGAGATCGTATTCCACTCGCATCTTGATTCGTTCTGCCTCTACGAGTTTTCCATTGGCTTCGAAGAATTTTACCTGATTTTCCATCTCTTCTCTGATTTTTGGAATTACGGATTCAATCACACCCTTTTCAGTGACGAAATGCTTAGCCGGGAATATTACCACTTCCGTCATATCATCAAGTAGTCTATGCGTGAGATGTTCCACTCGAGAAATACGCTCCAGGGTATCGCCAAAAAACTCGAGCCGTATAATGGATTCACTGGAACTTGGCCAGATCTCGAGGGTATCTCACTTCACGAGAAACATGCCTGGTTTCCAATCAGCAGTAGAGCGCGTAAACTGTACCATAACCAATTCCTTGATAATGTTTTCGATCACATATTCGCTATCTCTCTCGAATTTTAGACACTGCGCCTCATATTGATCCACTTCACCGATACCATAGATACATGATACTGACGCAACGATAATCACGTCACGACGAGTGAGGAGGGACTCAGTTGCCGCATGACGAAGACGGTCGATCTCCTCATTGATCGTCGCTTCTTTTTCGATATACGTTCCACTCTTGACTACGAAGGCTTCGGGCTGATAGTAGTCATAGTAGCTCACAAAATAATGCACCGCACTTTCAGGAAAAAATTCTTTGAATTCTTGTGCGAGTTGCGCGGCAAGGGTCTTGTTGTGCGCCATTACCAATGCTGGTCGCTGCAGTTCTTGGATGATATTGGCCATGGTAAATGTCTTGCCAGATCCAGTGACACCGAGGAGCGTCTGGAAATCATTTCAGGCTCGTATAGAGTCAACGAGCGTCTTGATGGCAGTTGGTTGATCGCCTGTGGGTTGATAGGGGGAGTGGAGATTGAAGAGGTTGGACATAGTAAAAGATAGGTTATCCAGAGTATATCTATCTTTTTTTGAATTACTAGCCCCCACTTAGAGAATTCCTCTCACTTCCCGAAGTACTTTTTCACCGTGTCCTGTAGCTTTGACATTTCTCCATTCCTTCAGAATTTTACCAGTGGTCTCTAGGAGAAATGTAGAGCGAATGACGCCAATATAGACCTTTCCATAATTCTTTTTTTCCCCAATTACTCCAAACGCTTTATGGAGCGTTTCATCTTCATCTGAGATCAGCATAATGCCCATATTGTACTTATTGCAAAATTTTGCGTGTGATGATTCTGAGTCTTTTGATACCCCAATAATCTGGATTCCCAGAGTTCCAAACTCAGGAATGAGTCTCGTGAAATCATTGGCCTCGAGCGTGCAACCTGGGGTATCATCTTTTGGGTAGAAGTAGAGGAGCGTGTAGGGTGATGTAGAAAGAAGAGTAGCGAGCATAGAAATTAATCGTGAGTATAAAGGCTATTGTAAAATGATGGAGCCATTCAACTTAAAACAAGGTGTCTGATATATTCAAGCAGTTCAGTGGCTAGTATTTTTGCTGCATCTTTTCTGGCATGTTCTGTATGTTGTGCTTGGAAAATTGCCTTTTCGATAGTCTCATTTGCGAGAGTACGAGCGTCATTTTCATTCCAAAGATGGGCAACTTGAGCTTCTTTATTAGAAGAGTTCATAGAGGCGAGAAGTTATAATTTTTTACATGCAGACGACATGAATAGACAAATATTTTTATGATTCTTCCACCTAGAACTATTATCAAAAATTATTTTCTATAGGAAGGATATATAATCCAATTGTATTGTATAAGCAATTTTTCTTTTACAAGTTTTTATGTATAGAAACAGAATTAGCACTCAATCATAAAAAGTGCTAAAAACTTTTGACTTATGTTCAAAGAAGTATAAAATGTTTGGGTATTGGATTTTGCAAAAGGTAAAATCTAAAACTAGTATTATTATCTAACTATTACTCTCTATGTGAAAAATTATCGGTATCGATCTCGGTACAACGAATTCGTGTGTTGCCTTCATGGAAGGTGGACAAGCAAAAGTCATCCCTAATTCAGAGGGTGGACGAACGACTCCATCAGTCGTTGCACTCAAAAAAGGCGAGACTATTGTGGGTATGCCAGCTCGTCGTCAGGCAGTCACCAATCCAGCAAATACTATCTATTCAGCAAAACGTTTTATCGGACGCAAATTCTCTGAAGTGACCGAAGAACTCAAGAATGTATCATTCAAGGTAACCAAAGGATCAGATGGGGGATGTATGATTGATTGGGACGGAACTCCAGTTCGTCCAGAAGAGATCTCAGCTAAGGTACTTGAAAAACTCAAGGATGACGCAGAGAAGTTCTTGGGACAGAAGGTGACTGAGGCAGTTATCACGGTTCCAGCATACTTCAATGATTCTGAGCGTCAAGCAACCATCAATGCGGGTAAAATCGCTGGTCTCGATGTGAAACGTATTATCAATGAGCCAACCGCTGCAGCACTTGCCTATGGAGTGAATCCTCTGAAAGATGAAAAAGTCGCCGTCTATGACTTTGGTGGAGGGACATTTGATATCTCGATTCTTGAAATTGGAAGCGATGGAACCTTTCAGGTACTGGCAACCAATGGAGATACTCACCTTGGGGGTGATGATTTCGATCACGCAATTTTTGAATACGTTATGAAAGAATTCCAGAAAGAAACTGGTATCGACCTTCGCAAGGATGCTATGGCAATCCAGCGAGTTCGCTCTGCAGCAGAGAAGGCAAAGATTGAGCTCTCATCAGTAACTTCTACAGAAATCAATGAACCATTCATCGCGATGACTGATGGAGTTCCTTCAAATCTCAATATTACCCTCACTCGTGCAAAATTTGAAGAACTCATCGCGGATCTTGTCGAGCGTTCCATTGAGCCTTGCCGTAAGGTAATGGCAGATGCAGGTCTGCAACCTTCTCAGATTCATGAAGTGATCCTCGTAGGAGGCTCTACTCGTGTACCGATGGTGAAGGCCAAGGTAGAGCAGTTCTTTGCTAAAAAACCAAACGAAACCGTCAACCCAGATGAGGCAGTGGCACTCGGTGCTGCTATCCAGGCTTGAGTACTACAAGGTGATGTGAAGGACGTTCTTCTCCTCGATGTGACGCCACTTTCACTCGGTATCGAGACACTCGGCGGTGTCATGACTCGTATGATTGAGCGCAACACTACGATCCCAAGTTCCAAGTCTCAGGTCTACTCCACCGCTGCCGACAATCAGGACTCAGTGGAGATCCACATCCTTCAAGGAGAACGCGAGATGGCAACAGATAACAAGTCATTGGGGCGATTCCTCCTCTCAGGTATAGCCTGAGCACCTCGGGGTGTTCCTCAAGTTGAGGTAACTCTCGATATTGATGCCTCAGGAGTGCTCCATGTTACCGCCAAAGACAAGGGAACTGGCAAGGAACAGAAGATCACGGTACAATGATCAACGGGAATGTCTGATGCCGAAGTTGAGAAACTCATCAAAGAGGCAGAAGCAAACCGTGAAGTCGATAAGAAGAAAAAGGAAGCAATCGAAGCGCGAAATCATGGTGATTCACTCGTATATCAGTCTGAGAAGACGCTCGATGAGAATAAGGATAAGTATGAAGAATCTGATGGGGTTGATGCTCGCGCAAAGCTCGAAGATCTCAAGAAGGTCCTCGCAGAACAAGATGCATCGAAGGATGCTATCGAATCAGCTACCAAGGCACTTTCTGATGTGATGATGAAAATCGGGCAAGCGATCTATGCTCATGCAGGAGATCCAGCTGCCGCTCCAACAGAAGAAAAAAAGAATGATGATGGATCAGTGGAGGCAGAGGTAGAGGAGACGAAATAATAGGAGATATGATCCCCACTTTTTTGAGTCCGTCCCAAAAACTCTCACTCAAAATCTCATTGCCCATAAAAAATATCAGAAAGTTTACTTTCTGATATTTTTTTTAGGAAATATGCTCCAT
>JAYSPL010000078.1:0-1368 GCA_043722085.1 Candidatus Altimarinota bacterium | reverse complement strand
TTCCCTATTTCGAATACTCGAGAAAATCCTCCACCAATAGTTCTTTTCAAATCTAACTCCAATGATATCCGCAGTACGAAGTCATGATCGAGATCGTTGTGATGCGTAGAAAATGTCCTCGCCATCGCACCACCAGCTTGAACCTGGAGTATCGCGGTCTCGACCTCGTCGAATCCCTTCGACTCAAAAAATCGACGCATCTCACGGATCACCCGAGATCTCAGCTTGAATCTCGCAAATGTCTCATCGTTGGTCACGAGATCGAGATTGCGTTCGCGATAGAGAGTCTCGGTATCTGAGAGACCATGGAACTTCTCAGGGAGAGGGCGGATCGCCTTGGTGAGAAAAGTGAACTCTGATACAAAGAGCGTCAGCTCTCACTTGTGAGTATAGAAGAGTTCTCCAGTAACTCCGATGAAGTCTCATAAATCAATCAATTTTTCAGCAAACTTGTAGGCTGAAGTTCCAAGGACCTCGCCACTGGAAGTCATAGCAAGTCATTCAGCAACTTTCTTATTTGAAGTATCCTCA
Organism: Candidatus Altimarinota bacterium; assembly: GCA_043722085.1. Taxonomy (GTDB): domain Bacteria; phylum Patescibacteriota; class Gracilibacteria; order BD1-5; family UBA2023; genus JABFSX01. The sequence goes on along the minus strand of JAYSPL010000078.1, from coordinate 837 downwards.
TCAATAAAAGTTAACATATCTTTTTTCACTCCATCCACTACTATATTACAATTATCTCGAGAAAAAAGTACCTGAATCCGACCCGTTCCATCTGATATTGTTGCGAAACATATCTTCCCGAAACTCCGATGGAGGACGACTCGTCCAGCAATACTGAGAGTACTCACTGGAGTGACTATCACGTCTTCTACACTGCGAAATGGTGATGTTGCACCCTCTTCGAGCTTGGATCTATATTGGCTATTGATAGCTCAGATCTGATGTGTGGTGTCGAACCGATTGGCAAATGGATTGACTCACAGAGATCTCATGCGATCGAGTTTTTTAATACGGTCGATGGTTTCGGTGGAATAGTTAGGAGAGGACATAGCAGATAGAGTCAACAAAATATGAACTAGTATAGAAAAAATGAAAAAAAAGCAAAACTATAAAAAGTTTTTGGCTCGATTTCGGATCTTTTCAGAAAGAGTCTCAATGGGTAAGATTTCCGCATCATCTATATTCACTCAGAATTGTGCAGCGAGGAGCTCGTCATTGCATATATTGTAGGTGATTGGATTCTCTGTATCTGCCTGGAGTTTCGCCATTATGAAGTGCATTTTTCCACGCAACAGTATAGTATCTCATTTTCTGAAACTAGGCACTACTATAGGTTGAGGATCGCATACATCTTGGAATCTTGTACGACTGAGCATAATAGAGAAAGGTAAAAAAAGATAAAAAATAAAACCTCCCCGATTTGAGTCCGTCCCAAAAACTCTCACTCAAAATCTCATTGCCCATAAAAAATATCAGAAAGTTTACTTTCTGATATTTTTTTTAGGAAATATGCTCCAT
>JAYSPL010000077.1:0-1009 GCA_043722085.1 Candidatus Altimarinota bacterium | reverse complement strand
ATGGAGCATATTTCCTAAAAAAAATATCAGAAAGTAAACTTTCTGATATTTTTTATGGGCAATGAGATTTTGAGTGAGAGTTTTTGGGACGGACTCACTTGAAGAGGTATTTTTATTTTTTGTAAATAATGTGAGTAATAATATCAGTCTCACAACAATTATGAAAACCCTTGCATCACGAGGCATATCTACCAATCTCACAACACTCGGAAACTATGTAGACTATCTCAAAAATGCATTTCTCATCTACGAAGCACCACTCTACGATCTCAAGTGAAAACAAGTATTCAACCGTGAACGAAAACTCTATCTCTCAGACCCATTACTGAGAAAGGTATTCTTCTCTGGATATGACTCTGGTCTAGGAAAGATCCTCGAAAATCTCATATTCCTTGAGGTAAAAAATCGAGGATATACAGTCTACGTAGGACGACTTGGGGATAAGGAGGTAGACTTTGTAATCGAAAAAGATGGTATACGAAAATATATTCAAGTGACGTATCTGCTGGCTGACGAATCGGTGATACAACGAGAATTCGGCAATCTCACCGCTATAAAAGATTCTTGGGAAAAATATGTGATATCACTCGATGAGATATCCTTCGGCGTGATCGATGGAGTCAAACATATTCAAGCATGGGAAATAGAGAAAATATTTCATTAAAATCCACTCTGGAGTTCGAGCATTCTATTATAGACTCAAGCTTTTTCAACCAATTCTACATGAGTGCCTCGTTCTGCCACTTCTCATCCATCCAAAACAATGATCTCATCTGCCTTGCGTACGGTTTGGAGACGATGCGCGACGATGATGACGGTTCTTCACTTAAAAAGTTCATCAAGGGCTACGGTGATAGCTTCTTCTGAGAAGCTATCGAGTGCACTCGTCGGCTCATCAAGGAGGATGATCTCGGGATCTTTGAGAAATATCTTGGCAATAGCAAGCCTCTGTTTCTGTCCGCCTGAGAGTCTCACTCCCCTTTCTCCGATCTCGGTATCCATTCATTTA
>JAYSPL010000076.1:0-2475 GCA_043722085.1 Candidatus Altimarinota bacterium | reverse complement strand
ATGGAGCATATTTCCTAAAAAAAATATCAGAAAGTAAACTTTCTGATATTTTTTATGGGCAATGAGATTTTGAGTGAGAGTTTTTGGGACGGACTCATCATGGGCTCATTCAGGCGTTTTCACGAACCAATCGAATACTCGATGAGAAAAAATCAGCAGGAAATATTGTGTGTTTTCGTAATCTCAAGCAAGCAACGGATGAGGCAATTACCCTCTTTTCAAATAAAGAAGCTATAGAAACCGTCATACTCGAACCGATTCACGACTATATAAATAGGTTCAATAAAACTCTTTTGGAATTCTATCAGCTAGTGCCATCGATAGATTCGGTCGACGGACTCATATCTGAAGATGATAAATTTCAATTTGTACGACTCTTTCGAGAACTTCTGAGAATAAAAAACACACTCACAACGTTCTCAGATTTTAATCCGATTGATATCCACATTAGTGAACAAGATTTCGAGGATTACAAGAGCAAGTATCTCGATATGTATCAGAGTGTGAAATCAGCGAATCAGAAAGATAAGGTTTCGATACTTGAAGATGTAGATTTCGAGATCGAACTCACTCGACCAATTATTATTGATGTGGACTATATTCTCCTCCTTCTTGCAAACCTACAATGAATGGATGAGGCAAGCAAAAAGAAGAATAAAAAAATAATAGATAATATCATTCAATGAGATATTGAGCTCCGAAGTAAAAAAGAACTCATCGATAAATTTATTGATGAGGCACTCTCTGGAATCGAGGATCTTGATAAGGTATCGTCAGAATTTGAAAAATTTGTCCTCATTCAGAAAAATATGGCCCTTATTGAGTTTTGTAAAGAGGAATGAATCAATGCGAGTAGATTCGAGAAGGTCCTCGAAAAATATCTCTATACCGAGAAATCCCCTCAGATCGAGGAAATTATCCAGACACTTGAATTCGAACCAAAACTCAAAGAGAGAAAGACCGTATTTGAGAGAATCAAATGAAAGATGGTTGAATTTGTGAAGAAATTTGAAATTTAAGATTCTAATGAGTCTTTCAGATTTCATATTGAAATTATTAATTAATATCATTTCTTATGGTACCAATATTTGCATATTTAAGGAGGAGTACTAACAAAGTGGAACAATCTGAGTCACTTATTCAACAAGAAGATGGCATAGATAGTATGGTGAAGAAACTATGATATGAAAATGAGCATATACAGCTTTTTTCTGAGACACGGAGTGGATTCGAGAATAAGAAACGTGTATGTTTCACTCAGATGCTTCATGAAATCGATAAGGTAAAGGTCCCATGCACTATATTGGTAAGAGATCTATCGAGACTCTCTAGAAATCCAAATGACTCACTTGAGATTACAAATAGGCTATATTGAGATAACAAGAGTAAAAAGAAGATAAAGATCGAGAAAATCCTATACCTTGAATATGATTCAGTAAAGGAAATTACAAAAAATTCTGATAAAGAAGAATTGCATAAGAAACTCTCTGCTGGATACTATGATAGTCTCGATACTCGCAAAAAATCTATTGGTGGAATCCTACTCAAGCTTGAGAAATGAGAGTTTACCTATCAGGCACCGAGGTGACTGGAGAAGTTTTTTGTGAACGAAAAAAGAGTACTCAAACAAAATGATAAAATGCCGTTTATAAAACATGCCTTTGAGATGAAAGCGAATGGATCCAATCATGTCGAGATATCAGTATATCTTAAAAATTTCTGAGGTATACGCCTTTCTGATAGAGAATTGACAGATAGATTATTCACAAACACGATCTATATATGAGAATATACCGAAAAAACTACAGGGAATTACTATACTTGATTAGTCTTTTTTGAATGAAAAACACCTATTTCTCGTACCCTCTGGGACAAGGTCCAAAACGTTCTCAGGCGTAGAATCTCTCAGTATGGAGTATGACAAGAGGGCGATGTACTTGCTGAAAAATTAAGAACTGAAAGTGGAAGGAGAATGAGTAAATATCTTGCAAAGGGCAAGTATGTGAACTATACAAATACAATCGATAAGTTACATATATCTGAAATAGCTATATTGAATGCTTTTCAGAATCATATCTGAACCATTATCAATACCATCACTATGGTAAATGATCAGATCATTGATAGTATTTTAGATGATTTTTCGACTGGGACCAATGAGAGAATTAATACTATTTATGCATGACTATCACCAGAAGCTCGGGCATTTCAGGATGCAGTCACTCAGATATACCGTGATGGGAATATTAACGCAGTCACTCAGAAATATCTTGACGCTACAGGAGTTACGGGAGAGATATTTATAGAAGATGTATCTGATTGGCTCGCAAAGATAGTAAAACATACTGCTCCACAAGTATTTACGCAGCTTATTAAGTGGCTTATCCCGAAAATCTGAGGACTAAATTTTTATCCCATGGGATTTCCTATGAAAAAACCGTCATAATACGATACAACATATAGCGTTGATTTTTG